>DLGU01000161.1:1790-7575 GCA_002482865.1 Porphyrobacter sp. UBA7686
ATCGGCGGGTTCGGCGTGGTGATCGCGGTCAACCTCGTCATGGCGAGCTATGCCGTCGGCAGCTTCCACGGCACGGTGGTCGACAATTCCTATGTCGCCAGCCAGAACTACAATGGCTGGATCGCCAAGGCCGAAGCCTCCAAGGCCTTGGGCTGGCAGGCGATCCCGCAGCGCCGCGCGGATGGGCGGGTGGTGCTCGAAACCCTCGCTGTGCCTGCCGAAGCAGCCATCACGGCCGAGGCCGAACGCCCGCTGGGTGCGCGCGAGGCTGCGCGCCTGACCTTCGCGCCGCAGGGCCAGGGCCGCTGGCTCTCGAACGAGACGCTGGGCGCAGGCCGCTGGCAAATCCACATCGGCATCCGCGCAGGCGCGCAGGAATGGGCCGGGGAAGGCGATCTGCGATGAACGCCCCCGCTCTCCTCAACCCGCACGACGCCCGCCCGCTGATTTCGACCCGCTTCACTGTGCCGGGGATGAAATGCGCCGGGTGCATCGGCAAGATCGAGAGGGAATTGCCAAAGCTCGCAGGCATCGCCGCCGCGCGCGCGAACTTCTCCGCCAAGCGGGTGGCGATCAGCCATGATCCGGCGCTGGGCGAAGATGCGCTGACAGCCGCGCTGCTGGCACTGGGCTTCGAAGCGCAGCCGGTTGCCGACAATCCGATGGGCGTCGAGGTCGAGGAACGCAAACGCCTGAACCGCGCGCTCGGCGTGGCGGGCTTTGGCATGATGAATGTCATGCTGCTCTCGGTCAGCGTCTGGTCGGGCGCGGACGGGGCGACGCGCGAGCTGTTCCACTGGCTCTCGGCGCTGATCGCGCTGCCGGTGATCGCCTATGCGGGCCGTCCGTTCTTCGCCTCGGCATGGATGGCGCTGAGCCACAAGCGCACCAACATGGACGTGCCGATCAGCATCGGCGTGATCCTCGCGACCTGCCTCAGCCTCTACGAGACCATCACCGGCGGCGCGCACGCCTATTTCGACAGTGCGGTGATGCTGTTGTTCTTCCTGCTCGCAGGCCGCGCGCTCGACGCCGAGATGCGCACACGCACACGCGCCGGGATCGGCGCCTTGCTCGGGCGGATGGGCAAGAGCGCCTCAGTGATCGCACCCGACGGCACCACCCGCCGCGTCGCCGCGAAGGATCTGGAACCCGGCATGCTGGTGCTGGTCGCCGCTGGCGAAGCGCTCGCGGCCGATGGCGAAGTGGTGGACGGCATCAGCGCCATCGACAATGCCATGCTGACCGGCGAAAGCGCGCCCGAACCTGTCGGGCCGGGGAGCGCGGTCCATGCTGGCGCGATCAACCTCTCCACCCCGATCCGCGTGGCGCTGACCCGCGTGGCCGAGGATACCGCGATTGCCGAAATCGCCCGGCTGATGGACGAGGCGGGGCAATCGCGCAGCCACTACGTCCGCATCGCCGACCGCGCCTCACGGCTCTATGCGCCGGTGGTGCACAGTCTCGCCGCGCTGGCTTTCGTCGGCTGGATGATTGCGGGCGCTGGCGTGCACCAGTCGTTGACCATCGCGATTGCGGTGCTGATCATCACCTGCCCCTGCGCGATGGGCCTCGCCGTCCCCGCTGCGCAAGTGGTGGCGAGCGGTGCGCTGCTGCGCCGGGGCTTGCTTGTGAAGGACGGGAGCGCGCTGGAACGCCTGGCTGAAGTGGACATCGCGCTGCTCGACAAGACCGGCACGTTGACGCTGGGCGAACCGCGCGCGGATGTGAGCGCGCTGGGCGCCGAGGCTCGCGCCATCGCGCTGGGTCTGGCGCAGGCAAGCCGCCATCCCTTGAGCCGCGGCCTTGCGGCTGCGCTGCTCCGCGAAAAGGTGCAGCCCGCCAGCATTGATAGCATCCGCGAAGAAAGCGGGATCGGCCTCACCGGCACATGGCAGGGCGTAGCGGTTGCGCTGGAGAAGCCCGAAGGCGAGGCACAGGCGCTCGCCACCACCTTGCGTATCGGGGACACCGCGCAGGTTATCACCTTCGCCGACCCCATGCGCAGCGATGCCGCTGCAACCCTCGCCGCCCTGCGCGCCGAGGGGATCACCGCGAGCATCCTGTCGGGCGACCGCGTCGCGCCGGTCGAAGCGATGGGCCGGGCGCTGGGTCTGACCGCGCAAGCCGAGGCCACCCCGCAGACGAAACTTGCCGCGCTGGAAGCCCTCAAAACTCAAGGCCGCCGCCCGCTGATGGTGGGCGATGGGCTCAATGATGGCCCCGCCCTCGCCGCCGCCCATGCCTCGATCGCGCCGGGCACCGCATCCGACGCCAGCCAGCAGGCCGCCGACGCGGTGTTCATTGGCGAAGGGCTGATGCCGGTCGCGCTCGCGGTGCGGGTCGCCAAGGCGACGATGCGGATCGTGCGGCAGAATTTTGGTTTCTCGATTGCCTATAACCTGCTCGCCGTGCCGCTGGCGGTGTTCGGCCTCGTCACCCCGTTGATTGCAGCGATTGCCATGTCGGTGAGCTCGCTGGTGGTGGTCGCCAATTCGCTGCGCTTGGCAGGAGCCGCCAAATGACCGGCCTCGCTTTCCTCATCCCCATCGCGCTGGGCATGGGATTGCTCGGCCTCGTCGCCTTCCTGTGGTCGATGCGCGTGGGCCAGTATGACGACATGGACGGCGCGGCCAACCGCATCCTGATCGATGATGACGAGCCGCTGGAGGAGGACGCATGAGCGCCGCCCTCCCCCTGGCAATCGCCGCGCTGGTGCCGGTGATGCTCGGCCCGGCTCCCGCCGAGCACACGGCGATCACCGCGACCCTGTGCAATGGCGGGACCATTACCATCCCGCTCGGCGATGATGCGCCCACAGACGATAGCGGCAACTGCCATCCCAAAGGCTGCCATGCCGGTACATGCCGCGAAAAGAGCGAACAAAAAGGCCCGAAACGGACGATTTGATCTCGCGCAAAGACGGGCGACTGCCGCCGCGCTTTAAGCGTCTCATGTGGACCTATCACCCCAACCTCCTCGCCACGCCGGTGCCGCGTTACACCAGCTACCCCACCGCTGCCGATTTCGGCCCGCTGGAGGGAGGCAGCATTGAGCGCGCCATCGCCGAGGCGTCGGGCGACATCTCGCTCTACCTCCACATCCCGTTCTGCGAGAAGATCTGCTACTATTGCGGCTGCAACACCGGCGCATCAGGCAAGCGCGCGCGGGTGGAGAGCTACCTCGCGGCGCTGCATCAGGAAATCGCCACGGTCGCCAGCCTGCTCCCACGAGGCACGCGGGTGCGGCGGATCGCCTTTGGCGGCGGCAGCCCGAACGCCATCGAACCGGGTGAATTCCTGAGCCTCGTGGATGCGATCCACGCACACTTCCCGCTCGACGCGCCGTCCTGGTCGATCGAGCTTGATCCGCGCAGCCTCACCCCCGAATGGGCGCCGGTGCTGGGCGACGTCGGCATCACCCGCGCCAGCATGGGGGTGCAGACCTTCGCCGCACATTGCCAGAAAGCCATCGGGCGCGAACAATCGCTCACCATGATTGGCCGCAGCGTTGAGCTGCTGCGGGGCGCAGGCGTCACCAGCCTCAATTTCGATCTGATGTACGGCCTGCCGCACCAGAGCGAGGCGGACCTTGAAGACAGCCTCGAATACACCCGCAAGCTCGGCGCGGACCGGGTTGCGGTGTTCGGCTATGCCCATGTCCCGCATCTGGTGCCGCGTCAGGCGATGATCCCCGAAGACGCCCTGCCCGGCGCAGCGGCGCGCTTCATGATGGCAAGTCAGGCCCATGCGATGCTGACCGGGCATGGCTATGACGCCATCGGGTTCGATCACTTCGCCCTGCCGCATGATCCAATGGCCCTCGCGGTGCGTGACGGCACACTGCGGCGCAATTTCCAGGGCTTCACCGATGACCCGTCAGACGTCCTGATCGGCATGGGCGCGAGCGCGGTCAGCGGCTTTCCCGGACTCCTCGCCCAGAATGAAAAGCACACCGGCCGCTACCGCCAGCTTTCAGGCGAAGGTCGCCTCTCCGCCAACCACGGAATCGTGCGCAAACCGCAAGACCGTCTGCGCGGCGGCGTGATCGAGGCGCTGCTGTGCCAGGGCGAGGCGGAGCTTTCGCCCTGCCTGTTGGCCGAGGTGCAGGATCGGCTGGGCCCCTTCACCGCCACCGGGCTGGCGCGGCTCGACGGCAACCGGCTCGCCATTCTGCCCGGCGGACTGCCCTATGCCCGCGTGATCGCCGCCATGTTCGACAGCTACCGCGCGGCCAATCAACGCAGTTTCAGCTCGGCCATCTGACCGCCATTCGACTGCATGCCTCGCTCCTTGCATGAATTGCAATTTGCCCTGATAGTTTGCCGCAAAACGACAAGCGGAGTCTCTATCGCGCGCATACAAGCAATATTGGGGGGAAAAGATCATGGCAGTCACCGACCACGTCGACCTGAATGGCTTCATGGAGGGCGTGAAGAAGCGCAATCCGCACCAGCCGGAATTTGTGCAAGCGGTCCAGGAAGTGGCCGAAGACATCTTCGAATTCATGGAGGACAAGGAGGAGTACCACTCCCAGCAGATCCTCCGCCGCATTGCCGAGCCTGACCGCGTGGTGTCCTTCCGGGTGTGCTGGGAAGATGATGCCGGCAATATCCGCGTGCAGCGCGGCTGGCGCGTCCAGAACAACAACGCCATCGGCCCCTACAAGGGCGGCATCCGCTTCCACCCTTCGGTGACCGAAAGCGTGCTGAAGTTCCTCGCCTTCGAACAGACATTCAAGAACGCGCTCACCGGCCTGCCGATGGGTGGCGGTAAGGGCGGGTCGAACTTCAACCCCAAGGGTAAAAGCGTGCGCGAGATCATGCGCTTCTGCCAAAGCTTCATGACCGAGCTGTACCGCCACATCGGCGCGGATATCGACGTGCCAGCAGGTGATATCGGCGTGGGCGGGCGCGAGATTGGCTTCATGTTCGGCCAGTACAAGCGCATCACCAACAACTTCACCGGCGTGCTCACTGGCAAGGGGCTGGAATGGGGCGGCAGCCTGATCCGCACCGAGGCGACCGGCTACGGCGCGGTCTATTTCCTTGAGAATATGCTGGCGACCAAGGGCGAGAACCTTGAGGGCAAGACGGCGGTGATTTCCGGCTCGGGCAATGTCGCGACCCATGCGGCGGAGAAGATCGTGCAACTGGGCGGCAAGGTCTTGACCCTGTCCGACAGCGGCGGCTTCATCCACGATCCCGACGGTATCGATCAGGAGAAGATCGACTGGGTGAAGACCCACAAGACCCACCGCCGCGGACGGATCGAGGAATATGTCGAGGCCTTCCCCAAGGCGAGTTTCCATGCGGGCAAGACCCCGTGGGGCGTGCCCTGCGACATGGCCCTGCCCTGCGCGACGCAGAACGAATTGCTGGGTGAGGACGCCAGAATGCTGGTCGCCAACGGCTGCCGCGCGGTGTCCGAAGGCGCGAATATGCCGACCGATCTGGACGGCGTGCACATCTTCAAGGCGGCCAAGCTGCTCTACGCGCCGGGCAAGGCGTCCAACGCGGGCGGGGTTGCGGTCTCGGGTCTGGAAATGAGCCAGAACTCCGAACGCCGGTCATGGAAGGAAGACGAGCTTCAGCAGATGCTGAAAGACATCATGGCCGGCATCCACAATTCCTGCATCCGCTACGGCGATCAGGGTGGCGGGTACATCGACTATGTGAAGGGCGCGAATATCGCTGGCTTCAAGAAGGTCGCTGATGCGATGCTGGCATTCGGGGTGGTGTAAGTTTCAGCATCTCATACCGCCTTCCCGGGCTTGACCCGGGACC
>DLGU01000161.1:7619-11396 GCA_002482865.1 Porphyrobacter sp. UBA7686
GGATCAAGTCCGGGGCGGGGGAATTGGGCTGGGGCGGCGAAGGCGTCCTAATATTGAGCTTGGCCGCTTGAGCCACGATGCCACCGAAAGCATAAATTCAGTCGGCGACCCGTTGCGGCCACGCGTATCTCTCCCCTTGCGGGAGAGATACGAAGACTTGGCAGCTTGCTGCCTAGTCGCAGTTGAGAGGGGGCAAGGGCCGGAGCTTCGCCCCGGACCCCTCTCCCAACCCTCTCCCGCAAGGGGAGAGGGCTAACACCCACCACCGGCCATGAATGCCAGCCTCGCCCCGTCCCGAAAGCTGCTCCGGCGCGATTTCCTACAGAGGCTTGCGGCGCTACAGAGGGCGGGCTCTTTCCCATCGTTGTCCAGCGCACCGACCGGTGCACCACCCTCCCCCCCCGCAACCCGCGAAGTGTCAACTTCGATTTTTCAGATTAACAAGCTGACTTAAAACGATAAATAATGAAATCCGGCGCTTGACAGGGTGTCAACTTTGTCAACTTCGGTAAGCTCAGGACGAGCGGGGTGGCTACTTCACCCCCAAAGCCGCCGCCTGCGCGCGCAAATCCGCCGCTGCGCCGGGGTTGGCCTTGACCGCCGCTTCTAGCGCGGCCTTGGCCTTGGCGGGTTCGCCCAGCGTCATACGGCTGCGCATGAGCATCACCCAGCCATCGACGTTTTTCGGCTCGCTCTGAAGCCTCGCCTCAAGCTGCGCGACCATGCCTTCAGCCATCTGGCGTTGCTCGCTCGGCTTCATCGCGCCGGCCGCCGCGACATCCGCCGCGCTCGGCCCGCGTAGCGCTGGCGAGGCGGCCTCGCCTGCGACGCTACCTGATCCCGGCGCCAGCAGTGCAGGCTTGCGTGCCGCTTGCGCCTTGGCGATGCGCGCAGAGACGTCGATGCTGTTCATCTTGCCGACCTGTTCGATGGTCCGCACCAGATCGGCCTCCCACGGCGCACCCTGCGGACTATCGGCGAGCAGATCGAGCCAAGCGGCCAACGCGCCTTCGTGATCCTTGTCGAGATCCTTTTTCGCCGCGAGGAAATACCGCGCGCGCGGATCGGTGGCGTCCAGCGCGACCGCCTTCTGGAACGCGGCCAAAGCCTCGGCCGGAAGTGGATCGCGCTCGCTCGCCAGCACCAGAGTCTCGCCCAAAGCCGACCATAGCACCGCCTCGTCCGGCGCAATTTCAAGCGCGCGGCGATAGGCGGCGGCGGCCTCGGTATATTGGCCCTGCCCGAAATAGGCGAAGGCCAGATCGCCCCACGGCCCGGCATCGTCCTTCGATGCCTCGGCCGCGGCGCGCAATTGTTCGATGGTGGCGGTTCCGTCCGTTGGTACCGCAGGCGCGTTCTCTTCCCCCGATCCCTGGTACACATTGAACCCGATCGAGCCTGCCGCCAGCAGCAATGCCGCCCCCAGCAGAACCCAGCCCGCCTTGGACGCTCCGCCCGCTGCCTGTTGTGTGTCTGACGCCATGGCAAAGCGGCTAGCACCAGTGGCCCAGCGGGGCAATTCGCTCTGGTGTCAGGGGCCGTTTTGGGTATGGTGCCGCTTGGGGTGCGCGCTATCCAAGGGGGAGGATAGGTGGGCGATGTTTTCACAGTCGCGATCATCGGGTCTGGCCCTGCCGGACTAAGCGCAGCCGCGCGTGCAGCGGCCCTTGGGCTGAGCCATGTGCTGCTCGAAAAGACCGATCACCTGTCGGACACGATCTACAAATACCAGAAGGGCAAGCACGTCATGGCGACGCCCAGCAATCTGGTGCTGCGCTCGGACATCGATTTCGAGGCAGGCAAGCGCGAGGCGATCCTCGGATTGTGGGACGAGCAGATCGCGGGCCACAAGGTCAATGTGAAGTACCACGCCGAAGCGAAGGCGATCAGCGGCACTGGCGAGGCAATCCCCGGAAGCGTGCAGCAGCTCGTCACCCGCGCGCGCGACGGCACCAAATCGGTGCGCGAGATTCAGCGCCACGCTCCGCCCTATGCGATCGAGCTAACGAACGGCGAAGTGGTGATGGCGCAAAACATCATCCTCGCCATCGGCACGCAGGGCAATCCCAACCGGATGCGCTGTCCCGGTGCGGACTTGCCGCATGTGCAGTACCAGCTCGACGATCCGGCGGAGTATGTGGACGAGCATATCATCATCGTCGGCACCGGGGACGCCGGGATCGAGAATGCGCGCGGCCTCGCCGAAGACCCGGCGCAGCGCAACACGGTCTCGATCCTCAACCGCGGGATCGAATTTCCGACCGCCAAGGCGGCGAACGTCAGCGCGCTGATGGCCGATCACGAAGCGGGCAAGCTGATGGTCCGCACCGAGAGCGAGACCAAGGCGATTGAGCCAGGCTGGATCACGCTCACCACCCGTGACGGCGAAATCCGCATCCCATGTGACCGGATCATCGCCCGCATCGGTTCGGCCCCGCCGCGCGCCTTCGTGGAGGAATGCGGCATCGAGTTTTCGAGCGAGGACCGCAGCGCCTTTCCCAAGCTCTCCCCGGTGTTCGAAAGCACGGCACCGGGCATATTCGTGATCGGCGCGCTGGCCGGCTACCCGCTGATCAAGCACTGCATGAACCAGGGCCACGACGTCATCGAGTTCATCAACGGCAACACCGCGCTGAAGCCTGCTGACGAGCCGATCATCGCCGCCAAGTTTGCAGGGCTTCCCGGCAATCGCAGCACCGATGAATGGCTGGAATTCCTGCGCACCAATGTGTCGATCCTCAACGGCATGAACCCCTTGCAGATGCGCGAATTCATGCTCGATTCCGAGGCGAAATTCTTCGCTCCCGGCGAGGTGATTTTCGAGCGCAATGCGCCCGGATCATCGCTGTTCGGGATCGCCAGCGGGTCGGTGGCGGTGGAGGTCAATCCGGCTGACCCCTCGATCACCATTCCCATCGAGGCAGGCTCGATCTTCGGCGAAGTCGGTCTGATCTCAGGTCGCCGCCGCGGCGCGACGATCCGCGCGGCCGAAGACACCATCGTGGTCGAAATCTCCCGGCTTGCTGCGCTCAAGCTGCAATCACAGGTGCCCTCGGCCAAGGCGGAGATCCAGCGCATCTCGATCGAGCGGCAATTGCTTCAGATGTTCGGATCGGGCTTAACCCGCGAGGATGTCGCCCCGCTGGTCGATGCGGCGCAGGTGTTGGAAAAGCGCGCGGGCGAAGTGGTCGTGACCGAAGGCGCGGACGACAAGGACGTCTTCATCATCCGGCGCGGCTCGATGATTGTCGAAAAGCAGATCGGCGACCGGCCGGTGTTCCTGTCCTACCTCCCCGCAGGCTCATATTTCGGTGAAATGGCGGTGATCGACGGGAGCGCCCGCACCGCCACGGTCAAGGCCGCGATCAAGTCCGAAGTGATCCGCCTGCCGGGCGAAGGCTTCCTCGAACTGCTGGAGCGCAATCCCAAGCTGCGTGAGCGGGCCATGACCGACATGGCCACGCGCCGCGCCACCAACGCCTTTATTGAAGGGCAGAAGGACAGCTTTTCCGGCGCAGTCGATCTCTATTCCAAGACCGCACAGTTCCTGGTCGACAACGGCATCGGTGAGGCGACCGATGTGCTGCTGATCGATGAGAAGCTGTGCATCGGCTGCGACAATTGCGAAAAGGCCTGCGCCGACAGCCATGACGGCCTGTCGCGCTTGGACCGGGAGGCGGGCAAGACCTACGCCCACCTCCACGTGCCGACGTCATGCCGTCACTGCGAACACCCCCATTGCATGGCCGATTGCCCGCCCAACGCAATCAAGCGCGG
>DLGU01000161.1:11474-12229 GCA_002482865.1 Porphyrobacter sp. UBA7686
CAGAGGAACTGCCCCTACGGCGTGATCCGCATGGACGCCAAGCCGCCCAAGAAGCCGAGCCTCCTGCAATGGATGCTGTTCGGCAAAGGCCCCGGCCCGGGCGAGGCATCCTATAGCTGGCGCAAGACGGCGGCCGAGAAGGAAGGCCCGGCCAAGCCCAAGCAGGCGATCAAGTGCGACATGTGCTCCGGCATCGACGGCGGCCCCGCCTGCGTGCGCGCCTGCCCGACGGGCGCGGCGATCCGGGTCAGCCCCGACAAGTTCCTGACCTTCACCAAGCTGACCGAGGACGCCGAGTAATGGCGACCAAGGCGGCCCAAGGGAAAGGTGGCACGGGCCGGTTCACGCAGGACGAGAAGCGGCGCGATTCTGACCATGTCAGCTTCCTCAAGCATCGCGGCTATCGCTGGCTGTGGATCGCACTGGCGCTCAGCGCGGCGAGCATCGCGGGCTATGTCCTGATCGATCAGGAGCCGCGTCCCAATGGCGGCACGTGGTACGGCTACACGCTCGGCACCATCGGGGTGGGGCTGATCCTGTGGCTTTCGCTGCTGGGGGTGAGGAAGCGGCGGATCAATCCGGGCGCGTGGAGCCTCAAGGCGTGGACGTCTGCGCACGTATATCTCGGCCTGTCGCTGGTGGTGGTGGGGACGCTGCACACCGGTTTCCAGATCGGCTGGAACGTCCACACGTTGGCCTATGTGCTGATGCTGCTGGTGATTGCGACCGGGATTTATGGCGTGGTGGTCTATGCG
>DLGU01000161.1:12260-12673 GCA_002482865.1 Porphyrobacter sp. UBA7686
GCCAACCGCAAGGAGATGACCCGCGCGCAAATGCTCGATGCGCTGACCGCGATCGACCGGCAATTGGAGAGCGCCGCGCAGCCGTTGGGCCGGGCCGAGGCCGATTGGGTGATCGCAGCCCTTGGCCAAGACGTGTTCTATGGCGGGCCGATTGCGCGACTGACGGGGCGTTATCCCGGCTGCGCCACGGTCCGCGCCTTGAAAGGCATGGGCGGCGGTTCGGATGCCACCACGCGGGTCGCCGCGCTGCTGGAGCGGCGTCGCGATCAGCTTGCCCAGATCCGCGAGGCTTTGCGCATCCGGGCGATGCTGGAAATCTGGCTGTTCGTCCATATCCCGCTCACCATCGCCTTGATCGCCGCGCTGACCGCGCATGTGATCTCTGTGTTCTACTATTGGTGAGGGGGCAGGCG
>DLGU01000061.1:0-6620 GCA_002482865.1 Porphyrobacter sp. UBA7686
GATGATCGATCTCGACAGCTTCAAACAGGTCAATGATCACTACGGCCACGCGGTCGGTGATCAGCTGATCGAGCTGTGCGCGCAGCTGATCCGTGATGTCTGTGGGGAGGAAGCGCGCTGCTATCGTCTTGGCGGAGACGAATTTGCTGCCGTGATGGCGGGCAAGGTGTCAGGCACCATCCTTGAGGGGATGTGCCGCACGCTGCTCGAACGGCTCGGCACCCCGGTCACGCTCGGTCACCGCCAGATCGCGGTTGGTGCGAGCATCGGTTTGACCCGCTCGCTGGCCGACAACCGAGTGCCCTCGTCCGAAATGCTGCGCCGCGCCGATGTGGCGATGGACATGTCCAAGCGCGGCGGGAAGATGCGCTGCACCTGGTTCAACGAAAGCTTCGACCGCCGCCGCGAACGTTTGCGTGAGATCGAGGAGGAGATTCGTAGCGGCATCGCCACGGGAGAATTCAACCTCGCCTATCAGCCGCTGGTCAGCGCCGATGACGCGCGGATCGTCGCGGTCGAGGCGCTGCTGCGCTGGGATCGGGGCAATCGCCCCCCGCTCGGCCCCAATGTCTTCGTGCCGGTGGCCGAGGATTCGGGCCTGATCAACCCGCTCGGCCTGTGGGTGCTGCGTCAGGCGGTGTGCGATGCGCTGCGCTGGGGCGACATCACCCTGTCGGTCAATATTTCGGCAGCCCAGCTGCGCAATGCCGAATTCCCGATCAAGCTTGGCGAAGTGCTGGAGGAAACCGGCTTCCCGCCCCACCGGCTCGAACTCGAAGTGACCGAAACCTGCCTTGTGCTCGATCCCGTCGTCGCCGAACGCACGCTGGATGTGATCCGCAGCTTCGGCGTGCGCATCGCGCTCGACGATTTCGGCACGGGCTACGCCTCGATCGGGTTCCTGCGGCGCTTCCGGTTCGAAAAGCTGAAGCTTGACCGCAGCCTTGTGGAACTGGCCGGCGTCGATGAGGGCAGTCGCGCGATGATGCTGTCGAGCATCGCACTGGCCCGCGCGCTCAACATGGGCGTCACGGCCGAAGGGGTCGAGACTGAAGAACAAGCCGAACTGGTGCGCCTTGCCGGGTGCGATCAGATTCAGGGCTGGCTTTACTACCGCGCGCTGCCCGCCGCCGAAATCGACCGGTTGATGGCCGAACAGAACCGCGCAGACACACAGGTCGCAGGGCCGGACAAAAAGGACGGACAGGCGGCATGAGCGCGCTCCAGGATATTGCCCTCAACCTCGATGCCGAACAGGCCGGGCAAGAGCACAGCGCGCCCGCGACCCAGATGGGCCGCGCGCAGCATTGGTTCGCCACGCTTTCGATCGGCAGCAAGATCACCCTGTTCTTCAGCTGCAACCTCGCCTTCGCGCTGCTGGCTGGGCTGTTCGTCGTCGGCGGCTATGTTGAACTTGGACAGCGCGGCGAGCGGATCCGCACCACGCATGAAGCCGCGCTCAAGGCCGAGCGGCTGCTGGTCCAACTGACCGAAGGGCAGCGCCATGCCGAATTGCTGGTCGCCGATGGTGACATGGCCCGCGCCCGCGCCGCACGCGAAGCCTTTGAACAGGCCGCCGCCAGCGTTGCTGCGCTGGCCGAACGGGCCGATGCAGCCGGGATCGACGCACAAGACCGGCTCGCTCTGATCCGCGAAGGGGTGGCCGATTTGGGCGGTCAGGTCGCCGCATTTGATGGCGACACCGCTGATGCCACCACCCGCCGGAGCCAAGCCGCCGAGATTGCCGCCACCAGCAGCACCGTGCTCGAAGCGGCGCGCGCGATGACAGTGACGCTCGGCGAAGAAGCCGACTCCATGGCCGATAACGGCGCCGCGCTGATTTCGCGCCTGTTGGTGATGTGGATCGTGCTCGCCACCATCCTCACGCTGATCACTCTGTTCGCCCAGCGCTATTTTAACCGTACCGTGGGCGCGACGCTGAATGCCATTGCCCAGCAGATGAGCCGCATCGCGGCCGGAGAACGCGATGTCGCGATCAGCGGCAAAGACCGGCAGGATGAAATCGGCGAGATGGCGCGCGCGACCGAAGTGTTCCACCGCGCCGGGGTCAGGCTCGAACGCCTGAGCCGCGAACGCGCCGAACGCGCCAAGGCCGAACTGGACGAACAGGCCCGCCAGCAAGTGCTGCGCGAGGAAGCCCGGCTTGAGCGGGAACGGGTGCTGCAAAGCATCGCCGATCAATTCGAACGCACTGTAGGCGAAGTCGTCACCGGGGTCGTCACCGCTTCCAGCCAGCTGCAATCGACCGCCACTCTGATGGCGAGCACCGCCGAAGACGCCAGCGTGCGTACCGGTGAGGCATCGTTCGCCATGCAGGAAGCCAATCTCGGCGCAACGGCAGCAGCAGCCGCCAGCGACGAATTCGCCATGTCGATCGGCGAGATCAGCCGTCAAGCCGCCTCGTCTGCCGAACTTGCCCGCGAGGCGAGCGTCTCGGCGCGGCGAGCCGACAGCACTATCGGCGCGCTCTCTGCGTCCGCGCAGGAAGTCGGCCAGATTGTCGAACTGATCCAAACGATTGCGCAGCGCACCAACCTGCTCGCTTTGAACGCCAGCATCGAAGCCGCTCGCGGCGGCGAAGCGGGTCGGGGTTTCGCGGTGGTGGCGAGCGAGGTCAAGGAGCTCGCCAACCAGACCAGCCGGGCCACTGAAAAAGTCGCCGAACAAATCCGCGCGATGCAATCGACCACCGGCGCCAGCGTCAGTGCGCTGCGCGACATCGCAGCCCAGATCGAAAGTCTCGAAACCACGGCGGTGTCCATCGCCAGCGCGGTCGATCAGCAATCGGTCGCTGGACATGATCTGGCCCGCAGTATCGATCTCGCCGCGCGCGGGACGGAGAAGGTTGCTGGTCACATCGAAAACGTTCGTGCCCTGTCGCTGTCAACTGGGGCTGCGGCGAGCCAGGTGCTTTCCAGCGCGACCAGCCTCGAATCGCAGGCCGCAACCCTACGGACTCAGGTCCAGAGCTTCCTTTCGCGAGTTCGCGCTGGCTAGCCGTCAATAAATCCGGATGACTCAAGCATTTGGAAAGGATTTTCCTTCACAATTGCTTGAAACAGGACCCTGGGGAATTGCGGCATGAACATGATGAGCTTGCAGGAGCGACGTGAGGAACAGGCTGTTCCCGACTTCGTGCGCCAGATCAGAATGGAAGAAAGCTTCGAACATAGCGACGAGGCTGAGGCCGCGCACCCCACCGCGCCACGTGCGACGATGCTGGAGCGGATCGACTGGTTCCGCGACCTCTCGCTCTCGGGCAAGATCAACGCGATCTTCGGCACCTTCCTTGCCACCGGCGTGCTCATGGTGCTGGTGCTGGGCGCAGGCCTCGGCGAACTCTGGAACCGCTACAACGCTTCAGCGCAAGTGCAGGAAACGCTGGTCGCCGCTGGGCAGCTCCAATCGTCCGCAGGTGAACTGCGCTATCACTCGGTGCGGGTGCTGTATGACCGCAGCCCCGAGCTTCGCGAACAGCAGCGTAAAGGCGAAAGCACTCTGTTGTCGCAAGTGACCGCGATCGAAGCCGCGCTGGCGAAGGACGCCCCCGAACTCGCCCCGCGCGTGGTGACCCTGCGCGAAGAACTCAGCCAGTTCGAAAGCACCTTCGACAGCGCCAGCGAAGCCGTGCGCGGCGGGGCCGATACCAATGCCGCAGCCGAGAAAGTGTCTGCCCAAGGCAGCGCTCTGATGGGCGCCAGCGCGCGCCTTTCCACCGATCTGGCGGCGCTCGGCGAGACCCAAAAGGCCACCGGCATCGGCTACTTCTTCAACATGATCATGATCCTGGGGGCGCTGGCTTGTGTTGGCGGCGTGGTGTTGCTGCTCGGGCTTGCCTATCTGTCGCGTGATTTCTCGCGCAAGATCGTCGAAATCGCAGGCGGCATGAACCAGTTGGCAGCGGGCGACCGGCATTTCACCATCGAAGGCGCCGAGCGCAAGGACGAGGTCGGCCAGATGGTTCGCGCGCTCGATCTGTTCAAGCGCGCGAACAAGTGGATGGAAGACCGCGCGCGTGAACGCTCGGAACGCGCAGAGCAGGAATTGCAGCTGCAGCAGGAACGCGAACGCGAACGGCTCGAGGGCGAAGCGCGCAAGGCCGCGCTGCTTGATGAAGTCGCGCGTCAGTTCGAACGCACTGTCGGCGAAGTCGTGAATGGGGTCGCCGCCGCATCGAGCCAACTCCACACCACAGCGACCCGCATGGCCTCCAGCGCCGAAGAAGCCAGCCGCCGCACCGGCGAGGTCGCCCTTTCGATGGAAGAAGCCAACGCCGGCGCCACGGCCGCTGCGGCTGCGAGCGATGAATTCGCCCTTTCGATCAGCGAAATCAGCCGTCAGGCGGCGTCGTCGAGCGAACTCGCACGGCTCGCCACGGTTGCGACCGGTGAGGCGGATGAGACCATCTCGGCCCTCGCTGCTTCGGCGGATGAAGTGGGCCAGATCGTCGAACTGATCCAGACAATCGCCCAACGCACCAACCTGCTCGCCCTCAACGCCTCAATCGAAGCGGCGCGCGGCGGTGAGGCTGGACGCGGGTTCGCGGTGGTGGCGAGCGAGGTCAAGGAACTCGCAATGCAGACCACCCGCGCGACGGAAAAGGTTGCCGACCAGATCCGTGCGATGCAATCCACCACCGGCGCCAGCGTCAAGGCGCTGCGGGCGATTGCTGGACAGGTGAAGGATCTGGAATCCACCGCAGTTTCAATTGCCACCGCAGTCGATCAGCAATCCGTCGCCGGACGCGATTTGGCGCAGAGCATTGATCTGGCCGCACGCGGAACCGAGAAAGTTTCCGGCCATATCGAGGATGTGCGTCAGCTGTCGCTTTCAACCGGCGCAGCCGCCTCGCAGGTTCTGCTGAGCGCCAATGAGCTGGAAGCGCAGGCTTCGCATCTGGGCGAACAGGTTCGCGGGTTCCTGCGAACGGTGCGGATGGGTTGATCCCGGCGTCGCGGTAACTTGTGCCGCGGCAGTCACTGCGGATCGAACGGTCGTCGCAGGGCGTTCGGGAACATTGGCATTCCCGATCAGCATTTCGCTGGCGGCTTGTGAAGCACGCATCCCGAGAAGCTGTTTCGTATCTCCCCCGGATCACGGCGCATCAAGCGATTTGGTCGTTCTGGCTGCGGTTTGGCCGGTCATGCGCGCCTGGGGCTGGCGTAGTGTCGAGCACGGCCTGACCGCCAGCGTCAGCATGTTGGGCCACAGATGCCCCTCTTGGCGGCCTTGTGGGCCCCAGCCACGCGTGCAATAGGCGCCGCCCTCCTCATTCATGCTCAATTTGAAAGGCTCGGCCCGTGACTGGTATTGCGTCGACTGCGCTCGGCCTCGACTTTGGTACGACGAATACGGTTGTTGCGCTCAGCGACGGCGAGGACAAGTCGCAGCTGATTTCCTTTGACGGCGAGGAGGCGACAGGCGAGATTTTTCGGTCGGCGCTATGCTTCTGGGAAGAAGGCAGCGGGCCGAACAGCATTGCCAGTGAGGCCGGTCCGTGGGCAATCGCCGAGTTTCTTCAGTCGCCGCTCGACAGCCGCTTCGTGCAGTCGTTCAAGACTGTTGCCGCAAGTGCGATCTTCGAACGCGCGCAAATCTTCGGAAGGTCGTTCCGGTTCGAAGATTTCGGGCAGCTGTTTTTGCAGAAGCTCCGCGATCATGCCGGTGGCCAGCTATCAAGTTTACCGCCGCGCATCGTTGTCGGCCGGCCTGTCGAATATGCCGGCTCGCGTCCTGATTCAGCCTTGGCGCGACAGCGCTACGATCTGATGTTTGCGCAATGGGGTTCTGAGCTCCATTATGTCTACGAGCCACTGGGTGCCGCTTTCAGCTTCGCCTCAAGGCTTGATCGTCCAACGACTTTGCTCGTCGCTGATTTCGGGGGCGGCACGACCGACTTTTCCGTGGTTCGCGTGGCAGAGCCGGGCAGCAGCCGCCGCTGTCAGCCCTTGGCCTCGTCCGGCGTTGGCATCGCGGGTGATCTCTTCGACAAGAGGATCGTCGACCATCTCGTCCTGCCGCTGCTCGGCAAGCGCGGGATGTATCGGTCCTTCGACAAGATTCTCGAGATACCCGGTGGCTATTTCAACGACTTCGCCGATTGGTCCCGGCTTGCCCTGATGCGCAACAAGCGCACGCTGGAGGAACTTCGCAAACTGCAACGCAACGCGGTCGATCCCGCCCCGATCGGACGCATGATCGCTCTCATTGAACATGAACAAGGCTTTCCCCTCTACGAAGCTGTTGGCCGAACAAAGCGGGCGCTATCGAGCGGTGACGAAGCGCAGTTCGCATTTTCTGGTGGCGGCGTTGCAATCGATGCGATCGTCAGTCGGCGAGAGTTCGAGCAGTGGATCGCTGAAGATCTACGGCGGATCGAGGCCGCAATGGATGCCGCGTTGGCAAAAGCCAGTCTGGAGCCTGCCGCTATCGACCGCGTTTTCCTCACCGGCGGCTCGTCACTTATCCCAGCGATCCGAGCCCTGTTTGAACGGCGGTTCAGCGCCGAGCAAATTGCGACCGGCGGGGAGCTTACGTCTATCGCTCATGGTCTTGCGCTGATTGGCAATGATCCCAATCCTGCAGAGTGGAGCGTGTGA
>DLGU01000061.1:6690-11109 GCA_002482865.1 Porphyrobacter sp. UBA7686
GCACCAGACACTGGCCTGCATATTGAGACCCCAATGACTGAAATCTATTTGATCCGACACGGGGAAACGGAATGGAATGTTCAGGGCCGTTTTCAGGGAAAGCTGGATTCATCCCTTACTGACACTGGCGTCAGGCAAGCCGAGGCTATCGGCAGACGCCTCGCTGGATTGGACCTCTCAATCGATGCGTTCGTCTCTAGCCCGCTGGGAAGAACGCGTCAGACAGCAGCAATCATTGCTGGCAGCGCGAATCTTCCTGCCGCTCAGTGTGATGATCGTCTGGCCGAGGTGTCTTTGGGTTTATGGGATGGTTTGACCCACATCGATATCGACGCACAATGGCCGGGGTTGCTGGATGGCTCGACACCATTCGATTGGTTTTTCAGGTCGCCTGACGGGGAGAGCTACAACGCCGCTTTCCTGAGAGCCGAAAGCTGGTTGCGCGAACGGCAGGGTGTGACGGTCGCCGTATCTCACGGGCTGGTTGGCCGGATCATCAGAGGCGCATACAGCGGGCTGTCCGAAACAGAAGCATTGAGCCTGCCCGTGCCCCAGGACGTTATCTGGAGGCTTTCCAACGGTCGGATTGAGCCAATATCCGTCGGCTGAGCATCGGCGCATTTGGGCACGCAATTCCCGTACAGGACAAATCCCATCAGCCCTTGCATTCGCCTGTGCGTTCACTGGTCAGGTTCATTTCCATATTGGCCTTGCCGCCCGGCAGCTTGTCGTCGGTGATCTCGCCCGCCATGACCATTGTCACCTTGTCGGCGGTGTACGTTCCGGTCATCGCCATCTTTGGCGCGCCGAAGCCACCGCCGGTGCCCTTGCAAACCATCGTGCCCGACATGGTGCCGCCGCCCTGCTTGAAATCTTCCATCGTGCAGTCGCCCTGCTGCATCGCGTTTGACATCGAGCGCACCCCGGCCTTGGCCTCGGCCTCGCTCATGCACGCCTCGGTGGTCTGGCTCTGGCCGAGCATCGTCTTGGCACGCTCTGCGACTTCAGGGGGCGCGCCGGGGATTTCGAACTTGCTCATCGCCATCGTACTTTTCCAGTTGCCCGGATTAAGCTCTCCGTCGGCCTGCCCGCAAGCAGCCACAACGGCGATCAGGGGCAAGGTAGCAAGCGATTGTTTCATAGAGATTTCCTTGAAATGTGCGAGCTTCAATTGAGGCAGCCGCAGGGGATGTATCCGGGGATGAAGTTCACCGAAAGCCCGCCGGGCGCATAGGTGCCGCCGCCGGCATATGCTTCGGTCACGGTATGACGGTGTGCGGCACAATACTTCGCGCCGCGCGACATGATTGTCACGTCGGTCGCGCGTTCGATGGGCACGCTGGTTAGTTCATTGACGGTGATTTTCCATTCGCGCCCAACCGCGACCGCTTTGACCGGGGTTAAATCGGGCCAGTCCCAATAGCGCTTGGCTTCGCTCAGCGCGCGCGCCTCGGTCGCCGCGGTTCCGGCGCCGCCGCGCCCTGCGCCGCAGACTGCGGTATTGCCCGCTTTGAAGATGCCGGGAGGAACGCGCAGCGTGAAGCTGCCTTTGGCGACGACATCCGCTTTCAGCTTGGTCTGAGCCTCAGTGTTTGTTTGGGGGATCACCTCCATGGTCACCGTATGCGTCCCTGGGTTCAGCACACCTGCCATTGTGGCGCGCGAGAGCAGTTCGAGGAAGGCGTCGGTCCCAGGCGTCAGCTGTGCGTTGCCGGGATTGACGAACTGTCCGCGCCAAGTGGTCCAGGTCTCATGATCCTTGCGATTGCCCCAAGGGAAGATGTCGGTGTCGAAGGTCTGCCCGCCCACCGTAAAGCGGGCGACGTAGTGGACGCCGTCGGCATAGACCTCGCGCGCGCCCATGCTGTTGGCGGCGGCAATAGCGTTGACGGCGGACTTTTCGGTGAAGACGCGGAAGAACATCGGCTCGCCCAGCGTGAAATCACTGGCGATATCACCCTCGGTGATAGCGCCGATGCCGAGATCGCGGCGGGTGAACACGATCTGGCTCTGGTGCGCGGCGTGGACGGGATTGTGGACGCCCTGATCGGGAATGCTGCCACTGCTTTGCGGGGACGACGCCTGTACCGGACCGACGGCGGGCTGCGGGAGTGGGCGGCGCGTGGGCCTTTCCCGTGTGGGGGTGGCGGGCTTGCCGATCACATCACGCAACCGCTTGAACGGGTCCTGCCCAACGGCTTCCGTCCCAGCCAGCGCCGTGCACCCCAATGATAAAGCTGCGATCCAGATTTTGCGCATGATGCTCTCCCCGTGTGGCTTTGACGCTCTCATGGTGTGTCGATGTAGACGTGCGGGCCATCCCCTCATCTGGCGGGGATGAGATTGAGGTCGGGCAAGGCGATAGTGCCACCGGAGAGTGGACAAGGCCCGGACCTCAGGGCACCACGAGCAACACCATGGCGCAAGGCACACAGCATCCCGCCCCCGAGGCACCGCCGCGTCCGGCCCGTGTCATCATCGTCGAGGATGACGAGCGGCTGCGGAGCTATGCCAAGGGGGCGCTGGCGGCGGCTCGCGATATCGCGGTGGTGGGCGATGCAGGCACGCTGGCCGATGGCCTGCCGCTGGTCGATCTGATGCCCGATCTGGCGCTGCTCGATCTGGGCCTGCCCGATGGCAACGGGATCACTGTGATCGAGGCGATCCGCACCAAGGTGCCGGCCTGCCGAGTGCTGGTCTTTACCGTGTTCGAGGATCGGGCAAGTGTGCTCGGCACGCTGAAGGCCGGGGCCGATGGCTATATCCTCAAGGATACCAGCGCCGACATGGTGCTCGCTCATGTCCGGGCGACGCTGGCGGGCGAGACCCCGATCAGCGCGCGCGCGGCGAGCCACTTGCTGAGCCTTTTGCGCGATGAGCCTGTCGCAGAAACTGCCGGGCCCGATGCACCGCACCTCTCCCCGCGTGAACGCGAGCTGCTGGAGTATCTCGCGCGCGGGTTGAGCCGCAAGGAAGCGGCGCGGGTGATGAACCTTTCGCCCTATACGGTCGCCGAATATGTGCAGGGCATCTACCGCAAGCTGCACGTCAAATCGCGCGGCGAGGCGGTGTTCGAGGCGATCCAGGCCAAATTGATCCGCATCGACCGCGAGTAGGCTCGGCAGCCCCCCCCCTTCTATGAGGGGATATGATTGTTCCCGCGATAGGCCGAAAGCAACATGTAAATCAGCATCTTGAGGGCTGTGCCCATGTGCCCTATCCGCTACAGATCGGACAATTGACGTGCGCCTAGCCGCCCTGCGCCTTGGTCCGATGCTACTGGTCATGGCTGGCCCTGCCAGCGCCGGTGACAAAATGCCGGACTATCTGCGCGAGCTCGATCGTCCGGTGAACGCGGGCGACTGGACGTTGCAATGTAACACCTCGCTTGCCTGCCAGATCATCGGCGTGGTCACCCCGCCACGCAACCATGTCGGCGTGCGCGCGGTGGTGATGATCGATCGCGGGGTTGCTCATGATGCCCGACCGGTTCTGCGCATGGCGTTCCTCGATTCGACCGGCGCACTCGCCGTGCCGCCACCGGAGGATCACTGGCGGCTGATCCCGCGCGGACGGCTGCGGCGCGAAGTGGCTTTGCCGCTCGGCTTCGGTGAGCGCGAAGCCGATGGAGCCTATCGCGCCTCGCCCGAGGCCGCAGCCGCCATCATTGCCGCGCTGCGCCGTTGGCCGGGGGCCGCGGTGCACAACGGGGAGCGGGTGATCGCCCGGATCCCGCGCGGGAATCTGGACTGGCTGATGCGCCGGATGGACCGTCTGCAACACCCCGCCCGCCCGCGCCTGACCGATGCCGAGCGTAACGCGTGGCTGAAGGAATATCACTACACCGTGCTACGGGCCGAGACTGCCGAGCCGGGTGCGGTGCCCGACCCAGTCGAGCACGCATGCACCGACCGCGCGCTACCCAACCGGCCCTTCGTTTATCGCATCGGCTCGCAGCACAGGCTGTGGATCGCCGAATGTCCCGAAGGCAATCACATCTTCATGCACCCCGATGGCGGCGAGCCGGTCCACTTCGAACTGCGCGATGCGGCAGGAGAAATCCGCCGCCATGATTATGCCGGGTTCGGCGGAGATTCGCTGCTGGCAGTGCAGCTCCCGCGCAAGGGGCGGATCGATTGCGGCCATTGGGCCAAGTTCGGCTTTTCGGGACAGGCGTTCGAGATGATCCTCCACCGCCGCTATGACCGCTGCCGCCTTGTGCCTTACGATTTCTGGCCCACGGTTTGGTATCCGACCAGTTGGCGCTATGCCGATGTACCCCCCTCAGATGGAGGGAATGCGCCCCTCTCGGCCGAGGGAGTAAGTCCGCCCTGATCACCATCTGACAGGGGGACGTCATATGAATGCCATTGCCCGGCCGTGGATTGGCCTCGTCTTCAAATGCTGCGCGGCGCTCGC
>DLGU01000061.1:11177-15834 GCA_002482865.1 Porphyrobacter sp. UBA7686
CGCTACCGCGCCGAAGGCACGGTGTCGCGTGCGGTGGTGATCGGGATGGAGCGCGATACGCTGACCACCACCACCCGCAAGGGCCGCTCGCGCAGCACCGACATCCAGATGCTGACAGTGCGGTTCAACCCCAAGTCCGGTCTTAAATATGGCGATTACACAGGACAGGCCGATATTCCCTCGGCCCCGCCGCCGACGGGCAATCCGATGGCGGATTCGGAATTCAGCGAAGTGATCTGGGTCTCCAACGCCGCTTTCGAAACAACCAAGGTGGGGGACAGCTTTGTGGTGGTTGACACGCCTTACAGCGGGGACGGGCCTGAACTGTTTGATGACATCCGCGATTTCGACCCTTCCAGCTATTACCCCGCCATCGCCCTGTCGCTGATCGCGATGCTGGTGTTTGCCGTAATTGGCTGGCGGATCAGCCGCGCCTCGGCAGTTCGCGGGGCGGCGGAGGTGTTGCCGCTCCCCTTACCGGGTGCAGGGGGATGAGCGGCGCGGACTACACCCTTCCGGCGCGCAATCGGGGCAAGCCAGGGGAGTTGACGCTGATGATCGGTCTGGCGCTATTCCTGATCGCGCCTTTCGTGCTGGTGATCATCCACACTGAAGCGGACGAGCTCGCCCTGCTCAAAGCCAATGGCGTGGTCGCCGAAGGGGAGATCATATCCCACGACAGCCGCGAAAACAGCCGCACCAGCCGCAAAGGTCGGGACCGTTCGACCACCTCCTACCTCCTCGAAGTGCGCTTTGATGTCATGGCACGCACGCCCTATGCCGATTGGACCAAAGGGGCGGAACTGGCCCGCTCGCGCTTTCCCGCGCTGTCGACGACGACCTTTGAGGTCTCGCAGCCCGAACAGGCGGCCAGCCCCGTCGGTTCGCGCCAGACGGTCACCTTCCTGCCGGGTGGTCCGAACACAATGAAACTGGTCTCGACCGTCGAGGCACAGACCTCCGCAGCCTATTTCGCCCAGTATTATGCCGCGATGGCGGCGATGATGCTGGCTGGTGCATGGCTGATGCGGCGCGGCTGGCGGCAACGCATGGCGGGCCGTGGTTAGCGCCTTGCGCTGCGGCTTTGTCTGCGTCACGCTTGTGCTGGCCGCGTTTGGCGGCGGCGCAAGCGCGGAGGATTCGCCGCCCGGCGAATGGACTGCACCCGAAGTGAGCGAGTTCGCCGACTGGTCGGTCGCCTGCGACAATGCCCGGGACTGCACTGCGCTAAGCGTATCGCGCGAATATGTCGCGCGCATCACGGCCAACGATCCGGGCGATTATGCGATGCCCAAGCTATGGGTGAAGCGTCGGGCCGGGCCGCGCGAGCCGGCGCGGGTGTTCGTCGACACCACGGTATGGGGCGAGGCGGGTGAAGGTCCCGGCCCTGCCAGTCTGCATGTCTATTACGATTGCGACGGCGACTGCACCGGACGCGCCTATCGCCTGATCCCGATCGAGCGAGGGCGCTACGAACTCGCCCCCGCCGAGGTCGCCGCCTTCATGGCGGAAAGCGTCGCCAGCCGCCGCGCTGCAACCCGCTTTGCCGACGGGACCATGCACGGGATCATCCCCACCAGCGGGCTGACAGCCGCGATGCGCTACATCGACGAAAGACAGCAGCGCCGCGGCACAGTGACCGCGATCTTCGCCAAGGGGCCAAGGCCAGCGGGCACCGTTCCGCCCGAACCTTCGCGCCCCCGCATCACCGTCGCGCGCGGTGAGGAATCCGCACTCGACATGCCGGTCGGGATGGCGGTCGGCGTGCTTGCTGCCCGCGCGCAATTGTGCCCCGCGGCAGATCTCGCCGCCCGTGATCCGCTGTATGTCCGTTATCGGCTTTCGACCGGCCAGTTTCTGCTCGCGGTCGGCTGTTCGAACAATCCTCACGCACCGCGCCGTTTGTGGTTGATCGAGACGCCTGGACAGGGCTTTGCGCCGTTCCTGCTGCCGCGCCCCGAACAAGGCCGCCCGGCGGAACTGCCGATCCTACCCAACAGCGATTTCGATCCGGTGAGCGGCCTGCTCACCGCCTATTCCGACGGGAAATGCGGATGGCGGCGGCAGTGGGCGTGGACGGGCCGGGTATTCGAAATGGTCGACGCGGTTGAAATGCCAAGCTGTTACGGAATACCCTTGCATCAATGGCTCCAGACCTACCGGGCCATACCGGGTTAGAACAAAAAACCGCGCCGGAGGTGCCGGAGGGCAAGGACTGGCACTGGCGGGCGCAGGATAGTCGGGGGGGAATTGGCGGGTGGCAATCTGGCTGAACCGGGCAAAGGCGGGCTTCGCGCTGCTGGCGGTGCTCGCTGCGTTCTGGGTAGCGCTTTACTGGGGCGAGAGCGCGGTGCGCCCAGCGGGCATGACCCCGCCACCCAGCCTCGCATTCGTGCCTGTCGATGCCGCGGGCAACCCGCTGCCGGGCGCGAAACCGCGCCAGGCCGACTATTACGAAAACCCCATCTACCGCGCGCTCGTGGATGAAAGCGGGCCGCGGGTGGAGTTCTTGATCCCGTTCGAAGCGCGCCACAATGTCGATGATCTGGCCTTCTACCTGGGGGCGACCCCGGGCCTTCAGCAAATCACGCTCAACGGTACCGTCATTCAACCGAACATCCCGCTTGATACGCTGCGCGGCGCATCGGACGGGACCGCGCTGTATTATGTCATTCCGCCCGCGCTGCTGCGCGATGGCGATAATCTGATCGAGGTGCTGGTTGAAACCCAAAGCAGCGTGCTTGCGCTTGCGCCGTTCCATATCGGGCCGGCGGTGGAGGCGGCTCGCGCCGTGGCCGCGGTTGATCTGATCACGGACATCATCCCGATCATCGCCATCTCGGTGCTCGCATTTGCGACCCTGCTGTGCCTTGTCACCAACTGGCCCACTGAAGACCGCGCGCGCATCCGCAGTCTGATGCTGTTGATGGGCGTGTGGGGCTTGCGCACCTATTTCATCTCGTTCCAGACACCCATCGAGGTGCCGTTCCTGATCACGGCTTTCCTTTACTACCTGCTCGATTTTTCGATCATCATCGCTTTTGCGCGCCATCTGCTGGCGGGCGAGGCGGGGACGGAGCGCTGGCAAAAGTGGCTTGGCTGGCTGTGGGCCTTGCTGTTCGCCTACCTGGCCGTGGTGACGGCGACAGGCTTTGCGGTGGGTCCCGCGATCATGCCGTGGTTTGAATATCTGGCAATGGGCAATGCCGGGATGCTGCTCATGCTGGCACTAGGCGGCCTGGCAGTGCTCTCCTGGGGGGCGGCGGTACGGCGTGACGGGCGCTGGCTGGAACGGCTAACGCTCATGTTCTGCCTGCTCGCCCTGTCGGTGGATGCGGCGGACGCGGCTTTTGATCTTGCCCTTCCCTTTGCCAGCGATCTCGCGCTCACCTTCTACGCTGCTGCGCCGGCAGGGCTGCTGCTTGGCCTTGGGGTGGTCGCATCAATCGCGCGCGAGGCGAGCGAGGCGCGCCGCACTGTGGTGCGCTCCAATGAAATCCTCGCCGCCCAGCTGACCGAACAGACCGCCAAGCTCGAACGCAGCTATGACGCGCAAAAGCAGATGCTCCAGCGCGAGGTCATGTTGGTCGAACGCCAGCGCATTGTGCGCGATATGCATGACGGGATTGGGGGGCAATTGCTGGGGCTGATGATGCAGGTCAGGAGCGGCGGGGCCAGCCCGGTTGAGGTCGAGCAGGGCTTGCAGGCGAGTATCGCCGATCTGCGGCTGATCGTCGATTCGATGGACTCAGCCGAAGATGGCTTGGCGAAAACCCTGCAATCTTTCGAACATCGGGTGCGCGCCCAGATCGAAGCGGCGGGTATCGCGCTCGACTTCGTGTCGAAGGTGGACGAGGCGATCGATCTCGGCCCGCGCCCGACCTTGCAGGTGCTGCGAATCTTGCAGGAGGCGGTGACCAATGCGCTGCGCCATTCGGGCGCGAGGCGGATCGCGGTTAGAGGCAGCGCGCCCACGCTGGGGCCGATCCGGATAGTCATTGAGGACGACGGGAGCGGCCTGCCCGAAGGCTATCGCCGGGGCCGCGGGCTGACCAGCATGGAGACCCGCGCACGCAACCTTGGCGGGGTGTTTGCCATCGACAGCGGGCCGGAAGGCACACGCCTGACGCTAGAAGTGCCTGTGATCAATTTCGACGCAGCAGACTGAATTGGCCGAAACTTTTGGCTTGCAGGGATTGGCCCAGCAATCCGGAGCGAGCGTCTTTCGGGGAGTCTGTCAGACCAGATGCACCACTTGCAGCAATCGCGACTGCCTGAGGCGGTGCGACGCTCAGCCGCTTGAACTTGGAATCTCTTCATCAAATCGAAGGAGCCAGCGGGGGCAGATCATCTCGACTAATCGCTGGGGTCGCGGTGCTTATCGTAGGGAATGACTGCCAGCGTCTCTGACGGGCAGGAATTCATGCAGAAGGCCCGCCAACCGCTCCACTGTTTGGTCAATCACCTTGATGTCACTCAGCGCTCTGACGGGAAATCTGGCGTCGATCTGAAGCGCAACGGTGAGCTGGTGGCCATCCTCGACCTCATAGCCCCCAAAAGCAAAAAAGCCGCAGACCCTAAGGCCAGCGGCGATTGTATGGTTCGAATGGTTGCGGGAGTTGGATTTGAACCAACGACCTTCAGGTTATGAGCCTGA
>DLGU01000061.1:15873-16018 GCA_002482865.1 Porphyrobacter sp. UBA7686
CCGCGCGCAAGCGCTACGGGCTGCCAGATGGCCTTGCGAAACCTGCGGTTTCAAGACCCTCCCTTCTGCCAGGGGCTTCAGGGAGCGCGCCGTTGGTACGTGTGCACCAAAGACGCCAATAGGGCCGCCCTTGCGGGTCAGCCCT
>DLGU01000162.1 GCA_002482865.1 Porphyrobacter sp. UBA7686
AAGTAGCCGCGGTTGACGATCAGCTTGGGCAGGGTGTCCTCGTTCAAGGCAATGTCCCACCCGCCGGCCGCATTCGCGGTGATGAGGATGTCGGGCACCACGGAGCTGCTGTCGGACGGCATGAAGGCGAGGCCGGGGCGCGGGTTGTAGCTGCGCAATTCGCGCAGCATGTCGGCAAAGTCCTCGTCATCTACGCGGCACAGGCGCTTCAATCGCTCAACTTCGCCGCGCGCGACCAGATCGAGATTGCTGATGAGCGCAGCCATGCAGGGATCGTAACGATCCGCCTCGCGCGCCTGGATCGCGATGCATTCGGCCAGATTGCGCGCGCCGACGCCCGTTGGGTCGAGCGATTGCACCAGCGTCAGCGCCGCTTCGGCCTCGAACAGCTCCACCCCCAGATCATCCGCGACTTCATCAATCGGCGTGCCGAGGTAGCCCGCATCATCAAGCAGACCGATGATGTGGCGTGCGATGAACCCGGTGCGCGGATCGCTGGTGAGCGCGCCGATCTGGCCTTCGAGATGTTCGGACAGCGTGATTTCGGCGGCGCGCAGCTGCTCCCAGTCGGGCGCGTCATCGAAGTCGCCGCCAGATCCGCCGGCTGCCGCGCCCCATTCGGCATCGCGGGCATTGCGTGCCTCCCCGTCGCCGGTGTCCCAGTCGCGATCCACCGAGGACAGGTCGAGCGGCGCATCGCCTTCCCCCCCGCCGCGCAGCATCAATTCATCGGCAGGCGCATCCTCACCCGGCGGGGCCGCGAGTTCGATCCGTTCCGGCTCGCCCACATCGGCGGGCCCGCCGGTGTCGAGCAGCGGATTGGCCTCCAGCGCCTCNNGCAATGAAGCTTTCGATTTCGAGGTTCGAGGCCGCCAGCAGCTTGATCGCCTGCTGCAACTGCGGCGTCATCACCAGCGATTGCGATTGCCTCAGGTCAAGGCGGGGACCTAATGCCACGGGCTACACCTAAACCCGTTCGTGCTGAGCCTGTCGAAGCACCGTTCTTCTTCTCTCGGCTGGGACTGGCAGAAGAAAAAGCGGCCCTTCGACAAGCTCAGGGCGAACGGAGGTGGGACGCATCACAACGTGAAGCTCTCGCCCAGATACAAACGCCGCACGTTCTCGTCCGCGACCAGTTCCTGGGGGGAACCCGCGAATAGCACCTGGCCGCCATAGATGATGCAGGCGCGGTCAACGATATCCAGCGTCTCGCGCACGTTGTGATCGGTGATCAGCACGCCGATACCGCGCTGCTTGAGGTCCTTAACCAGATCGCGGATGTCGCTGATCGAGAGCGGGTCGATCCCCGCGAACGGCTCGTCCAGCAGCATGATCGAAGGCTTGGCCGCCAAGGCGCGCGCAATCTCGCAGCGCCGCCGCTCCCCGCCCGATAGCGCCATCGCCGGCGATTCGCGCAGGCGGGTAAGGCCGAATTCGTCGAGCAGCCGTTCCAACTCGGACGCGCGGGTGGCGGCATCAGGCTCACCCAGTTCGAGCACGCAGGCGATGTTCTGTTCCACCGTCATCCCGCGAAAGATGCTGGTTTCCTGCGGCAGATAGCCCAGCCCGAGGATCGCGCGGCGATACATCGGCAGCTTGGTCACATCCTCGCCGTCCATCAGGATGCGGCCCGAGTCCGGCTTCACCAGCCCCATGATCGAATAGAAGCAGGTGGTCTTGCCCGCACCATTGGGGCCAAGCAGGCCGAACACCTCGCCCTTGGCCACGCTGAACGATATATCGGTCAGCACCGCGCGCTTGTCATAGCTCTTGGCGATCGAGATCACTTCAAGCCCGCTGCCGAGCGGCTGAACCGGCGCTGCCTCGCTGGGCGGATCGGAAAGGGTCGTGGTCATGTGACTGCGAGCTTTAGCAGCCTTCGAGCCGCAGAAAAGGGGCGCAAGGTGTTTGGCAGGATTTTTGCTTAGTCGCCTCGTGTCGAACACTTACTGGCGCAACGTCAGACAAAGCCCGCGTCATTTGAGCAGGTTGTGCCTTGTTCTGTGCGTTTGGCGCAACAAAATGGCGGATTTCCGCGCCTTCTTGCAACCTTGGAGAAGCTTTGCGATACTGCCCGCATCACAACAGACCGTTGGGGAGCGGCCAGCATGATGAAATCCAATGAGCAGGGCAAAAGCCAGGCACTGTCCGCCACGCGGGCGCGGGACTGGCGCAAGGCGATGAGCGATCATGTCGCTTACGGCCTGCTGGTCTACACCGCGCTGCAAATCTTCGTGACGGTCAAGGCGCTGGCGGAGGGCACGTCGAGCCTGCTGCCCTATCTCGCGCTGATCGTGCTGGTGGCCGGGATCATCCCGGTGTGCCGTTGGTTCGAAAAGCGCTGGTCGGTGCTGAGCGATGCCGAAGCGATCGACCCCTCCTACGCCCCCGCCTTCAAACGCGACGTGATGACGCTGTGGGCGCTGGCGATCGGGCTGCCCTTCGGTCTGACGCTGGTGTTCAAGGCGTTGTTGAGCGTGTTTTAAGGACGGAGTTCTCACTCCTTCCCCGCCCCGGGCTTGACCCGGGGCCCAGCTCTCTTTTCCGCACCCATTCTTATCGCCAAGAAGCGGGGCCCCGGGTCAAGCCCGGGGCGGGAAGAAGCATCCCTTACTTTCCGGCGTTATACCGCTCGATCGCCTCAATGGTGATCTGACGCGCTTCGGCGGCGTCGCCCCACTTGCCCACGCGCACCCACTTTTCGGCTTCCAGATCCTTGTAGTGGGTGAAGAAGTGCTCGATCTGCTGGAAGATGATCGAGGGCAGATCGCTCGTTTCAACCACGTCGGCGTAGTAGGGGAAGGTCTCTTTCACCGGCACGCAGATCAGCTTTTCATCGCCGCCCTGCTCGTCTTCGAGATTCAGCACCCCGATGGGCCGCGCACGCACCACGCAGCCGGGAATGAAGGGCGAGCGCGAGATCACCAGCGCATCCAGCGGATCGCCATCAGGGCTCAGCGTGTGCGGCACGAAGCCGTAATTCGCCGGATAGCGCATCGGCGTGTGCAGGATGCGGTCAACAAACAGCGCGCCGCTTTCTTTGTCGAATTCATACTTCACCGGCTCGCCGCCAGTCGGCACTTCGATGATGACGTTGAGATCGTCGGGCGGATTGACGCCGGTGGGGATCTTGTCGATGCGCATGGTCGGTCTCTTTATGGCTTGCGAATGAGAGAGGTAACGCGCGGGCCCTTAATGCGTGCCGCAGGATTGCGAAAGAGCCTGCGTAAGCCTAATCGCGCAGCCCTATGAGCAAGAAAACCCCGCAAGCCATACGCGGCACCCAGGACATCTTCGGCGCCGATGCCGAAGCTTTCGCCTTCGTGGTCGAGACCTTCGAGCGCGTGCGGCGGCTGTATCGGTTCCGCCGGGTGGAAATGCCGGTGTTCGAAAAGACCGAGGTTTTCGCGCGGAGCTTGGGCGAGACAACCGATGTGGTCTCGAAGGAGATGTATTCCTTCGACGACCGCGGCGGCGAGAGCCTCACCCTGCGCCCCGAATTCACCGCAGGGATCGCCCGCGCGTTCCTCACCAACGGCTGGCAGCAATATGCGCCGCTGAAGGTGGCAACCCACGGCCCGCTGTTCCGCTACGAGCGCCCGCAAAAGGGCCGCTACCGCCAGTTCCACCAGATCGACGCCGAAGTGATCGGCGCGGCCGAGCCGCAGGCGGATGTCGAACTGCTGGCGATGGCGGATCAGCTGCTGAAGGAGCTGGGGATCCATGATGTGACGCTGCACCTCAACACGCTGGGCGATGCAGCAAGTCGTGACGCATGGCGGGCGGCGCTGATAGACTACTTCCGCGCCGTGAAGGATCAGCTGTCCGAAGAATCGCAAGAGCGGCTGGAGAAGAACCCGCTGCGGATTCTGGATTCCAAGGACCCCCGCGACAAGGCGTTCCTGCCCGATGCGCCGAAGATCGATGCGTTTTTGTCGGAAGAGGCCAGCGCCTTTTTCGCCGCTGTTACGAGCGGGCTGGATGCAGCAGGCGTGAAGTGGGTGCGCGCGGAAGGCCTCGTGCGCGGGCTCGACTACTATCGCCACACAGCGTTTGAATTTATTCCCGATGAGGGCGGCGCATCGGCAGCGGCTTTGGGGTCGCAGAGCACGGTCCTGGCCGGCGGGCGCTATGACGGGCTGATGGAGTCTTTGGGTGGCGCGCCGACCCCTGCGGTCGGCTGGGCTGCGGGGATCGAGCGGCTGGCTATGCTGGTGGGCGCGCGGGAGGAAGAGCCTGCGGACCTCATCATCGTGGTTGAGGATGACGCGCGGCTTGCCGAGGCGATTGGCCACATGCGTGCGGCCCGGTCTGCTGGATTCTCGGCAGAACTCATTGCTTCGGGCTCGCCGAGGAAGCGCTACGACAAGGCTATGAAGCGCTCCCACAGGGTCATTCTATCCCTTCAGCCCAATTTTGAGCACCGCTACTCAGGCGACGATCTAGCGCCGGAAGTGTTGGGTGTGATCGGCATGCATCGTTAGCCACTCTCGTCACCCTGAACTCGTTTCAGGGTCCATCGCGCCGCTCATACCGCGGCCCGAAGCTGCGAAATGGATGCTGAATCAAGTTCAGCATGACGAGTGAGAGAAGAAAACAACCATGCAAATCCCCCCCGAACGCCTTGAACAGATCGCGCACCGCTTTGCGGAGCTGGAAGCGCGCATGGCGTCGGGCACGCTGGAGGGCGAGGCCTTTGTCCGCGCCAGCCGCGACTATGCGGAACTCGAACCCGTCGCCAAGATCGCGGCCGAGGTGAAATCCGCGCGCGAGGAAATGGCGGGGCTGGCCGACATGCTCGCCGACCCCGAGATGAAGGCCATGGCGGAGGACGAGCTCGCCCAGATCAAGGCCACCCTCCCCGATCTCGAACGCCGCCTCGCCATCGCGCTGCTGCCGCGCGACTCCGCCGATGCCAAGCCCGCGATGCTTGAAATCCGCGCCGGGACGGGCGGTGATGAAGCCGCGCTGTTCGCCGCCGACCTCTACCGGATGTATGAACGCTACGCCGCCGAGCAGGGCTGGAAGGTCGAAGCGGTCAGCATCAACGCCTCGGACATCGGCGGGTTCAAGGAAGTGATCGCCAACGTCACCGGCACCGGCGTCTTCGCCAAGCTGAAGTTCGAAAGCGGCGTTCACCGCGTCCAGCGCGTCCCCGTGACCGAAAGCGGCGGGCGCATCCACACCTCGGCGGCGACCGTGGCGGTGCTCCCCGAGCCGGACGAGGTGGATGTCTCGATCGAGGAGAAAGACCTCAAGATCGACGTTTACCGCGCGTCAGGTGCAGGCGGCCAGCACGTCAACACCACCGATTCGGCGGTGCGGATCACCCACCTGCCGACCGGCACCGTGGTGACCTGTCAGGACGGGCGCAGCCAGCACAAGAACAAGGAAAAGGCGATGCAGGTGCTGCGCACGCGGCTCTACGATGCCCAGCGTGAGGCCACGCAGGGCGCGGAGGCCGAGGCGCGCAAGGCGATGGTCGGCTCCGGGGATCGCTCAGAACGCATCCGCACCTATAACTTCCCCCAAGGCCGCGTCACCGATCACCGGATCGGGCTGACGTTGCACAAGCTGGAGGAAGTGCTCGCCGGGCCGGGGCTAGGCGAGTTGGTCGACGCGCTGATCGCCGAGGACGAGGGCAAGCGGCTGGCGGCGCTGGCGGAATAGGCCCAAACCTCGCATAGCTTCCGTTCGTGCTGAGCTTGTCGAAGCACCGCTTTTCTTTTTTGCGTGCGAGGCCAAAGTGAAGGACGTCCCTTCGACAAGCTCAGGGCGAACGGATGTGGTGGTGGGCGACGCCATCCGTGCCGCCGCAGACCGCCTCGCGGCCACGAGTGACACCGCGCGTCTCGATGCCGAATTGCTGATGGCCCACGCGCTCGGGCTCACTCGCTCCGATATGCTCCTGAGGGCGATGCGTGAGCCCGCGCCTGAAGCTTTCGCGGCGCTGATCGAACGCCGCGCAGGGCACGAGCCCGTCGCCCATATCACCGGCGAGGCGGAGTTCTACGGCCTCACGCTGGCCGTCACCCCCGCGACGCTGATCCCCCGGGGGGATAGCGAGACGTTGATCGAAGCGGCGTTGGAACACGTTTGCGAACACGGGCGCGAACAGGGCCGGGTGGTGGACCTTGGCACGGGCTCAGGCGCGCTGCTGCTCGCTATGCTGGCGAAACGCGAAGGCTGGGAGGGGGTCGGCATTGACGCCTCAGACAATGCGCTGGCGGTGGCGACAGGCAATGCTGCCGCGCTCGGGCTGGCGCAGCGTAGCGCATGGTATCATCGCAACTGGCACACGCCCGGCTGGGCTGAGGATCTCGGCACCTTCGACCTTGTCTTGTGCAACCCGCCCTATGTCGAGATGGACGCGCAGCTTGAGCCGCAGGTGCGCGATCATGAGCCTGCCAGCGCGCTGTTCGCCGGGCCGGAGGGGCTGGATGATTACCGCGTCCTGATCCCGCAATTGCGCGCTCTGCTGAACCCGGATGGCATCGCGATCCTCGAGATCGGCGCGACTCAGGCCGAGGCTGTCGGTGCGCTGGCGGCGGCATCGGGCTTTGCAACGACGCTGCGCCGTGACCTCGCCGGCCGGCCCCGTGCGCTGATTCTCATGTGACAGAAAAGCAAGGCAGGGCTTGGCAAACCGCTTTGGCATCGCTACGTCCGCGAAAGGCCAGATGATCTGCGAAGGGCGCAAATCGCTGAGCCAAGCTCCTAAACTCAGCTGATACGGCCGTCAGGGCTTGTCCCCGACTGCGGCAGCGCGGAGCGCGCAGCACGCCCGGCCTGACATCATGTCAGGGCCTGACGTAAGGCGCAGGGACAAGGGGTCTGTTGACCGCGCGTGCAGGCATTTTTTTGCACCGGGTCACTGATAAGGAACTACTTCCTTGAATAATAACAACAATAATAACCGGAATAACCGTCGTCGTGGGCGCGGTAACCGTAATCAGAGCGGCAATGGTGCCCAGCTCAACCGGATCGACAGCCGGGCGCGCGGCAATGCCCCGCAGATGCTCGACAAGTACAAGAAACTCGCGCAGGACGCCCACCACAATGGCGACCGTGTGCAGATGGAGTACTATCTCCAGTTCGCGGATCACTATTTCCGCGTGATCGCCGACAACAAGGCCCGCGTGGACGAGCAGCGCGGCGGTCCGCGTCGCAATGACGAGCGCGATCAGGCCGAAGAATATGGCGATGACGATATCGATTTCGGCTCCGGCCGCCGTAACGAACAGCCGACCCGCTCGCGCTACGAACAGCAGGACAATGCTCCGCGCTCCGACATGGACGAGGGCGAGCCCGGTCAGGAAGGCGAGAGCTTCCTGAACGATGATCGCGACAACGGTCGCGAAGACGGGCGCAACGATGACCGCAATGATGATCGCGGCGACCGTCAGCCGAATGCGCGTCGCCAGCCGCGTAAGCCCAGAGATGGTGGGCGTGACGGTGGACGTGATGGTGCCCGAGAAGGTGGACGTGACGACAACCGTCAGGACCGCGGCGACCGCGCGCCGCGTGCCGCCCGTCCGGAACGGACCGAGCGCCCCGAACGCAGCGAAGGCCGCCCTGAGCGGGCCGAAGCGCCGCGGGCCGAGAAGCCGGTTGAACCGCGCGCCGAAAAGCCCGTCCGTGCGCGTCGCCCGCGCAAGGTGGCTGATGATGATCGCGCCGTGATCGATTCGTCGATCCTCCCGCCCTCGATCCGCGGGGACGATGGCGGCTCGGGCGAAACCGGCGGCGCGCTCGAAACGGTCGAATAGGCTGCGATGATGGAGCGGCTGGCTGCGGTTGCGGCGCTGATGCAGCGCCGTCCGGCGCTTGCCGCCATCGTATTCGGGCTGATCGGGGCCTGCGCCTACCCGCCGCTGCACCTGTGGCCGCTGGGCCTCGCCGCGCTGGCAGGGTTCGTGTGGCTCGTTTACGCCGCGCCCACCAAGCGCGCGGCGCTGTGGATCGGATGGTGTTTCGGCTGGGCGCATCTGACGCTCGCCAATAACTGGATCGCCACCGCCTTTACCCATCAGGCCAAGATGCCCGAGTTCCTCGGCTGGCTGGCGGTGCCGCTGCTGTGCATCTACCTCGCGTGGTATCCCGCGCTGGCGGCGTTCGCCGCGCATGTGCTGGCGAAGAAGCGCCCGCTATGGGCCTTCGGGTTGGTGCTGGCGGGGGCATGGATCGTCACCGAATGGCTGCGCGGGTGGGTGTTCACCGGCTATCCGTGGCCGCCGGTGGGGCTGATGCTGCTGGGCGGGTGGGACACGCCGGGGTTTGCAAGGGTGCTGCCGTTCATGGGCACCTATGCCCTGTCGGGCCTTGCGGTGCTGGCGGCGGCTGTGCTGCTCTCCGTGCTCACCGCACGCCGGTGGGTCAATGCGGCAGGTCTCGGGCTGGTGCTGACGGGGCTGATGTTGGCGCCGCATCCTTCTGACGAGCCCTCCGAAAAGGGGGTCCGCTACACCCTCGTCCAACCTTACATCCCGCAATCGGAAATCAACGACGGGTCGAAGTTCGACGAGCAATTCGTCCGCATTGCCCGCCTCACCACGCCCTCGCGCGAACAATCGCGGCTGGTGTTGTGGCCGGAAAGCGCGCTGCCGGACTATCTCGAGGATGGCTACCCGGACCGCTACTATCTCCAGATGACTGCTGGCGGCGATCCCAAGCTGGCGCGGCGGCGCATTGGCACGGTGATCGGCCCGCAATCGACGCTGCTGACCGGCGTGGTGAACCTCAATATCGCGCCGCGTCCCGGCAACGTCCCCGGCGCCGTCAGCGCACGCAATTCGGTGATGGCGCTGAACGGTGAAGGTCAGATCGTCGGCGGTTACGACAAGGCGCATCTGGTCCCTTACGGTGAATATCTGCCGCTGCGCCCGATCCTCGAACCGCTGGGCCTGTCGCGGCTGGTGGCGGGCAGCATCGACTACCTGCCCGGCCCCGGCCCGCGCACGCTCGATCTCGGGGTGCATGGCAAGGCGGGGGTGATGATCTGTTACGAGATCGTGTTCTCAGGCGCGGTGGCGGACAAGGCGAATCGCCCGGACTACATCTTCAACCCTTCCAATGACGGCTGGTTCGGCTGGTGGGG
>DLGU01000102.1:0-160 GCA_002482865.1 Porphyrobacter sp. UBA7686
GCGATTCGCAGCGGTTAGGACCCGCCATTAACGCCGCGAAACTAGGGTGCATTCACTTCGTCGCGATTCCGGTTCGACTCATCTGGGAGCGCCACATAGGATTCGACCACAGGTTAACGCGCTGATAGCGGCGAAATCGTGGGGCATAGATAACAAAATC
>DLGU01000102.1:253-475 GCA_002482865.1 Porphyrobacter sp. UBA7686
CCGCGAATTCTTCATGCGCGCCGATGGGCAGGTGCGCTTCATCAAAGTCTCATCGAAACTCCAGATTCGCGTCGTTGTCGGCGTGGTCGCGATGGTACTGTTGTGGCTTGTCGCGCTCGCCGTGATGGCCTGGGGCCAATACCGCGCCGAGGCTGACCTGGCCTCCTTCGCCGAGGAAAAGGCGCGCGTCGCCACCACGGATGAACGGATCAAGGCCTATGG
>DLGU01000102.1:533-5610 GCA_002482865.1 Porphyrobacter sp. UBA7686
GAGATGGCGCGGATGCTGCCCGAGGATATCGTCGCCGAAGGTGCAGCAAGCGGCACTGTCTCCGATTCTTCGACCGAGGCGGCCAAGACCGTTCAAAAGGTCGGCGCGATGATCCCGCAGGCGCGCGGCCTGGCTGAAATCGAAGCCCGCCAGCTTGCCTTTGTGGAACGCCTGACCCGCTTCGCCGATGCCCGCGCCCGCCGCGCCGAGAGCGCGATGCGCAAACTGGACCTCGACCCCAAAGCCATGAGCCGCGACACGCAGCAGGCGATGGGTGGTCCCTTCGAAGCGATCAGCGGCGGAGACGACATCGATCCGCGGTTCGAACGCTTGGGCCTGAGCCTTGCGCGCATGGCAGTGCTCGAACGCGCGCTCGACGGCATCCCGCAGGTCGTGCCCGCCAGTGTCGAGAATATCACGTCAGGCTTCGGCTACCGCCGCGACCCCTTCAACGGCCACGGCGCCATGCACGCCGGGATCGATTTCAAGGGCGCGATGGGTTCGCCGATCTTCGCCGCCGCTGAAGGCCGCGTGACCTTTGCCGGGTGGAAATCGGGCTATGGTCAGGCGATCGAGATTACCCACGGTAACGGGATGTTGACCCGCTATGCCCACTTGTCGCGGATCGATGTGAAAGTCGGCCAGCCGGTCGCCGCCGGGGCCACCATCGGCGGGCTCGGCAGCACCGGGCGCTCGACGGGGCCGCACCTGCATTTCGAAGTCCGTATCAATGACCGCGCGGTCAATCCGCGCCCGTTTCTGGAGGCTGCCCCCGATGTTCTCAAGGAAGTCCGCAGCGGCCGACCTGACCGCCCCGCCGCCCCCGCGGCCCGCAAATAGGAGCAGCAGCATGGCCTCGGGTTCGACCTTTTCCGTGATCGGCGCGGATGTGACCATCACCGGCAATATCAGCGCGTCAGCCGATCTGCATATCGACGGCACGGTCGAAGGCGACATCACCTGTGCCAGCCTCGTGCAGGGCGAAAAGAGCAGCATCCACGGCGCTGTCGTTGCCGAAAGCGCGCGGCTGGCGGGCAAGGTGTCAGGTTCAATCACCGCGCGCGAGTTGGTGATCCTCAAGACTGCGCATATCGAAGGCGATGTCCATTACGACGCGCTGACGATTGAGCAGGGCGCTGCGGTGGATGGCCGCTTCGCACCCAACGCGCGGACTGCGGTCAAGGCTGTGCCCAGCAGCGTCGAGGCTGCGGAATAGGGCTTACAGCACCTCAGCCCGCAGCGTCTTGCGGTCGAGCTTCCCAATGATCGTCTTGGGCAAGCTTTCGCGCACCACCACCCGATCGACGCGTTCGTGCTTGCCGATCCGGGCGTTGAGCCAGCTTGCCAGCTCCTCGCCGGTTGCTGCAACGCCTTCGTTCAGTGTCACGTAGGCGCGTGGCACTTCGCCGCGATATTCCTCGGGAACACCGATCACCAACGCCTCTTTGACCGCCGGGTGTTCGAGAATCACGTCCTCGACCACGCTCGGGAAGACCTTGAAGCCGCCCACCGCGATCATGTCCTTGATGCGGTCGACGATTTCGAGGAATCCATCCTCGTCGATCCGCGCGACATCGCCGGTGCGCAGGTACCGCTTGCCATCACGCTCCACGAAAGTTTCGGCGTCGGTTTCGGGCCGGTTCCAGTAGCCGCGCATCACCTGCGGGCCGTGGACCGCAAGTTCGCCCGGCTCGCCTTCGGGGGCAAGGTTTTCGGGGTGCTCCTTGTCGAGCAGGATCACTTCCGTCCCCGGCACCAACTGCCCGATCGTGCCACGCTTGCGGGTGCCGTCATAGGGATTGGCCGAGACCACGCCGGCGCTTTCGGTGAGGCCGTAGCCTTCGACCAGCCGCACGCCGGTCGCCTCTTCGAAGCGGACATGGACAGGGCCGGGCATCGGCGCGCCGCCCGAAATGCAGATTTTCAGACTGCTGAGATCCGTCTTGGCGAGGTCAGGGTGATCGAGCATCGCCTGAAACATCGTGGGCACGCCGGGAAAGCCGGTGCAGCGATATTTCTCGATCGTCTGAAGCACCTGCTTGGTCTCAAACCGCGGCACCATCGCGATCGATGCGCCAGTGACGCAGGCGTGATTGAGCAAGGCGGTGTTGGCGAAGACATGGAAGAACGGCAGCGCCCCCATGAACACCTCGTCCCGCGCATTGCCGAAGGGATTGATCGCGGCGACCTGCTGGGCATTTACGCTCAGCTGGTCATGCCCGAGCATCGCCCCCTTAGGCCGCCCGGTGGTGCCGCCGGTGTATTGCAAAAGGGCAAGGTCTTGCGCGGTGACTGCGACGGGAGGGAGCGGGCCGTTCGGCGTCATATCCGTCCAGCGCCGCACCTTCGGGCCATAGGCGACATCCGCGATCTGGCTACGCTTGAGCAGCTTCAGCGCCAGCCCCTTGTACCACGGCAGCATTGCGGAGAGTGAGCCCACCACCAGCGTCTCCAGCGCTGTTCCTTCGAGCACCTTCTTGGCCGTCTTGTAGAGTTCCGGCACATCGAGCGTCACCAGCACCCGAGTGCCGCTGTCGCCCACCTGCCAGCTCAATTCCTCAACCGAATAGAGCGGCGAGAAGTTCACCACCACGGCGCCCGCCATCATCGCCCCGTAATAGGCGGCGGCATAAATCGGGACATTGGGCAGAAACAGGCCGACGCGGTCGCCCTTGGCGATCCCCATTTCGGTCAGCCCCAGCGCAAAGGCCTGCGCCTGCGCGAAGATCTGCTGGTAGCTGTAAGTCCGTCCTAGGAAATGCAGGAACGGGGCATCCGGATTGGCGCGAACGCTGCGTTCCAGCATCGCGGGCAAGCTCATCGGCTCGAACCGGGTGTTGAGGGGAGTGGGGTGGTGATAGGCAGCGTTACTGACAGGCATGTCAATAATATTGGCTGACAACGCCGCGCCATACAAGCGAAAGTCGGGGGTGGTGCAGGTTTTTGCCACATCAAAACAACGTCGCCCCGGACTTGATCCGGGGCTCGGCTTCTTCATCAGGTCACGAGACAGAAGATAGCCAAGCCCCGTGTCAAGCACGAGGCGACGTTGTGAGATTTATGAGGGCAAAGGCCTCTTAGATAAACCCGCTTTCCGGGTCGATCTTCTGTTCGGCGGCTTCGGCAGCGCGGCGCGCGGCGAGCCAGGCTTCAGCCTCGGCTTCCTGCGCAGCTTGTCCAGCCGCCTTGACGTTTGCGTCGCGTTCGGCGCGCAGTTCCGCGATCAGGTTCTCGCGATCATTGCGATCGGACTTGACCGGGGCATCGACGTCTTCGGTGATCCCGGCGCGCTTGGCAGCCTTGGCAACCATCGCGTCAAGCTCACGCTGCGAACACAGGCCCAACGTCACCGGGTCCTTCGGCGTAATGTTCTGGATGTTCCAGTGCGTCCGGTCGCGCAGGGCACCGATGGTGTTGCGGGTCGTACCGATCAGCTTCGAAATCTGCGCGTCCGACACTTCGGGATGGTTGCGCAAGATCCACGCGATGCCATCAGGCTTGTCCTGACGCTTCGACACGGGGGTGTAACGCGGGCCCTTGGTGCGGGTCACTTCGACCGGGGCCTTGTGCATCCGCAGCGAATAGGTCGCGTCGGCCTGACCCTTTTCGATCTCGCCCTGCGTCAGCTCGCCCGAGTGGACCGGGTCGCGCCCGGTGTACTTGCTGCCTGCAAGGTCATCGGCCATTGCCTGCACTTCGAGGATATGAAGTCCGCAGAACTCGGCAATCTGCTCGAACGAGAGCGCGGTGTTGTCCACTAGCCAGGTCGCGGTGGCATGCGGCATCAGCGGCTTGGGCTGATCCTTGATCGCCATGGTGGGAATCTCCGTTGAAAATGAAAGGGCCGCCCCTTTCGGAGCGGCCGCCTTGGATTCCTAAATAGGCGAATGCCGCGAAAACGGCAAGGAATGGATTCAGAAAGCGGGCATCGCTTGCAGCGAAACCGCTTCCTCCTCTTCCAGCGCGACCAGACCGGCGAGGAACTGGCGTGTGGCCGCTTCCCACGAAAAGCCAGCGGCATAGGCGGCGCAGGCGGCGCGGTCGCAATAGCGCGCCGCGTCGATCGCGCGGGTGAGGTCTTCAGACATCGCACCCACGGCATCGGTGACGATGTCGAGCGGTCCCGCCACCGGGAAAGCGGCCACCGGCGTCCCGCAGGCCAGCGCTTCGATCATGACAAGACCGAAGGTGTCGGTGCGACTGGGGAAGACGAACACATCCGCCCCGGCATAACAGCCCGCCAGCTCAACCCCCGACCGCTTGCCGAGGAACAATGCTTGCGGAAACTTCGCCGCCAGCGCCGCGCGGGCCGGACCATCGCCCACCACCACCTTGGTGCCGGGATAGGGGCAGGCGAGGAAGGCTTCGATGTTCTTCTCGACCGCGACCCGTCCGACATAGAGCAGGATTGATCCCGCGATCTCGGCATATTCGGGCGGCGGCGGGGCTTTGGGCGAAAAGCAGGCGAGATCGACCCCGCGGCTCCAATGCGTCAACTGGGTGAGGCCCTGTTTACGCAGCTGCGCACGGATCGTTTCGGTCGCGACCATGATGCGCTGCGCCGGGCGGTGGAACCAGCGGATATAGGGCCAGAAGGTGCTCGCCGGCAGGCCGGTGCGCCGCGCGAAATAATCGGGGAACTGGGTGTGGTAGGCGGTGGTGAACGGCACCTTGCGCCTCAGGCAGTACCGCCGTGCCGCGAGCCCGAGCGGGCCTTCGGTGGCGATATGCACCGCATCAGGCGCGATTCGCGCCAACTGCCGCCCGACCGCACCAGGGGCTGTCAGCGCAAGGCGGATCTCGGGATAGGTCGGCGCTGGGATCGAAGGGTAACCCTCGGGCGAAATCACTGTGACCTGATGGCCCCAGCCGCGCAGCACCTCACACGTGGTCGAAAGCGTGCGCACCACCCCGTTGGTTTGCGGATGCCAGGCATCGGTAATGATGGCGATCGAAGCTGGCGTCACGCCGCCACACGCGCAGGGGTTTCAGCGGGGGTATCGACCGGCGCATCGGGGCGCTCCCGCCGCTTCATCTCTTCGGGCCAGTGGAGGATTTCCATGCGGCCGTCGTGATG
>DLGU01000102.1:5709-10891 GCA_002482865.1 Porphyrobacter sp. UBA7686
TGGAACTCGCGGAATTCGGCGGTGTGGATGTGGCCGCAGACCACCCCATCGACACCGCGCTCTCCCGCCGCGCGGGCGACGGCTTCTTCGTACTTGCCGATGAATTCGACCGCGTTCTTGACCTTGTGCTTGGCCGCCTTGGACAACGACCAATAGGGCTTGCCCCACCAGCGACGCACGGTGTTCACCGCGATGTTGCACTTCATCATGAGATGATAGGCATGGTCACCCACGAAGGCGAGCCAGCGGTGTGACAGCATCACGGCATCGAATTCGTCGCCATGCAGCACCATCAACCGGCGGCCGTCGGCGGTATCGTGGAAGGCGGCGCGGCGGATTTCGATCCCGCCGAAGTTCAGGCCGGTGAACTGGCGGAACATCTCATCATGATTGCCCGGGATATAGACGATCCGGGTCCCGCGATGCGCGCGCTTCAGAATGCGCCAGACGATGTCATTGTGCGCGGCAGGCCAGTAGAACTTCTTCTTCAGCCGCCAGCCATCAATGATGTCGCCGACCAGGTACATCGTCTCGCTGTCGGTGTGGTCGAGGAAGTCGATCAACAGCTCGGCATTGCACCCCTTGGTGCCGAGGTGGACATCGCTGATCCAGATCGTGCGATAGGAGCGGCGTTCCGTCCCCTCAGGCTCGGGAATACGGGGTGGGCTGAGCGGAAAGCTCGCGATGTTATCGGTGATGATGTCGGTCAGGTCGGCAGCCGTCATGGGAAATCCCCGGATGTCATGTCGCTGGCCCACCCTGTGGCAGCGAAATGTTACAAGGGACTCACAAGCAAGTGACGGTTTCGGGTCAGTTTTCGGTCAGGGCCGGGTCAATCCCCCGGATCAGTCCATCGCGATGAACCCCGGGAGCGCCTGCACCCGCGCGATCCAGCGGAGGATGTGCGGATAATCACGCAGTCCGAAGCCGCCTTCCTCCGCAACGTGCGTGTACGGAAACAAGGCAATGTCCGCGAGTGTCACGGCCTCGCCGCAGAAAAACGCGTTGTTTGCCAAATGCTTGTTCATGAGATCGAGCGCCGCGCAGCCCGCCATGCGCTTGGCCATGATCTGCGCGCGCTGCTGCTCCGAAAGGTTCGCCTCGCCCACGAAGTGCAGCCAGAAACGGAGCGTGGCGATATTGGGCTCGTGGTTGTACTGTTCGAAGAACATCCAGCGCAGCATGTCGGCCTGCGCGAAGCGATCCGCCGGGATCAAGGCAGAGCCGTGGGCAAGATACCAGCAGGCAGCGTTGCTCTCCGGCAGGAAGCGCGCATCAGCCCCTTCGCCGATCTGAAGCACCGGAATGCGGCCATTGGCGTTGACGGTGGCGAGAAACTCCGGCGTCCGGGTCTCGCCCTTCATGATGTCATAGCCCCGCGTCGCCAGCGGCAGGCCGAGCAGCGCAGCGGTGAGCTTGATCTTGAAGCAATTCCCGCTGCGCGGGTCTTCGTGGAGGGTGAGGGGGGCCATGAACATGCTCCGGTGATTGTGCGTCGGAAGTGTCTGTTGCTTCGATGGCCGCCGCGTGACAATTGGCCGAATTGCCATTTACAGGAAGAATTCTGCCAATGCCGTCCGAACCGCCCCACGGGCCGTTCGTCGTTGCGCTCGCCTTTGACGGGGCACCGATGTTCGAACTGAGCATCCCGGCCGAGATTTTCGGCCTGCCGCGCCCGGATTTCGGGGCGGATTGGTATCGCTTCGCGCTTGCCTCGATCGATGGCGCGCCGGTGCGCACCAGCCACGGTTGGCAGCTTTCGGTCGATGGCGACCTGTCGTTGTTCGATCGTGCCGATCTGATCGTCATTCCCGGCTGGCGGCCCGCCGACCCCGCGCTCCCCGAGGCCCTGCGCGCAGCCTGCTTTGCCGCCCATGCCCGCGGAGCCCGCTTTGCCTCGATCTGTTCGGGGGCCTTCCTGCTCGCCGAACTCGGCCTGCTCGACGGGAGGCGGGCGACCACGCACTGGCTGCACGCCCCGCGGCTCGCCCAGCGCTATCCGCGGGTCGCGGTCGCCTCGGACATCCTGTTCGCCGATAGCGGCGACGTGCTGACTTCGGCAGGATCGGCGGCGGGGATCGATCTGCTGCTCCACATCGTGCGCGGCGATTACGGCGTGGCGCGGGCAAATGCGGTGGCCAAGCGGCTGGTGCTGCCCGCCCAGCGCGAGGGCGATCAGCGCCAGTTCGACGATTCGCTGCGCGCCCCACTCCCGTCCGACCGGCTGGCCGCGCTGATGACCCGGATTCTCGCCCAGCCTGACGAGGACTGGCCCGTCAGCCGCCTCGCGGACGAAGCCGGGATGAGCCTGCGCAGCGTCGCGCGCGCCTTCACCACCCGCGCCGGATGCGCACCAGGCACCTATGTCTTGAAGGCGCGGATCGCTCGCGCGCGCGAATTGCTGGAGACGACGGGCCTACCGGTCGAACGGGTCGCGCAGCTTGCCGGGTTCGGTTCGGCAACCAGCCTACAGCAGAGCTTCCGACGCCAGCTGGGATGCGCGCCGACCGCCTACCGTCGCAACTTCGCCGGGATGCCAGTTCCCACGCCGGAAGCCTAGCCGCCGGCAACTTCCAGCACGATCTTGCCGATGTGATCCCCCGCTTCCATGCGCGCATGGGCAGCGGCGGCTTCAGCGAGGGGGAAGGTCATGTCCATCACCGGCGACAGTTCGCCATCGGCAAACATCGGCCAGGCGTTGTCGGCGATCTCGTCCGCGAGCGCGGATTTGAACGCATCGGAGCGCGGGCGCAGGGTCGATCCGGTCAGGGTCAGGCGGCGCATCATCACCACCGCCATATTGATGTCGGCCTTGGCCCCGCCCAGCACCGCGATGGTGACGTGGCGGCCATCTTCGGCCAGGCACTTGAGATTGCGAGCGACATAGTCGCCCGACACCATGTCGAGCACCACGTGCACGCCCTTGCCCTCGGTATGGGCCATGACCGCCTCGACAAAGTCGGTCTCGCGGTAATTGATCGCGAGATCGGCGCCGATCCGGGTCGCGGCGGCGCATTTGGCGGTGTCGCCGCAGGTCACGATCGCCTCGAGCCCGAAAGCCTTGGCGAGCATGATCGCCATGGTGCCGATGCCGGACGTGCCGCCGTGGATCAGCACCCGCTCGCCATCGCGGGCAAGGCCGCGCTCAAACAGATTGTGCCACACGGTGAACAGGGTTTCGGGCAGTGCGGCGGCTTCAGCCAGCAGCATTCCTTCAGGCACCGGCAGGCAGTGCTGCCAGTGCGCGGCGCAATATTCGGCATAGCCTCCGCCCGGCGTGAGCGCTGCGACATATTGCCCGATCATCTCGCGCGGGACTTCGGTGCCGACCGCGACAATCTCGCCCGACACTTCCAGACCCAGCAAAGGCGAGGCCCCCGGCGGCGGCGGATAGGCACCCGCGCGTTGCAGGCAATCGGGGCGGTTGACCCCGGCATAGGCAACACGGATCAGGACATCGTCAGGCCACAGGCGCGGAAGCGGGCTGGTCTGGAGCCGAAGTACGTCCGGCCCGCCCGGCGCATCGAAGCCAATCGATTGCATGGTCTCCGGCAAGTCGACCCCGCTGCTTGCAACCATCACAATCTGCCCCCAATCCACCGCAGTTAACTATCTCGCATGTGCGAATAACCGTCTCGCCGATTGACAGCAAGCCGCTTGGGCCTGATGCTGCGACGCAATGGAAGAACCCGATCGCCCACGGCCCAGCGGAGACGCGGTGAGTCGCCTCGGACAAGAGGACCTCGCCCCCTATTCGCAGGCCGAACTGGACGAACGGATCGCCCTGCTCGAGAACGAGATTGCCCGGGTGACGGCGCACCGCGACAAGGCTGCCGCCCACCGCGCCGCAGCCGATGCGCTGTTCGGGAAGGGCGGCGGATGATCCGCGCGGGATTGTTCAGCGTATCACCCTTAGGGGATTCGCAATTTGCGCGGCCCATCCCATATTGTCGGAAACTGGCTTCCCCCGCTCCTTCGCCACGAGCATCCTCCCGCAGATAGAGGCCTCTCCCATGCCCAGCTTCGCCCAGAACCTCGAACGCACGCTGCACAATGCTCTCGGCAATGCGTCCGAGCGGCGGCATGAATATGCCACGCTCGAACACCTGCTCCTTGCGCTGATCGACGATGAGGACGCCGCAGCAGTCATGGCCGCCTGCGGTGTCGATTTGGCTGAGCTTGGCGAGGTCGTGAAGCAGTATCTCGATCAGGAATATCAGTCGCTCAAGACCGAAGACGGCGCCGATCCGCAGCCGACCGCTGGCTTCCAGCGCGTGATCCAGCGCGCGATCCTTCACGTCCAGTCCTCGGGCAAGGATACCGTCACCGGCGCCAATGTGCTGGTCGCGCTGTTTTCCGAACGGGATAGCTACGCGGTCTATTTCCTCCAGCAGCAGGACATGAGCCGGCTCGATGCGGTGAGCTTTATCAGCCACGGCATCGGCAAGGGCGGCCGCCAGATGGAACCCAAGACCCCGCAGGGCACCGACAAGGCGGATGAGCCTGCGCAGACCAAGGAAGCGGGCGGCGGCAACAAGAAGGAAACCGCGCTCGACCAGTTCACCGTCAACCTCAACGCCAAGGCCGAAAGCGGTAAGATCGATCCGTTGATCGGGCGCGGGCCGGAGGTTGACCGGACGATCCAGATCCTGTGCCGCCGTTCCAAGAACAACCCGCTCTATGTCGGCGATCCCGGCGTGGGGAAGACCGCGATTGCCGAAGGTCTGGCGCGCAAGATCATCGAAGGCGATGTGCCCGAAGTGCTGCTGCCGGCNNNCATGGGCGCGCTGCTCGCGGGCACGCGCTATCGCGGTGACTTTGAAGAGCGCTTGAAGCAGGTCGTGACCGAGCTTGAAGCCATGCCCAACGCGGTGCTGTTCATCGACGAGATCCACACTGTCATCGGCGCTGGCGCGACCAGCGGCGGGGCGATGGATGCCTCGAACCTGCTCAAGCCNNNNACCACCTACAAGGAATTCCGCAACCACTTCGAAAAGGACCGCGCCCTGCTGCGCCGGTTCCAGAAAATCGACGTGAACGAGCCCACGATCGAGGACACGATCAAGATCCTCAAGGGTCTGCGCTCGGCCTTCGAAGAACACCACAAGGTCAAGTACACCCCCGACGCGATCAAGACCGCGGTGGAACTGTCGGCGCGCTACATCAACGACCGCAAGCTGCC
>DLGU01000032.1 GCA_002482865.1 Porphyrobacter sp. UBA7686
GTGTCGAGCGTAGTCGAGACACCCTGCAAAGCCTCTCGACTTCGCTCGAGGCGAACGGAGGGTGGTTCAGAACAGCCCCGGCTGGCTGGCCGAACTCCTGACCCACGGATCAGGCGTCCGGTCGATCACCAGCGGCCCGTTCCATGCCCGGCACAGCGCCAGCGCCTCGTCCGGGGTGCCGTCCGTCCACATTGCCTGATCGCCCGGAGCAAGCAGCACCGGCATCCGGGTGTGGACGGCGGCGGCGCCTGAGCCTTCGCTGTCCGTCATGACCATCGAATAGCACGCGCCCCATTCCTCGCTCGGCCGCCATACCCCGGCAGCGGCGAGGAGCGGGGCATCGGGAAGCGACAGCCAGGTGCGCGTCATCCGTCCCTTGGCGCCTTCCGCCTCGGCCCATGCAGTGAGCGGGATGAGACAGCGGCGTTCTTCGAAGGCGTGCCGCCAGAAGAAAGTGCCGAGCTTGTCGGTGCGGGCATTGTTGACCGGTTTGGGCTTCAATGGCTGGCCCTTGGCGCCCTTGAGCACCAGCGGGAAGCCCCAGGTCATCGGTCTGACCGCTCCCTCCGCCACGACAAGGCCCGGATAGCCGGGATAGACTTCCTCGGCAAAATTCGCGCCCTCGGCTGCCGCCACCGCATCGAACCACGCAGCGACCTCGCTCGCAGGTTTGGTCATACGGTAGAGGTTGCACATCGCCTCAGGCTCCCGCGTTGCCGACCACAAAGCACGCCGCCGCCATCAGTGCCCCGGCCCAGCGGTTTGACCGGAACCGGGCGAGCGGGTTTGCGGGATCATCCGCGTCGAGCGTCGCCACCTGCCAAGCGAGATGCACCGCGACCGGCACCAGCGCCAGCAACACCAGCGCATCGGGGCGATAGAGCCAAAAGCCGAAGCCCCACAAGACGACTGCGCCCGCATAGAATGCCGCCACGCCGCCTGTCACCCGCGCGCCCATCGCCAGCGCGGATGAGCGGATACCGACCATCGCATCATCCTCGCGGTCTTGCAGGGCATAGATCGTGTCGTAACCGATCACCCACGCAATGCACCCGGCATAGACCGCCGCCAGCGCCGGCCAATTGTCGAACCGCAGTTCAGTCCAGCCGACCAGCAGGCCCCAGTTGAACACCATCCCCAGCCACGCCTGCGGCCACCAGGTGATGCGCTTCATGAAGGGATAGGCGGCCACCAGCGCCAGACTGCCGAGCGCGACCAGCTGGGCCTGCCAGCGCAATTGCAACAGCACCACCAGCCCGATCAGGCACAGCGCCAGCAGCCAGAGCCACGCCGCGCGTTTCGACACCCGCCCGCTCGCCACCGGGCGCAAGGCCGTCCGCGCCACCTGCCGGTCCAGATCGGCATCGACGATATCGTTGTAAACACACCCCGCCCCGCGCATCGCAATGCTGCCTGCCAGCAACCAGCCGAGCAGCGAGATTTGCGGCCCCGCTCCCGCCAGCCACACCCCGAACACGCAAGGCCAGAACAGCAGCCACCACCCGATCGGCCGGTCGAACCGCGCCAGCAACGCCAGATCGCGCGGAAGTTGCGGCAGGCGGGCCACGATACCACGGTGCTCGGAATCTGGGACGATATGTTCGGTCACGCTTGCTCCCTAGCGCCGCTTCCGCCTAGTGCAAAGCCATGCCCGCAACCCCCGCCTGGCCCCCGAAAAGCGCGCCGCGCCTGTTCGTTGCCGAACCGCTGGCGGCAGGTACGGTGGTACGGATCGAGGGGAACCCCGCCCATTACCTCACCCGCGTCATGCGCGTGGCGCCCGGCGATGCGGTGATCCTGTGCGACGATATCACCGGGGAATGGGCCGCGCGCGTGGTGGATGCGGGCAAGCGCGATGTGCTGCTCGAATTGGCTGAGAAGCTGCGCGAGCGCGAGGCCGTCCCCGACTTGTGGCTCTGCCCCGCCCTGCTGAAGAAGGACCGCTTCGACCTCATCCTCGAAAAGGCGACCGAACTGGGCGCCGCGCGTATCCAGCCGCTCATCACCCGGCGCTGCGTGGCGGACAAACTCAACCTCGAACGCGCCCGTACGATCACCACCGAGGCTGCGGAGCAATGCGCCCGCACCGCGCTGCCTGAACTTGCTGATCCGGTGAAGCTCGACGCGCTGCTCGCCAGCTGGCCGAATGACCGCGCGCTGTTCTTCGCTGACGAAAATGGCGGCGCCCCCGCAGCCGAGGCCTTCAAAGCCCATGCCGGCCCCGCCGCGATCCTCACTGGCCCCGAAGGCGGCTTCGACGAGGCCGAGCGCGTCGCGATCCGCGCGCACCCTGCCGCCCGCCCCATCACCCTCGGCCCACGCATCCTGCGGGGCGAGACCGCCGCCATCGCCGCGCTCGCGGCATGGATGGCCACCGCCGGGGATTGGTAGCGCCGCCCACGCGTTCATCACTTTACGGCAAGACAATTCGGCTTCACCGCGCCAAACGCGAATTTGCCTTCCCACCGGCATACCAGTTTTCTAAAGCAACCGGCCAGAGAGGGCCTCATCCCATGAGCACACGCGAAGCTTCCACTGCCGACGATCCGGTGATCGAAAGCCTCGACCAACTCGTCACACCAATGCTGAAGGGCGAAAAGCCGCCCGAGCGCTGGCGCATCGGCACCGAGCACGAAAAGCTGGTCTACAAGCATTCGGACAAGCGCGCGCCGTCCTATGACGAGCCTTGCGGCATCCGCGATCTCTTGGGCGGGCTTGAGAAGTTCGGCTGGGAACCCGTTGAAGAAGGCGGCAACGTCATCGCCTTGAAAGGCGAGGACGGCGCGGTCAGCCTTGAACCGGCCGGTCAGCTGGAGCTGTCGGGCGCGCCGCTCGAAAACCTGCACCAGACCTGCGCGGAAACCGGACGGCACTTGGCGCAGGTCAAGGAAGTCGGCGAGAAGTGCGGGGTCGGCTATCTCGGCCTCGGCATGTGGCCGGACAAGACCCGCGCCGAGCTGCCGATCATGCCGAAGGGCCGCTATGACATCATGCTGCGCCACATGCCGCGCGTCGGCACGATGGGTCTCGACATGATGCTGCGCACCTGCACGATCCAGGTGAACCTCGATTACCAGTCCGAAGCCGACATGGTGAAGAAGTTCCGCGTCGGCCTCGCGTTGCAACCGCTGGCGACGGCGCTGTTTGCCAATTCGCCCTTCACTGAAGGCAAGCCCAACGGGTTCCTGTCCTACCGATCGCACATCTGGTCAGACACCGATCCGGCGCGGACGGGCATGCTACCCTTCGTGTTCGAGGAGGGCTTCGGTTACGAACGCTGGGCGCGGTATATGCTGGATGTGCCGATGTATTTCGTCTTCCGCGACGGGAAGTACATCGACGCAGCGGGCCTGAGCTTCCGCGATTTCCTCGATGGCAAGCTGTCCGTGCTCCCCGGCGAACGCCCGACGCAGAGCGACTGGTGGGACCACCTCTCGACCGCCTTCCCCGAAGTGCGGCTGAAAAGCTTCCTCGAAATGCGCGGCGCCGATGGCGGGCCGTGGAGCCGGATTTGCGCACTCCCCGCGTTCTGGGTCGGGCTGCTGTATGATCAAGGCGCGCTCGACGCGGCGTGGGATCTGGTCAAGGGCTGGACGATGGAGGAGCGCGAACGGCTCCGGGGCGAAGTGCCGCGGCTTGCGCTTGCCACCCGCTCGCCGGATGGCGGCACCTTGCAGGACCTCGGGCGCGAGGTGCTCAAGATCGCGCATTCAGGGCTTAAGGCCCGCGCGCGCCTCAATGCGAGCGGCGACAACGAGACGGGCTACCTCGAAACGCTCGACGAGATCGTCGCCAGCGGCAAAGTGCCGGCCCAGCGCCTGCTCGATGCCTATAATGGCGAGTGGAACGGGGACATCTCCCGCGTCTATGAACAGTCGTTCTGAGGGAGAGTGACACTATGCTGATCGTGCTGGCCAAGGCCAAGGTGGGTGAAGGCGCAATGGAACCGGCGCGCGCGGCGATTGCCGATATGGTCGCTGCCTCCAATGCGGAGGCCGGGTGCATCGCCTATGCGTTCACGCAGGACGTGCTCGATCCTTCGGTGCTGCACATTGTCGAGAAGTGGGTGGACGATGCCGCCCTCGCCGCGCATTTCGCGACTCCGCATATGGCGGCCTTCGGCGCGGCGATCAGCGGGCTTGATTTTCAGGTGGTCGAAGCGCTCAAGTTTCATGCCGATGACGGCGCACCGGTGATGTAACCCTACTCCGCCGGGAAGGGATGCGTCTCTTCGCGGCGGGGCTCGGGGCTGCCAGTGAGCATCCGCTTCAGACGCGCGAGCGGCGCGGTGATCAGGCCATGCTGCTCCATCCATGCGTGATAGTCGCGATACTTGGGGTCTTCGGCGAGAAGGTGCGCCTCTTCGGTCCGAGCGCGCCAGTAGTAGATGCCGTTGACGACCAGCAGGAACACCGAATTGCGGATTGCGTCCGCCAACGACCCGTTGGTCACCAGAAACGGCAGGACCGATGCCCACCAGAACAGGTTCTTCGACAGATAGGCCGGGTGACGGGTGAAGCGATACGGCCCGTGGGTCAGCACGCCGCGATAGGTGAGATTGGAAAAGCGGATGCCGAACACCACCGTCGCCCAGGCGTAAATGCCAGTCAGCACTAGCAAAACGCCGCCCCACGCCCACAGCAGCGCATCATTCCCGGCAAACCAGTGCGCCCAGCCCGGGGTGGCGAATTCATAGCTCAGGATCTGGTCGTTCGGCCCGATGATCCCCCATACAAAGGGCGGATAGCAGAGCAGCGCCGCCAGCCAGCCTGCGAGGAACGGGTTGCCTGAGCGGATGTGCGAGTCCAGCGGGCGCAGGGTCAGCAGGTAGCCGACCGTACCAATCTGGACGTCGATCACGAACAACAGCGTGACCAGCAGCATCACGAATTCTACGGGATTGGCAATGAGTTGCGAAGGACTGCTCTCGACAATCTGAGCAAAGCCCGGCGGCAGGATCGAGATCATGAAGGCCCCGAAAAAGCCCTTGATCGCCCAGGCTCGCCAGTGCTTGGCGATGGTGCCGCCGTCCCATTGCTCGCGTCCGATCACTCCCCCGCCGAGCACGAAGGCACCGAACTGAAAGGTCGCATCGCGCGGCTCGACCAGATAGCGGTCGATCCAGATGACGTAGGGAACTGAGAGAATTACGAGCGGAAGGATAGCGATGGTCAGCACCTCCATCGCGAACAGATAGTTCCCGCTCCAATACCACCGCGCCAAAGCATAGAACGTCGCGAGCAGCGCCCAAGTCGCCCACAGTCCGCACAGTTTCACCACAGATACCGGCAGCACTTCGGCGATGGGGCGGGCGAGTTTCCAGTCGATCCCGGTTGAGGGGCGCAGGTGGACCTTGTCGATCAGCACCGACCACAGGGCCATCGGCAACGCGGTAAACAGCATCGCTGCGAGCGCGGCGTAAGGGCCGGAGAGCACGCCGCGCTCTCCCGACAATCCGCCGCCCAGGCCCAGCACGCCAGCGATCTCGGGGTAGGATCGGCAGAAGGCGATCCAGACAAACAGCCCCGCCAGCCCGGCAAACCCCACGCCGGTCGAAACGTCGCTTTCGGGACGGCGCAGCGGCGGCGCGGTGCGCGATGTTGGAGCGGGCGAGAACGGCGCGGTCATGACCGCTCCGCCCTACAGCCTATTGGTTAACAGCTCGGCAAAACGCGCCCGAATCCGGGTCAAAAAGGCATATGCCGTGACCAACGGGGGGGTCAAACAGGGTTCAACCGGGGGCAAACACCCCTCCGCGGAAAAACCCCTGTTGGAACCTACTTCCAGGCGTGGATCGTGCCAGCGTCATCCATCAGGTAGAGCATCCCGTCAGCCACCAGCGGCGGCAAGCTGACCGGCTGGCCGATATCGGCAAACATCGAGGCCGAGCCTTCGCCCGCGCTGACCTTCCACATCTCGCCGCGCGAGCTCGCGACCCACAGGTGGCCGCCTGCGAGCACAGGACCGGTCCAGAAGATCGGCCCCTTCTTGTCCTCTTCGTCCTTGTAGCGCTGCAACTGCGTGATCCAGCGCACACGGCCCGAAGACCGAGAAATGGCGAGCAGGCGTGCGTCATCGGTCAGGGTGAAGATCCACTCGCCCGCAATCGCCGGGGTGGAAATGCCCGCAAGGTTCAATTCCCAGATGCGCTGACCGGTGACCAGTTCGTAGGCGGCCATGCGACCGCCTTGCCCGAGCGCATAGACCCGGCCGGAATCGATGATCGGATCGGCGTCGATATCGGTGATCGAGCCGACCGTGGTCGAGATATTGGTGCGCGCCAACGCGTCAGACCACAGGGTGCGCCCGTTTTCGTAGCGATAGGCCGACAGCTCCCCGCTCGAATAGCCAGCGACGATCGTGCCCTGCCCTGCGGCAGGCGCGGCCACGCCAAACACACCGGACTGGGTGTTCGAACCCGATTCGTCCCACATCAGCGATCCATCGTTGATGTTGAGCGAGATGATCTGGTTGTCCTGCGTCATCACGAACAGCTGGCCGAAGGCAATCGTCGGCGAGCCGCGCATCGGGCCTGCTGGCTTGACCTTCCAGATGACTTCGCCAGTCTCGGCATTGACGGCCTTCACATCGCCCACACCATTGGTGGCGTAGAGCTTGCCCGCTTCGTAGCTGACCCCGCCGCCGAAAGCGGACGGTGCCTGATCCTTGGTCATGTCATCTTCGCCGCGGGTCCACAGCTTGGCGCCGGTGGCCTTGTCGAAGGCGACAATCACACCGTCCGTGCCTTCGGCAAACAGCTTGCCACTGCCCACCACCGGGGCCGAGGCAAGGCGCATCCGGTTGGTCGAGCCTGCGACGCTGGCGGTCCACACCTTGGTGGGATTTTCCGACAGAGCGAGGTGGCCGTAGGACTTGCTCGCCGCACCGCCGGTCTGGCCCCATTCGGGATTGGTGCGCTGCGGCGGCAGGACGACAGAAATCCCGGCCAGCGCCGGATCGACCTCGGCCCCGCTTTCGATCCGCGAAAGGATCGGCATACGGTTGCCAATCGTCGGCGTGGTCTTTTCGTCCCCGCCGCCGAACAGCCCGCCCTTGCAGCCGGTCAGGCTTGCGGCGGCAAGGCCAGCCAGCAGGGCAGCGCGTGCAAATTTCATATCCGTCATTCCCGTCCGTCCTAAACTTCGAGCTTTATTCGGCCGCAGCAGCGTTCCCGGCGTTAGCATCTGCGGGCTCAAGGGCGTCATCGGTGACCCCTTCGTCCTTGAGCAGCTTCTTCACATCGACCACCGCATCCACGCCCATCAGGCCCGCCATCTGGCGCGCGCGGCTGCGCAGCGTTTCCGGCAGATCTTCATCCTTGGCGATCGCGGCGAACATCTTGCCCGCCTCAGCGCGGTTGCCGGCTTCGAGATGGGCCATCGCCACCAGCTCAGCGGCCGAGCCGAAATAGGCACCGCCCGGCTTGGCGAGCGGCGACAGCTGGGCGATCACATCCGCCGGCTTCATGCGGTCAAAGTTGAGGCTGACGTCGCGCACGCGGGCCAGATCGCGCAGCGCCGGGGGCGCTTCGGCGTCGGCTGCGATTTCCTTGAACAAGCCGGTTGCCTTGTCGTTATTGCCTTCTTCCAGCGCCGCAGCCGCTTGCAGGAACCGCGCTGCCGCCCGCGCACCGGGCGCAGAGCCATCGGCCAGCAGCGGAGCGACCTTGTCGGACGCGGTCTTGAAATCGCGCTTGTCCATGTAATCGAGCGCGGAGATCAGCGTTTCGGACTGCTCCTCCAGCGCCTTTTCCGAGTAATAATCCCAGATCAGATAGCCGCCCAGACCAGCCAACCCCAGCAGGATCACCCCCAGCACCTTGATCCCGTGATCGCGCATGAAGGAGTAGAGCGCATCTTCGCGCACAGCTTCATCGATCTCGCGGATCAGAACTTCGTCCTCGCGCGAAGGGGTAGCGGGGACCGGGGTCGTGGTAGGCGTGCGCGCCATGGGGGCCTCGTAATCCTGATCTGTGTCATGCGCCGCGCGTGGCGGCCGGAAGCGCGCTCTTTAGGCAGGTGACGCCCTGCACGCAATGGTAGGCCTTGGGGGTAGGCCTTGGGGTAGCAGCAGGGCGAGGCGGGGAATGGCTCACGCGAATTGAACGGGGGATGAAGCGCCTCGGTTTCAAAAATCGCGCTGCATCGCGTTGGCGTAGACCGCGGCGTAGCGCGCCAGCATGGCGGCAAGGTCGAACTCGGCCTGCGCGCGGGTCTGGTTGGCGGCGCCCAGACTTGCGCGCAGGGCTGCGTCTGCGGCGAGTTGCACCAGCGCAGCAGAGAGCGCGGGCGTATCCTGCGGCGGCGTGATGAGGGCACGGTTGGGTTCAGCGAGGATCGCGGCAATATCGCCGACATCGGGCGCGGCCACCGGCAGGCCCGCCGCCATCGCTTCGACCACCGAGAGCGGGAATTGCTCGGAGGCGGAAGACAGCGCGAAGATATCGAACAGCCCCACCACCCGCGCCGGATCGACCGCCCCGGGCAGGTGCACGCGGTCCGCCATGCCGTGACGTGCGGCAGCAGCGAGGATCGCGGCGCGCTCCGGCCCCTCGCCGCAAATCACCAGATGCCATTCGGGCGGGAGCGCCGCGCAAGCCTCGACCAGCGTGGGGAGCTGCTTGACCGGGCGCAGGCCCGCCAGCGTGCCGACCCAGCGCTGGCCTTCGGGCTTGGGCATGGGAAGCGCCGCCGGATCGGGCGCGGCGGCGAAGTCGGCGGTGTCGATCCCGTTGGCAATGCGGTGGACACGCCGCGCGGGTTGGCCCCATGCTTGGCGCGCGATGGCCTCCAGCCCGGTCGAAGGCACGATCACGGCCTCCGCCGCGCGCAGCGCCACACGGCGATAGAAATTGCGTGTGGGTTTAAGCCGCTCGGCCTCGTCCTCGTTGAAGCCGTCCTCGTGATGCGCCAGCGGCGGCAGACCGAAGGCGCGCGCGAACACCCGGTGCGCCATCACCGCATCCATCGCGCCCCAATTATAGGTGCAGACGAGATCGAACCCTCGCATCGCCCGGGCCAGACGCGCCAGCCGTGCGGGAGTGGGCTTGCCTTTCAGCGAAGGAAAGTCCTGCGGATAATCCACTGGCACACCCGGATCGATCAGCGCAGCAGCCGCCATCGCTTGCGGTTCGGCGGAGACAACAGTGTGGTGGAGACGCGGCCCCCACGCGTTCATCAGCCGGGCGCAGCGCACTTCCTTGCCGCCGGCGCTGAAGGTGGAATGAAGGTGCAGGATCCGGGGAACACCCCCGGAGGTCTGGCTCACTCCACCCCATCCAGCAGGTCGAGGATCGCGGCGCGCACCTCGGGCTCATCCAGCGTCGGCGCATGGCCCACGCGCGGGACGGTGATCGTCCGCATCGCCGGATTGCGCACCCCCATTTGCGCAACCGTGTCGGCGCTGAGCAGATCGGACAGGCCGCCCCGCACCAGCAGCATCGGGACATCGCGCAGGGCTTCGAAGGCGAGCCACAGGTTGGCCGGCGCCGCATTGCCCGGTTTGGCGAAGGGTTCGGCAATCGCCATGTCGTAATCAAAGCTGATCCGCCCGTTCTGCGTCACCACCATCGTCCGCTTGGCCATTTCGAGCCACTGGTCGATGTCATAATCGGGAAAGGCTGCGCCGTGCGCCTCGGCCAGACCGCGCGCGGCATGGACCCAGGTGGGATAGCTGCGGCCCTGCCCGACATAGCCCGAGATGCGTGCCAGTCCCTCGGCGTCCACCACCGGGCCGATGTCATTCATCACCACCGCCGCCATCCGTCCGGGCGCGCCATGCGCCATCAGCATCGTCATCAGTCCGCCCATCGACGTGCCGATTGCCACGAAGCGAGTGATGCCCTGTTCGGAGAGCAGCTTTTCCACATCCGCGACATAGGTGACGGGGGAATAGGTGTCCGAATCCGGCGCATAGTCGCTTTCCCCGCGCCCGCGCATCTCGGTCACGATCACCCGGCGGGTGGCCGACAGCGCTTCGGCAAGCCCGGCAAAATCGCGGGCGTTGCGGGTGAGGCCGTGCATGCACAGCACCGGGCACAGGGTGCTTCCCTCTGGCCCGGGATAGTTGCGGTAATGCAGGTTCAATCCATCGCTGCTGGTCCAGAAGCGATCTTCGTATGTGGCGGCCATGACCGGCGATATTCCCTTTGGTCCAAGTGGCGCGCGCCTTGCGCTGCGCTACGCTTGTCCCCACTATCGCGGGATGAGCGAGCCTGTGCAACACCCGCCTGAAATTCACCCCTCCGTGGCCTATCATGGCGACCCTGCGATCTTGACCCTGGCGGATTGGCTGGGCGACGCGGTGGCGCCCGCCGACTTCCCGGAGACGCGGCTACGCTGGCGCAATGACCGCGCGGCGGCGAGCGTCGGCCTGGCGGACCTTTCAGACGCGGACTGGGCGGCGCATTTCGGGCGCTTTCAGCCCTTGCCGGATAACCTCCCCCACCCGCTCGCGCTGCGTTATCACGGGCACCAGTTCCGGGTGTACAACCCCGAGATCGGCGACGGACGCGGGTTCCTGTTCGCGCAGCTGCGCGATGCGCGGGGGCGGTTGATGGACCTCGGCACCAAGGGTTCGGGCACCACCCCGTGGAGCCGCGCAGGCGATGGGCGGCTGACGCTGAAAGGCGCAGTTCGCGAGATTCTGGCGACCGAGATGCTGGAGGCGCTTGGCGTCCACACCTCCAGAACCTTCAGCGTGATCGAGACCGGCGAGCGGCTGTGGCGCGGGGACGAGCCTTCGCCCACACGTTCCGCCGTGCTGGTGCGCCTTTCCCATTCGCACATCCGCATCGGCACCTTCCAGCGGTTGCTGGCGCTGGAGCAGGCGGACGAGTTGGCGGCGCTGATCGACTATTGCCTCACCCACTTCCCCGGCCCGCCCCCGCCCGAAGACGCGCCGGGCCGCGATGAGCCCGCGATCCGGCTGATGCACAATGTGGTCGAGCGCATGGCCGATCTCGCCGCCAGCTACATGGTCGCAGGCTTCGTCCACGGCGTGCTCAACACCGATAACATGAACGTGACGGGCGAAAGCTTCGACTACGGCCCGTGGCGCTGGCTGCCGGAATGGGAACCGGACTTCACCGCCGCCTATTTCGACCACGCGGGCCTGTATTCCTTCGGCCGCCAGCCCGAGGCGCTGCATTGGAACTGCGGCCAACTGGCGGTCGCGCTCCGCCTCCATGCCGAGACCGCGCCGCTGGTGGCTGCGCTCGAACGGTTCGGGCCGCTCTATATGGCTGCCGTGGCGCGGCGGTGGTGCTGGCGGCTGGGCGTTGTGCCGCAGGGGCTTGAGGCCGACACACAACTGGTCGCTGCCTGCGAAGCGGCAATGCGCGATAGCAAGGCGCAGCCCGATGCTTTCTTCTTCGACCATCGCGGCGGGCGTGGACCTGCGACGGGCGCGGTCGCGGAGGCGCTGGCGGGTTACGAGCCTGTCGAAGCAACCCACCCCTATTGGTCAGATCCCGCACCTCAATCCATGCTGATCGACGAGGTCGAGGCGATCTGGGCCGCCATCGCCGAGAATGACGACTGGGCGCCGCTCAACGCCAAGGTCATAGCCCTGCGCCGGATGGGCGCCGCCCATGGCGCCGCTCCGATACCTGCCGGTCATGCATAGCCATCGCCGCCCCTATCTTTTCGGCCCCGGCCGCGATAGGGCGCAAGGTCACTGCGGGGGCAAGTCAAACAGGCGGATAGCGGCACAATGAACGGCGACGCGACCGACAATATCCTTATCTCCACCGAACCGGCCAGCGGTGAGGAATTGTGGCGCGGGCCGATCAGCGATGTCGATGCGGCAGTCAGCACCGCGCGCCGCGCTTGGGCGGCCTGGGCTGCCCGCGCCCTGACCGACCGGATCGCGGTGATGCGGACCTTCTCCAATATCGTGAAGCGTGACAACGAAGAGCTCGCCACCCTGATCGCACGCGAAGCGGGCAAGCCGCTGTGGGAAGCCCGCAGCGAAGTCGATGCAGTCGTGAACAAGGTCGATATCGCGGTGCAGGCCTATGCCGAGCGTACCGGCAAGAAGAAGTTCGATTCCGGGATCAATGGCAGCGCCGCCGTCCGGCACAAGCCGCATGGGGTGATGGCGGTGCTCGGCCCCTATAACTTCCCCGCGCACCTGCCCAATGGCCACATCGTCCCGGCGTTGATCGCGGGCAATGCGGTGCTGTTCAAGCCTTCGGAAAAGACGCCTGCTGTCGGAGAAGCGCTGGTGTCGGCCTTCCACCGCGCCGGGGTGCCAGAAGACGTGATCCAGCTCGTCATCGGCGGGCCGGAGGAAGGCAAGGCGCTGGTTGCCCATCCGGGCATCGACGGGGTGCTGTTCACCGGATCGGCGCAAGCCGGGATCGCGATCAACCGCAAGCTCGCCGCCAATCCGGGCAAGATCGTCGCGCTGGAAATGGGCGGCAACAACCCCATCGTGGTGATCGACACGCCCAAGCTGACCGATGCCGCTGCGGTGATCCTCCAAAGCGCTTTCACCAGCGCCGGGCAGCGCTGCACCGCCGCGCGCCGGTTGATCGTGAAAGAGAGCATCTACGACGATCTGATGGCCGAACTGGTGCCAATGGCGCGCAAGCTGATGGTGGGTGACCCGATGGGCGAACCCCAGCCCTTCATGGGGCCGGTGATCGACAACGAGACCGCCGACCGCCTGTCCGAAAGCTTCGTCGCGCTGATTACCGCCGGGGGCCGCGCGCTGCTGCATATGCGCCGCAGCGTGCCTGACCTGCCCTTCCTGAGCCCCGGCATCATCGATGTCACCGACATACCCGACCGGCCCGATATCGAGCTGTTCGGCCCCCTGCTGCAAGTGATCCGCGTCCCCGATTTCGACACGGCCATTGCCGAAGCGAACAACACCCGCTTTGGCCTGTCAGCCTCGCTGATTGGTGGCAGTCCCGAGGATTACGGGCGGTTCTGGGCCAATATCCGCGCCGGGATCATCAACTGGAATTCGCCCACCAACGGCGCTTCGTCCAAGGCCCCGTTCGGCGGGATCGGCCTGTCAGGGAATCACCGCCCGGCAGCCTATTACGCCGCCGATTACTGCGCCTATCCGGTCG
>DLGU01000180.1:0-3422 GCA_002482865.1 Porphyrobacter sp. UBA7686
GGCCTGCTGCACCGCGGCACCGAGAAGCTGATCGAGTACAAGACCTATCTGCAGGCGCTGCCCTATTTCGACCGGCTCGACTATTGCTCGCCGCTCGGGATGGAGCACAGCTATGTGCTGGCGATCGAGAAGCTGCTCCAGCTCGAAGTGCCGATCCGCGCGCAATATCTGCGCGTGCTGTTCGCCGAGCTGACCCGCATCTGCAACCACATGCTCAACATGGGCGCGCACATCCTCGATGTCGGCGCGTTCACGCCGAACCTGTGGATCATGGACCTGCGCGAGGATTGCCTCAACTTCTTCGAGCGGGCGAGCGGCGCGCGGATGCACTCCGCCTATTTCCGCCCCGGCGGCGTCCATCAGGACGTTCCGGAAAAGCTCCTCGTGGATATCGGCGACTGGCTCGACAACCGCTTCTTCCAGCTGTTCGAAGACGCGATGAGCCTCGTCACGGACAACCGCATCTTCAAGCAGCGCAATGTCGATATCGCCGTGGTCAGCCGGGAGGACGCGATTGCCTGGGGCTTCAGCGGTCCGATGATCCGCGCGGCGGGCATTCCGTGGGATCTGCGCAAGAGCCAGCCCTACGACGTCTATGACCGCATGGAGTTCGACATTCCGGTCGGCACCAATTCTGACTGCTACGATCGCTTCATGGTGCGCGTGAAGGAAGTTTACGAAAGCGCCAAGATCATCCGCCAGTGCCTGCGCGATATGCCGCAGGGGCCGATTGCCTCGACCGATGGCAAGGTCTCTCCGCCCAAGCGCGGGGAAATGAAGCAGTCGATGGAAAGCCTGATCCACCACTTCAAGCTCTACACCGAGGGCTTCCACGTGCCTGCGGGCGAGGTTTATGTGGCGACCGAGAGCCCCAAGGGCGAATTCGGCGTCTATCTCGTCAGCGACGGCACCAACAAGCCCTACCGCTGCAAGATCCGCCCCACTGCCTTCTCGCACCTGCAGGCGATGGACTTCATGTCCAAGGGCCACATGCTCCCCGACGCGACCGCCATCCTCGGCGCGATCGATGTGGTGTTCGGGGAGTGTGACCGGTGAGCAAGCTTGCCATCGCCGAGCAGATGATCGCGCATTACAATGCGCAAGATGCCGATGCCTATGTGTCGCTGATGACCGACGATGCCTGCGAGGCGGGCTATCGCGGCACGGTGTTGCGCGAAGGCAAGGAAGGCACTCGGGCCGGACTTAAGGCCATGTTCGCCGAGTTCCCGGAGAACCGTGCCGAAATCATAACTGGCTATGAACTGGGCGAATATGCGGTGTTGCACGAACGGGTCTACCGTTCTTCAACCGCTGAGCCGTTTGAAGTCATGTCCGTCTATTCCTTCGAGGGCGACAAGTGCTCTCGCGTGGAGTTCATCCGCTAATGGCTGACCGTACCCCCGCACCTGACACCCCCGAACTGCGCGCCCGGTGGAGCGCGTTCGCGTGGACGCCGGAAAACAAGAAAACCGCCGATTGGCACATCGCCAAGTATCCCGAGGGGCGTCAGCGCTCGGCGGTGATGCCGTTGCTCGATCTCGCCCAGCGGCAGGTTGGCGCTGAGACCGATACGCAGGGCTGGTTGCCGCTGCCGGTGATCGAATATGTCGCGGCCTATCTCGGGATGCCGGTAATCCGCGTGCTCGAAGTCGCCAGCTTCTATTTCATGTACAACCTGAAGCCCGTCGGCAAATTCCACGTCCAGGTGTGCGGCACCACGCCCTGCATGCTACGCGGCAGCGACGACATCATGTCGGCCTGCAAGAAGCGCGGGATGGTGAAGGGCGGGGTCTCGACGGACGGGCTATGGACCCTCACCGAGGTCGAATGCATGGGCAATTGCGCCACCGCGCCGATGGTCCAGATCAATGACGACAACTACGAAGACCTGACGCCGGAGCGCCTCGATGCGGTGCTCGATGCGCTTGCCGCCGGGCAGACGCTCAAGGCTGGCACGCAGGAGCCGGGGCGGCACACGTCTGAGCCTTCGGGCGGGCCGACCACGCTGAAGGACATGGTCAGCGCCAATCACGATTATCGGGGCGAGTGGTGACCGCAGTCGTCTCCATCTTCGGCGCGCTGCTGCTGGCCTTCATCGCCTACAAGGTGCTGATGGGCTTGGTGCGCGTTGGCGTGATCCTGCTCATCATCGCAGTGCTCGCGGGCCTGTGGCAGTCGGGAGCGATCGGATGAACTCGGTGACGCTCGCCTTTGCCATCCTCGGCCTGACCGGCTTTGCGCTCGGAGCGGTACTGACAGCGACGGGTCCGTTCGAAATGGGCGTGATCCTGATGGGTATGGGCCTGGTGTTTCAAGTGATTTCGTTGGTGCGGATCAAGCGCGCCAAAGCAAAGGCCAATAGCGAAGGAAGCAGCGATGCTCGCGGATAAGGACCGCATCTTCACCAATGTCTATGGCTTCCAGGACTGGGGCCTGAAGGCAGCGCAGGCGCGCGGCGATTGGGACAACACCAAGGCGCTGCTCGCGCGTGGGCCGGATGCGATCATCGAGGAGATGAAGGCCTCTGGCCTGCGCGGTCGGGGCGGGGCGGGGTTCCCGACGGGCTTGAAGTGGTCCTTCATGCCCAAGGAATCGCGTGACGGACGCCCGAGCTTCCTCGTCATCAACGCCGACGAATCCGAACCCGGCTCCTGCAAGGACCGCGAAATCCTGCGCCACGATCCGCACAAGCTGGTCGAAGGCGCGCTGGTCGCAGGCTTCGCGATGCGCGCGCGGGCGGCCTATATCTACGTGCGCGGCGAATATATCCGCGAAGCCGAGGTGCTTCAGGCGGCGATCCATCAGGCATACGAAGCCGGGTTGATCGGCAAGAACGCCTGCGGTTCGGGCTATGATTTCGACGTCTTCATGCACCGTGGTGCAGGCGCCTACATCTGCGGCGAAGAGACCGCGATGATCGAAAGCCTCGAAGGCAAGAAGGGCCAGCCGCGCCTCAAGCCCCCGTTCCCGGCGGGCGCGGGCCTTTATGGCTGCCCGACCACGGTCAACAACGTCGAAAGCATCGCGGTCGCGCCGACGATCCTGCGGCGCGGGGCCTCGTGGTTCTCGAGCTTCGGGCGCGAGAACAACAAGGGCACCAAGCTGTTCCAGATCAGCGGCCACGTGGAAAAGCCCTGCGTCGTCGAGGAAGCCATGAGCATCAGCTTTGAAGAGCTGATCGAAAAGCACTGCGGCGGCATCCGCGGCGGGTGGGACAATCTGCTGGCGGTGATCCCGGGCGGCTCGTCCGTGCCGCTCGTCCCCGCCGCGCAGATCCGCAACGCGCCGATGGATTTCGATGGGCTGAAGGAACTGGGCTCGGGCCTCGGGACGGCGGCGGTCATCGTCATGGACAAATCCACCGACATCGTCCGCGCCATCAGCCGCCTCTCCTACTTCTACAAGCACGAAAGCTGCGGCCA
>DLGU01000180.1:3574-3809 GCA_002482865.1 Porphyrobacter sp. UBA7686
GCGGCGTGGCCGATCCAGGGCCTCATCCGCCACTTCCGCCCCGAGCTTGAGCGGCGGATCAACGAGCATAACGCGCAATTCCAAGAGGCAGCCGAGTAATGCCTAAAGTCACCGTAGACGGTCAGGAAATTGAAGTCCCGGCGGGCGCGACTGTGCTGCAGGCGTGCGAGCTGGCGGGCAAGGAAATCCCGCGCTTCTGCTATCATGAACGGCTCAGCATCGCGGGCAATTGCCG
>DLGU01000018.1 GCA_002482865.1 Porphyrobacter sp. UBA7686
CAGGAAATCCGCACCGACAGCCCGATGGTCAAGAAGGCCCGCGAAGGGGTGATGGAGTTCCTGCTCATCAACCACCCGCTCGATTGCCCGATCTGTGATCAGGGCGGCGAGTGCGACTTGCAGGATCAGGCGGTCGCCTATGGCCGCGGCGGTTCGCGCTATCATGAGAACAAGCGCGCGGTGACCGAGAAATACATGGGCCCGCTGATCAAGACGATCATGACCCGCTGCATCCACTGCACCCGCTGCGTGCGCTTCTCCGAAGAGATCGCGGGCGTGGACGAAATCGGCGCGCTGTACCGCGGCGAGGATATGCAGATCACGACCTACCTCGAACAGGCGGCGGCGCACGAGCTTTCGGCGAATGTAATCGACCTGTGCCCGGTCGGCGCGCTGACCTCGCGGCCCTATGCCTTCGAGGCGCGGCCGTGGGAGCTGAAGAAGACGCTCAGCATCGACGTCTCCGATGCGGTGGGGGCCAACATCACACTCCATTCCAAGGGCCGCGAAGTCATGCGCGCGCTGCCGCGGGTGAATGACGACGTCAACGAGGAGTGGCTGAGCGACAAGGGCCGCTATCAGGTCGACGGCTTGACCAAGCGCCGCCTCGACCGCGTGTGGGTGCGTCGGGATGGCAAGCTCCAGCCCGCTGAATGGACCGAGGCGTTCGGCATGATTGCGGGCGCGCTGGACAGCGACAAGGCCAGCATCGCGGCGGTCGCGGGCGATTTGCTCGATGCCGAAACGATGTTTGCGGCCAAGGCGCTGGTCAATGCCTGCGGATCGAACCTCACCGAAGCGCGCCAGACCGGCATGACCTATGACGTGTCGAACCTCGCTGCGGTGAATTTCAACAGCACCTTTGCCGGGATCGAGACTGCCGACGCCATCCTGATCGTCGGCAGCAATGTCCGTTGGGAAGCCGCGCTGCTCAATGTCCGTCTGCGCAAGGCGGTGAAGGCGGGGGCGAAGGTCTACATCATCGGACCCGCGTGGGAACCGACCTATCCGGCCACCTTCCTCGGCTCTGACCTCAAGCTGCTGAACCGCATCCCCAAGGAATTGGGTGACGTCATGAAGTCAGCGAAGCGTCCGGCAATGATCCTCGGCGCGGCGGCGCTGGCCAAGGGCGCGCTTCCGGCGGGCCTGAAGCTGATCGACAAGTTCGGTTTGGTGAAGGACGATTGGAACGGCTTCAACGTCCTGCACATTTCGGCGGCGCGCATGGCTTCGCTGATGCTCGGCTTCACGCTTCCGGGCGGGATGGGCGATATCGTGCAAGCTGCGCCCAAGGTGCTGCTCAGCCTCGGCGCGGACGAGATGGATTATGCGCCCTACGCCGGAGCCTTGAAGGTCTATATCGGCCACCACGGCGACAAGGGCGCGCACCACGCCGACATCATCCTGCCAGGCGCCTCCTATGCCGAGAAGGACGGGACTTATGTGAACGCCGAAGGCCGGGTGCAGTTCGCCGAGAAGGCCGTGTTCGCCCCCGGCGATGCGCGTGAGGACTGGACGATTTTGCGCGCTCTGGCTGATGCTTTGGGCGTCACCGTCGGCTTCGACAGCTTTGCCGCATTGCAGGCCAAGATGATCGCTGCGGTCCCGGCACTGGGCGAAGAGGGCCTCGCCGATTACGGCGCGCTGCCCAAGGCGGACAGCGGTGCTAAGTTCGAAGGCGAGCTTTCGGGCTACCCGATCAAGGACTTCTACCTCACCAACCCCATCGCCCGCGCGAGCGAGGTGATGCAGCGCTGTTCGGATGAGTTGCTCCACGGCGCCGATGTGAAGGAGGCTGCGGAATGACCGCCTTCTTCCAATCCCTCGGCCTCAGTTACGAATGGGCCTGGACCGTCGCGACGCTGACCGGGATCATCGTGATCTCGCTACTCGTGATGTTCAGCGTTGCCATGGTGATCTACGTCGACCGCAAGGTGCTGGGCGCGATCATGATGCGGCGCGGGCCGAATGTGGTCGGGCCGTTCGGCTTGCTGCAATCTTTCGCTGACGGTCTGAAGGTCTTCCTTCAGGAAACGATCATCCCGTCAGCCGCGAACAAGGGCATCTTCCTGCTCGCGCCGATCATTACCTTCACCGTCGCGCTGGCGGCCTGGGCGGTGATCCCGTTCTCGGCGGGCGTGGTGCTGGCCGATATCAATGTTGGCCTGCTCTACATCCTCGCGATCTCCTCGATGGGGGTCTACGGCGTGGTGATGAGCGGATGGGCATCGAACTCCAAATATCCGTTCTTCTCCGCGATGCGCGCCTCGGCGCAGATGATCTCCTACGAAGTTTCGATCGGCTTCGTGCTGGTCTGCGTGGTGCTGTTTGCGGGCACCTTCAACATGAGCGGGATCGTCAATGCGCAGCAGGGCTTTGGCTTCGGCGTGATCAACGCCTACGTGGTGCACCCTCTGCTCTTCCCCATGTGGGTGGTGTTCTTCATCTCGGCGCTGGCCGAAACCGCGCGCGCACCGTTTGACCTGACCGAGGCGGAAAGCGAGCTCGTCGCGGGCTACCAGACCGAATATTCCTCGATGAGCTTCGCACTGTTCTGGCTCGGCGAGTATGCGAACATCCTGCTGATGTGCTCGCTCAACACGCTGCTGTTCTGGGGCGGGTGGCTGCCGCCGCTGGACATTCCGGTGCTCTATATGGTGCCGGGGATCATCTGGTTCCTGCTCAAGACCTTCATGTTCTTCTTCATGTTCAGCTGGATCTGGGCGACCGTGCCGCGTTACCGCTATGACCAGCTGATGCGCCTCGGGTGGAAGGTGTTCCTGCCGATGAGCCTCGTTTTCGTCGCAGTCACCAGCGGGTATCTGATGGCGACGGGGCATTTTGATCGCTCGATTGCGCCAACGGCGCCTGCGACCTCCACCGAAATCGTTAAAACCACCCCTGCGCAGCCTGGCGCTGTGAGAGGCCAGTCATGACCACCGTCTCGCACCTCATCAAGAGCTTCACCCTCTGGGAATTCCTCAAGGCGCACGCCTTGACGCTGAAGTATTTCTTCAAGCCCAAGGTGACGATCAACTACCCCTTCGAGAAGGCGCCGCTCTCGCCCCGCTTCCGCGGTGAGCATGCGCTGCGGCGCTATCCGAACGGCGAGGAACGCTGCATCGCGTGCAAGCTGTGCGAGGCCGTGTGCCCCGCGCAGGCTATCACCATCGAGAGCGAACCGCGCGAAGACGGCAGCCGTCGCACCACCCGTTACGACATCGACATGACGAAGTGCATCTATTGCGGTTTCTGTCAGGAAGCCTGCCCGGTCGATGCCATCGTCGAAGGGCCGAATTTCGAATACGCCACCGAAACCCGCGAAGAGCTGCTCTACGACAAGGCCAAGCTGCTTTCGAATGGTGACAAGTGGGAACGGGCCATCGCGGCCAACCTTGAAGCCGACGCCCCCTACCGCTAGGGCGCGCCGGACGAGGGAATTGGGGTCAACGTAAATGCCGCCCCGGCACCGAGGGATCGGAATCGGGACGGAACTTGGACTAGGGATCACATTGCCGCTTTCTGAGCTCAGGCGCATCGCCGGGGCTGCGGATCGGCGGAGTAACGTCATGATACAGGCCATCGCCTTCTATTTCTTCGCGACCATTGTTGTCGCCAGCGCCGTGATGGTCGTCATGGCGCGCAATCCTGTGCATTCGGTCTTGTGGCTGATCATGGCGTTCTTCAACGCCGCCGGGCTGATGGTGCTGGTGGGCGCGGAGTTCATCGCGATGCTGCTGGTGATCGTTTATGTCGGTGCGGTCGCGGTGCTGTTCCTGTTCGTGGTCATGATGCTCGACATCGACTTTGCCGCGATGCGCGCAGGCTTCAGCCGCAACGCGCCGCTGGGCCTGCTGATCGCAGCCGTGCTGCTGGCCGAGTTGCTGCTGGCAGTGGGCGCTTACAACGCAGGCGGACTGAGCCTCGGCACGCCTGACGGTTCTGCCGTGCAGGCCGCCGACACCTCGAACATCGAGGCGCTCGGTGCGCTGCTGTATGGCCGCTACATCGTGCTGTTCGAAATCGCGGGCATCATTCTGCTGGTCGCGATGATCGGTGCGATCGTGCTGACCTTCCAGCCGCCCAAGCCCGGTGCACGCGCGCGGCAGGATGTGGGCAAGCAGATCCGCCGCCGTCCGGAGGACGCAACCGTCATGAAGAACCCGGAGATCGGGCAAGGGGTCGAACTGTGATCGGCATCGAACATTATCTGACCGTCGGCGCGATCCTGTTCGTGCTCGGCGTGCTGGGGATTTTCCTCAACCGTAAGAACGTGATCGTCATCCTGATGGCGGTTGAGCTGATCCTGCTGAGCGTGAACCTCAACCTCGTGGCCTTTAGCGCCTTCATGCAGGATCTGGTGGGTCAGGTCTTTGCGATGCTGGTGCTGACCGTGGCGGCGGCCGAGGCGGCGATCGGGCTGGCGATCCTGGTGATCTATTTCCGTACCCGCGGTTCGATCGCGGTTGACGATATCAACCGGATGAAGGGGTAAGACGCCCGTGCATCCCATACTCATCATCGTTTTCGCGCCGCTGGTTGCTGCTCTGATCGCAGGGCTGGGCAACCGGATGCTCGGCAATGTTGCGGCCAAGTCCGTCACCACCGGCGCGCTGCTGCTGTCTGCGGGACTGAGCTGGCCGATCTTCCTCGGCTTTATCGGCGGGACGGAAAGCGCCGAGGTCGTTCAGGTTCTGAAGTGGGTCGAAAGCGGCACGCTGAGCTTCGACTGGGCGCTGCGGGTTGATACGCTGACCGCGATCATGCTGGTCGTGATCAACACCGTGTCTGCGCTCGTGCACCTCTATTCGTGGGGGTATATGGAGGAAGACCCGGATCAGCCGCGGTTCTTCGCCTACCTCTCGCTGTTCACCTTCGCGATGCTGATGCTGGTGACGGCCGACAACCTCGTGCAGATGTTCTTTGGCTGGGAAGGTGTGGGCCTTGCGAGCTACCTGCTGATCGGCTTCTGGTTCAAGAAGCCGAGCGCGGGCGCGGCGGCGATCAAGGCTTTCGTGGTCAACCGCGTCGGCGATCTGGGCTTCATGCTTGGCATCTTCGGCACCTATCTGGTGTTCCAGACCACCTCGATCCCCGAGATTCTGGCGGCGGCTCCGGGGATGAGCGGATCGACGATCACCTTCGTCGGGATGCGGCTCTACACCATGGATATCCTGTGCATCCTGCTGTTCATCGGCGCGATGGGCAAATCGGCGCAGCTGGGTCTGCATACCTGGCTGCCGGACGCGATGGAGGGGCCAACGCCCGTATCCGCGCTGATCCACGCCGCGACCATGGTGACGGCGGGTGTGTTCATGCTCTGCCGCCTGTCACCCATGTTTGAGACTGCCCCGACTGCGCTGACCATCGTCACCATCGTCGGTGCTGCGACCTGCTTCTTTGCCGCGACCATCGGCACGACGCAGTGGGATATCAAGCGGGTGATCGCTTATTCGACCTGCTCGCAACTCGGCTATATGTTCTTTGCTGCGGGCGTCGGTGCTTATGGCGCGGCGATGTTCCACCTGTTCACCCACGCCTTCTTCAAGGCGCTGCTGTTCCTTGGTGCAGGCTCGGTGATCCATGCGATGCATCACGAGCAGGACATGCGCTATTACGGCGGTCTGCGTAAGGTCATTCCGGTCACGTTCTATGCGATGCTGGCAGGCACGCTGGCGATCACGGGGCTGGGGGTCTATCACCTTGGTGTCGGCTTCGCGGGCTTCTGGTCGAAGGACGCGATCCTCGAAGTCGCCTTCGCGCGCGGTAACGGGGCGGGGCAGTTCGCCTTCTGGGCCGGAGCCATCGCGGCGCTGCTGACCAGCTTCTATTCCTGGCGCCTGATGTTCCTGACCTTCTGGGGCAANNNTGAGAGCGAGCATATCCAGCACTCAGTCCACAAGACCCCAGCCGAAGCGGGTGAGGACACCACGGGCGGCTATCACCCGCATGAAAGCCCGGTCACGATGCTGATCCCACTCGGCCTGCTGACCATCGGCGCGATTGCCGCAGGGCAGGTGTTTGCGCCCAGCTTCCTCGACAGCGCAGCCTTCTGGAATGGGTCGATCTTCTACAACGAAGACCTGATCCACGCGATGCACGCGGTGCCGTACTGGGTGAAGTACACCGCGCTGATTGTGATGCTGATCGGCTTTGCGGGCGCCTATGTGGCCTACATCGCCAAGCCCGACATCCCGGCGAAGTTCGTCGCAACCTTCGGCGCGCTGCATAACTTCGTCTATCGCAAGTGGTACTTCGACGAGCTGTACGATGCGATCTTCGTGAAGCCCGCTTTCGCGCTGGGCCGCGCTTTCTGGAAGCTCGGCGACATCGGCACCATCGATCGCTTCGGCCCCAACGGCATCGCCTGGGCGGTCGAACGCTCTTCGGTCGCCGCTAAGTCGATTCAGTCGGGCTACGTCTACACTTACGCGTTGATCATGCTGCTCGGGCTGGTCGCCGCTGTCACCTTTGTTCTGCTTTAGGAGCGCGCTTCGTAATGGAAGGCCTTCCCATCCTGTCGCTGATGATGCTCGCGCCGCTGGCGGGTGCTGCGGCGTGCCTGTTTGCGGGCGCGACTGCGGCCCGCTGGATCGCGCTCGGCGCGACGCTAGTCACCTTCGTGCTCGGCGTCGTGCTGTGGTCGAACTATCAGATCGGCGGCCCGCAGTGGCAGTTCACCGAGCGGGCTGAGCTGTTCGCGGGCTTCAGCTATGCGCTGGGGATCGACGGGATTGCGCTGATGCTGATCATGCTCAGCGTCTTCCTGATGCCGGTCTGCATTCTGGCGAGCTGGGACTCGGTGACCAAGCGCGTCGGCGAATACATGGCCGCCTTCCTGTTCATGGAAGTGCTCATGATCGGCACCTTTGCGGCGCAGGATCTCTTCCTGTTCTACGTCTTCTTCGAGGCGGGCCTCATTCCGATGTACCTCATCATCGGGGTATGGGGCGGGGACAACCGCATTTATGCGAGCTACAAGTTCTTCCTCTACACCCTGTTCGGATCGGTGCTGATGCTGATCGCGATGTTCTGGATGGTGGCCGAAGCGGGCACCTCGGACATTCCGACGCTGATGCAATACAGCTTCCCGCCCGAAGCGCAGACGTGGCTGTGGCTGGCCTTCTTCGCGAGCTTTGCAGTGAAGGTGCCGATGTGGCCGCTGCATACCTGGCTGCCGGACGCGCACGTGCAGGCGCCGACCGCGGGCTCGGTGATCCTTGCCGGCGTGCTGCTGAAGCTGGGCGGTTACGGTTTCATCCGCTTCAGCCTGCCGATGTTCCCCGAGGCTAGCGCGCAGTTCGCATGGCTGGTGTTTGTGCTGTCGATGATCGCGGTGGTCTATACCTCGCTGGTCGCGCTGGTGCAGACCGACATGAAGAAGCTGATCGCCTATTCCTCGGTCGCGCACATGGCGATTGTCACGGTCGGCCTGTTTGCCTTCAACGTGCAGGGCCTTGAGGGCGCGATGATCGTCATGCTCTCGCACGGCCTTGTTTCGGGTGCGCTGTTCCTGTGCGTCGGCGTGATCTACGACCGCCTGCACACCCGCGAGATCGCGCGTTACGGCGGGCTCGCCATCAACATGCCCTATTATGCGCTGTTCTTCCTGCTGTTCACCATGGCGAGCATCGGTCTCCCCGGCACCAGCGGTTTTGTTGGCGAATTCCTGTCGCTGGCGGGCATCTACCAGACTTCGAGCCTCGTGGCGCTGATCTGCACCACCGGCATCATTCTGGGGGCGGCATACATGCTCTACCTCTATCGCCGCGTCGCCTTTGGCGGACAGGTGAACGCAGACGCCGCCGCTATGCGAGATATCTCGGCGCGTGAGTGGGTGATGATGGCCCCGATTGCGGCGGCGGTGATGTGGATGGGTGTCTATCCCGAAAGCTTCCTTGCGCCGATGCGCGCTGACATCGCCGTGCTCGATGCGCGGCTTGCGGCAGCCGCTCCGGCGGGTGATGCGAAGCTGGCCCCGGGCGCACCGCGCGCTGCGGCGGCCAATGCGATGCCACATCATGAGGGCTCCGAGACTTCGAGCGCCAAGGAGGGCGCGCACTGATGGAATTCGCTGCTTCTTTCGCGCTTGTGATGCCCGAGCTTGTGCTGATCGCAGCTGGCCTTGTGCTGCTGCTGGTCGCTGCATGGGGCGGAGACAAGGCTGCGCGCCTGATTGCCATCGCTGCCGCCGCAACGTTCTTCGCGGCCGGGTTCCTGCTGGTACCGGGTCTGCATATCGGGGTCGACGGCCCCGCCACGCTGGCGTTCGGCGGGTTGATCAAAGTCGATAGCTTCGCGCTGTTTGCCAAGGCGCTGATCTACCTCGCCGCAATCGGCGCGTTGATGATCGCGCCGCCGTTCTTCGATGGCCCCTCGGCGGGCTCCGAGCGCGGGATGCGCGCGGAATACCCGGTGCTGATCCTGTTCGCCGCTGTCGGCATGAGCATCATGGTCTCGGCCAATGATTTCATGAGCCTGTATCTCGGGCTCGAGCTGAACAGTCTGTCGGCCTATGTGCTCGCCGCGATCCTGCGGCGTGATCCACGCTCGGGCGAAGCGGGGCTCAAGTATTTCGTGCTGGGGGCGCTCGCGTCGGGGATCCTGCTCTACGGGATGAGCCTGCTTTACGGCTTCACCGGCGGCACTTCGTTCACCGCTGTCCGCGCGGGGCTGACGGGAGAAATGGGTTACGGCGCGTTGTTCGGTGTGATCTTCGTGCTCTCCGGCCTCGCGTTCAAGATCTCCGCTGTGCCGTTCCACATGTGGACGCCCGACGTGTATGAAGGCGCACCGACGCCTGTTACCGCCTTCTTTGCCACCGCACCCAAGGTTGCCGCCGTGGCGCTCACCGCGCGGGTGGTGTTCGAAGTGTTCGGAGGGCAAGTCGCCGCATGGCAGCAGATCGTG
>DLGU01000094.1:0-4788 GCA_002482865.1 Porphyrobacter sp. UBA7686
GCCTCGTTCATGCGCATGAGGCCGTGGTCGACGAAGACGCAGGTCAGCTGATCGCCGATCGCTTCGTGGATCAGCACCGCCGCGACCGCCGAATCGACCCCGCCCGAAAGCCCGCAGATCACCCGCTTGTCGCCCACCTGCGCGCGGATTTCGGCGATCTTGGTCTTGCGGAACTCGGCCATGGTCCAGTCGCCCCTCAACCCGCAGACATGGCGCACGAAATTGGCGATCAGCCGGCCACCATCGGGGGTGTGGACCACCTCGGGGTGGAACTGGGTGCCGTAGAACTTGCGGCCCTCGTCCGCGATGACCGCGAAGGGTGCACCGTCAGAGGTGGCGACGATTTCGAAGCCGGGGGCGAATTGCGTGACCTTGTCGCCGTGGCTCATCCAGACCTGATGGCGCTCCCCCACCTCCCACAAGCCGTTGAACAGCGAGCATTCGCCGGTAACGGTCAGGAAAGCGCGGCCGAATTCGCCGCCTTCTCCGGTTTCATGGCCGGGCCGCACTTCGCCGCCCAGCTGGTGGCTCATCACCTGCTGGCCATAGCAGATGCCAAGAATCGGCAAGCCCGCATCGAACAGGGACTGCGGCGCGCGGGGGCTGCCGTCTTCGGGAACGCTGGCAGGCGAGCCTGACAGGATAATGCCCTTGGGCTGCATCCGCTGGAACGCGGCTTCGGCCTGCGTGAAGGGGGCAATCTCGGAATAGACCCCCGCCTCGCGGACGCGGCGCGCGATCAACTGCGTCACCTGGGAACCGAAATCGACGATCAGGATCGATTCGGGGACGGCAGAATCGCCCGCTGCGGGGCTTGAAGGGTGCGCGCTCATGGCGGCGGATTACGAAGCAGGCCCCCTGCTGTCCAGCATCGCCGCACCACAGGCCAGCAATTTTGCAGTGCAGCATAAAAGTGGCGATGCATTTTCAACGGGTTCCCGAAAAATTCAGCCGGATTGGTTCCAATCTTTGGAACCAATTCTGCACCTTTCGCATTTGCACATTATTCTTGTGCACTGCACCAGAGTTTCAAACAGCAACCGAATGCCGGTCAGCGGCATCGTTCTATCGACACCCTCTCTCACAATCGGAGTTCCCCATGCGTTTCATTCTCCCCCTGATCGCCCTCGCCGCCGTCGCAGCGCCCGTTGCCGCAGAGCCGGCAGCTGAGCAGGCCGTGACCGTTCGCATTGCCTATGGCGATGTTGACGTGACCACGCCGGAAGGCCGTGCCGCGCTTGAAGCGCGCATCGATGCCAAGCTGCGTCAGGCCTGCACCGTCGAAGCCGCCGGTCGTTACAGCAGCGGTCGCACCTCGGTCGACAGCAAGTGCGTGGCCGAAGCGCGCACCGTCGCACTCGCCGAAGTCGAGCGGGTTGCCATGATGCAGCAGGCCCGCAGCGGCCGCACCGTCGCCGCCAACTGAGCTACGCCAAACCTTTGAAATGAAACGGCCGTCGGAGCGATCTGGCGGCCGTTTTGATTCAGGTCGAGACGCAGACTATTGCAAGTCTTGCAACTAACCTTGGTGTTTTCGCATTTGAATTCGGACCTGCGCAACACCACTTCGCCGATCGAGCGATGCGTTGCCGGGCCCCTCTCTCCAAACCGGCATTCTTCCATGTGGAGCCATCGCCCGGGTGCGGCATCCGAACACGGACCCGTTGCCTGCCTGCCTGACCGGCAGGAGCGGCCAGCGCTCCCCCCCTGCTTGGCCCTCCCGCCCTGTCTCCGTCCGGCCCAGCGCCGGACATGCAGCGAACGAGACGCGGCCACCGCCCTCCCCCCCTTAAAAGGTGGCCGCGTCTCAAGCTGCTCATCCCCCCAGATCGCACCACACCCAGCCGCCTCGCCGCGCCAGCGCACCGGTGATTGCCTTTTTCGATTGCGGTGATGAATTATTTTCAGTCTTATAGACGATTGAATATTACGCGAAGCTTTGTATATGATGCTTCGGTCCGGGCAGTCCTCTCCCCTCTCCCCCCCGATTGCCCGGACTCCCAAACAACAACAAAACAGGGAAACCCGAACCATGAACATGATCAGCGAAAAGGTTATCGCCTTGCTGCTCGCCGTTGCCATCAGCGGCACCGCGTTCAACACGTTTATTGTCTAGGGCCTCAAGCCTCAGATATCGTGTAACGCCAGCACAAAAGCGAAGCCTACAGCGGCCCGGTTCCTCTATCGAGGAGCCGGGCCGAGTTGTTTTGGCCGTGCCGCTATTCCACCCCGCCTAACCGTGCCGCCTCGTCGCGCAGGTCGGTCTTGAGCAGCTTGCCGATGTGGCTGCGCGGCATTTCCGCAATCGGGTGGAGCGCAGCGAGGCGCTGGGTCTTGCCGAGCCGCGCGTTGACCGCCGCCATGATTGCCTCAGGGTCTGCGGTGCTGTCCTTGAGCACCACGAAGCCAACCGGGCTCTCCCCCCACTTGCGCGAGGGTATCCCGACCACCGCCGCTTCGGCGACGCCGGCTTCCCTGCACAATTCGGCTTCGAGGTCGGAGGGGTAGATGTTGAACCCGCCCGAGATGATCATGTCCTTGGCGCGGCCCACCAGTGCGACGAAGCCCTCCGCGTCCACTCGGCCGATATCGCCCATCCGCATCCACGCCTCGCCGGTGGCAGGGTCGATCCACTGCGCTTCAGCGGTCTTGTCGGGCCGGTTCTTATAGCCGCTCATCATGGTGAGGCTGCGGCCGACCATATTGCCGGGGGTGCCGGGCGGCACTTCGCGGTCTTCGTCGTCGAGCACCTTCAACTCGCTCCCCGGCGCGGGGCGGCCCACAGTGTGGAGCTTGTCGGGGAATTCGTGCGCGGCGAGCAGGCACACCACCCCGCCCTCGGTCATCGAATAGATCTCGATCAACCCGCCGGGCATCCGCTTGAGGACTTCGCGTTTCAATTCGGCTGAGAACGGCGCGGAGGTGCAGTATTTGAGTTTCAGGCTCGTCAGGTCGAAATCATCGAAGCGCTCGAAATCCATCAGCCGCTGATATTGCACCGGCACCAGCATGGTGATCGTCGTGCGGTCGGCTTGCGCAAAGCCGAGCCACTTGGCGCAATCGAACTTGCCCATCACCCGCACGCACCCCCCCGCCAGCAGCACGGGGAGGAAGGCGACCATGGTGGTGTTTGAATAGAGCGGTGTCGAAGCAAGCGAGCGCACCTCGATCCCGGCGCCGAGATAACTCAGAGCAGTCGGCGCGAACTGCCGCCAGCGCATCTGGTGCGAATGGACGATGCCCTTGGGAATGCCGGTCGTGCCGGACGAATAGATGATGTTGAACGGGTCTTTGGGTTCAGGCACGAAGGCCGGCGCGCGGGCGCCCGGAGGGGCCATCCACTGATCGATGCTCTCCAGCGGCACACGGATCAGGTCGGCCATAAAGTCAGTGCCGAGTTCCGCCGCCTTGGCCGCATCGATGAAGAGATGGATCGCGCCCGAATCCTTCGCCATCCCCTCAAGCTGTTCGGGCGAGGCGCTGGTGGTGAGCGGCGCGGCCACGCCGCCTGCACGCATCGCGGCGAGGAACACCAGCGCATATTCGACCGTGGAGGTGCCAAGGATCGCGACCGATTGCCCGCGTTGCAACCCCGTCTCCACCAATCGCGCCGCCAGCCGCTCGACCAGCCCGACGAGTTCCGCCCAGTAAACCTCGCGCTTCTCGTCGATCAGCGCGAGGTCATCGCCCTTGATGCGGCTCCATTCCATTAGGATGTCGGGGAAGCTGCCGAAGGGTTCGGCAAGGCGGCTCATCATCAGGTCGTGGCTCATGGGGGCCATGCATAATCAGCCCAGCCCCTCGCGCAAAGGATTTGCGAAGTGGCTCGCACAAGTGGCAGGAGGCTGCGCAAGGGAGAGGCTCAAATGAACCGCACTGTCGCACCAATCGCACTCGCCGCACTGGCGATGACCCCCGCTACTGCGCAGCAAACGCCCGCGCCGCAGCAGGTGGTCGTCATGTTGGCTCACCCGGACGACGAATTGCCGATGGCCCCTGCGATTGCCGCATTGGCGCGGCAGGGTGCCGAGATCACGATCGTCCACGCAACGCCGGGCGATGCCGGGCCGGGCGTGTCAGGAATGGCCAAGGGCGATGCGCTGGCCGATACCCGCCGCGCCGAGGCGCAATGCGCCGGACGCGCGCTGGGCGTGGCCGAGGTGGACAATCTCGGCTTCGGCGACGGGCGGCTGGTTGAACGTGTCCGAGACGTCTCCCTGGCAGCCGCATTGGCCCATCATCTGGCTTCCGCCGACACTGTGCTGACCTGGGGTCCGGACGGCGGCTATGGCCACACCGATCACCGCATGGTTAGCGCGCTAACCACCCAGATTGTGCAAACGATGCCCGCCGCCGAGCGTCCGAAGCTGCTCTATGTCGGCATTCCCGCTGGCAGCCTGCCGCCGGTGCCGGACATGGCCGGGTGGGCCACAACCGATCCGGCGCTGTTGACCGAAAGCATCGCCTACACCCCCGCCGATCTCGACGCCGCCAAGGCCGCCGCGGCGTGCCATGTCACCCAGTTCGACGAGGCCACCCGCGCCGGGATGATGCCGCTGTTCGATGCGACGATGTGGCGCGGCACAGTGCATTTCCGACCTGCGTTCTAACGCCGTCGACCAACCACCCTGAACATTCGTGGAAAAGCGGCGCTTGGGGGCCTCGCGCAGTTGGGTTTCCGCTGCGCAAGCCCTATATGATCACCATGAACGATACCACCTCACAACCCTCTGACCCGGTCTCCGAAGGCCTCCCCGAACGCGTGCGCCAGATGGGCGAATATGGCGC
>DLGU01000094.1:4878-5612 GCA_002482865.1 Porphyrobacter sp. UBA7686
GCCATCGACGAGGCGTTGGCAGGTCATTGCGACCTCGTTCTGATCGAATTGAACCCCGATGGTTCTGTGTCGGTCGAAGATAATGGCCGCGGCATTCCCACCGGGATGCACACCGAGGAAGGCGTGTCCGCCGCCGAAGTGATCATGACCCAGCTCCACGCGGGCGGGAAGTTCGAGAACACCTCGGACGATAACGCCTACAAGGTCTCGGGCGGTCTCCACGGCGTCGGCGTGTCGGTGGTGAATGCGCTGTCCGAGTGGCTTGAACTGGTGATCTGGCGCGAGGGCAAGTCGCACTGGATGCGGTTCGAACACGGCGATGCGGTCGCCCCGTTGGTGGTGACAGGCGATGCGCCGCCAGTCGCCAGCAATGGGGATGACAATGGCCTGAAGAAAGGCACCCGCGTCACCTTCAAGGCCAGCCACGACACTTTCAAGAACGTCACCGAGTTCGACTTCGAGAAGCTGGAGCACCGCTACCGCGAGCTCGCCTTCCTGAACTCCGGCGTGCGCATCAAGCTGCGCGACAAGCGGCACGAAGAGGTGCTGGAGCACGATCTCTATTACGAGGGCGGCATCGCGGCCTTCGTCAAATATCTCGATCGCAACAAGCAGCCGCTGATCCCCGAACCGATTTCGGTTTCGGCCGAGAAGGACGGAATCGGGATCGACGTCGCGCTGGAGTGGAACGATTCCTATTACGAGAACGTCCTCGCCTTCACCAACAACATCCC
>DLGU01000094.1:5694-6148 GCA_002482865.1 Porphyrobacter sp. UBA7686
AAGGTCAGCCTCTCGGGCGAGGATATGCGCGAAGGCCTGACCGCCATCGTCAGCGTCAAGCTGCCTGACCCCAAGTTCTCCAGCCAGACCAAGGACAAGCTGGTCAGCTCCGAAGTGCGCTCGCCGCTGGAATCGCTGATGAGCGACAAGATGTCTGAATGGCTGGAGGAAAACCCGGGCGATGCGAAATCGATCATCCAGAAGGTGATCGACGCCGCGGCCGCCCGCGAAGCCGCCCGCCGCGCCCGCGAAATGAGCCGTAAGGGCGCGATGAGCGTCGCCTCGCTCCCCGGCAAACTGGCGGACTGTCAGGAACGCGATCCGGCCAAGTCCGAACTGTTCCTGGTCGAAGGGGACTCCGCAGGCGGATCGGCCAAGCAGGGCCGCGACCGCAAGACGCAGGCGATCCTGCCGCTGAAGGGCAAGATCCTGAACGTCGAGCGCGCGCGCTTCG
>DLGU01000038.1 GCA_002482865.1 Porphyrobacter sp. UBA7686
GCCGCCAGATAGACGCACAGCGCGTTTTCCGCTTCGCCCACCACGCCCAGCGCCGCAATGTCCGTCGCGATCCGGTCCATAAGGTTCGGGGCTTTGAGCCAGGCCATGGCCTCGGCCTCATCGCTGGCACTGATCGCGGGGCCGGTTGCCTTGGGGGCACTCGCGGCCAGCATCTCCTCCTGCGCACCCTCCAGCGCCAGCAGCACTTGGCCGATGTCGCGTTTCACCGCATCGACCGGGAGGCCCAGTTCTTGTGCCGCCTCGGCCACAAAGCTGCCCCGCGCCTTGGCGCTGAGCAGGTCCAGCCCATCGACGTGGAACGCATCGCCCCGGCGCACCATCAGGTTGATCCGCATAGCCTCGGCCGAGGCATTGCGCGCAAGGCCGCGTGCGCGCCAGATGCGGTCGCCGATATGCAGGGTGATTTCGCCATCACGCACATCCATCGTAACCGGCGGCGGCGATGCGGGCGGGATTGGCCCGGCGTGGCTGGGTTCGGGGATCGGATCGGGGAGAGGTTCAGATTCAGGTGCGGACGTAGTCGCTGGGGGAACGGTTTTCCCCTTAGCAGCTAAGGGAGGAACGGTTGCCGCAGGTGGCAACGGTTCGGTGTCATCGCTGGTCATCGTCATGCGAGGCCGGTTTTCTGCACCTGCCATCCATTCCGCCGCGCGCAGCAACGCCCCCAGGCTCTTGCGCGCAGGGGTGACGGCCAGCGCATAGGCGTTGGCGTCCATGCCCTTGGGGAAGTTGACGCGGTAGGTGGCGATGCCCTGTGACGCCAACCGCTCCGATGCCGCAGCCGCGCCCTTGTCGCCCGCCGCATCCCGGTCATAGGCGATCAGCACCCGCTTGACGCCATGCGCTACCATGGCCTCGACGATCTCGTCGGTCAGCCCGCCCGCGCCCCATGCGCAGGTGACGTTGCGATAGCCTGCCACCCAGAACGTCATGGCATCGATTACGGCTTCGGCGAGGATCAGCTCATCGGACGCTGCGAAGGCTCCAAGGTTTAACACGCCCCGGTGTGGACCGGGCAGATAAAGGTGATCGGGCGTGCCCTTGCGCAAGTTGTCCCTGATCTTGCGGCCATAGAGATTGACGATCCGGCCCGCGCCGTCGCGGATCGGCACCACCAGCGATCCCCGCAGATGTTCGTGGCCGCTTTCCCGCAGCACACCCAGGCGCTGTAACTGCCCCCGCACATCCGCGCCCGCCTTGCGGTTCGCCCCCGGCAACCGATAGGCCAGCGTGCGGTCGGCAAAGCCCAGGCCGAACGTGTCGATCAGTTCGGCATGGGCAAGGCCGCGCTTGGCCAGGTAATCCAGCGCCTCCGGGGTCGCCTTCAAGGTGCGGGTGTAATAGCCCGCAACCTCGCCCAGCAGCTCGGCATCGCCGGCGGCTGACAAAGGCGGCAGCTTGGTCACCGTGGAGCGCGTTACTGGCACGCGCGTAGGCGACGCGGCAGCACCGGGGGCATCGTCGGCGCGCAGCAGTTCCACCGCATGGCGGAAGCTCACGCCCTCGCGCTTCATCACCCAGCTGATCGGATCGCCGCCCGCCTCGCAGCCAAAGCAGTGCCACAGGTTCTTCGCCACCGTCACCACCAGCGATGGCGTGCCATCCTCGTGGAACGGGCAGCACCCCACCATGTCACCGCCGCGCTTTGCCAGCTTCACGCCCGAGGCCTCGACCAACCGGACCAGGCTCACCTCGGCCTTGATCCGCTCGATCTCGCCACTCCCGATCCGCGCCATAAACCGGCCTCCGCCAAAACCCTGTCAAGGGGGTTTAGAGTTAAATAACTCTCTTTTATATCACTCCAAAAAAGAGTAGAGTCAAGCTCGCTCGCAAAAACATGAGGTATAGCCATGATCGCAACCGAACCGACTATTCCGGGGATCATCGCCACCATGCCTGCCAAGCACGAAGCCTATTTCAAGGAACTGGGGACACGCATCGCCAAGGCCCGCAAGGAACGGGGGCTGACCCAACAGCAGCTCGCCGATGCCCTCGGCATCGCGCAACAGACGCTGGCCCATTACGAGGTCGGGCGGATCGGCGTCGGGATCGCCATGCTTCCACGCCTGGCCGAGCTGCTCGATCTGTCGTTCGACGAAATTCTTCTCGGCCACCCCACCGTGCGCCTGCCCGGCAAGCGTGGCCCAGCCTCCCGCCTCGAACAGCAGCTCGATGCCATCGCTCGCCTGCCCAAGGCAGAACAACGGGCGGTTTCGACGCTACTGACCGCCGTACTCGCCCAGCACGCCACGCCAGCAGGACAGGAGGCCGCCGCCGCGCCCTGATCCTTTTTCAGCCGCTCAGACGCGGCGCAGGCAGCACGGCAGCACCATCGGGGACGGAACACCACCGCGCCCCTTGGCGGAGCCTTTTAGCAGCTCTACAAACAAGCAGGACAGCCGCCGCCCTTCCGCTGCAGCCACATCCCTCGCAATCGACCGCCTGCAGCCGGGTGCAGCGCCAACCCATTGACCCGCCACGCAAACATCCCATCCGCGCACAAAATGCAGCCGGATGCAGCGCACTCCGCGCCCACCTAATCACCTGTTATAAAACGAAAATATCGCTGCAGCAGACTACCGCTTCGCGGTGTTCGGTGTGCGCATAAATCAGGGACTGCACCTGCTCGCCTTGTCCGGCCCAGCATCAAGCCAACAAACTATGCGATGGGCTTCCCGATGGAGCAATGCGGGCTATGCAAATCACAGGGTCCGGCTCTCAGGCGATGCGGGCCGGGTCTATTTAGTATCGTGTCCCCGGAATTTAGACGGAAGATATTCAGCCAAGCGATTCAACGATAAAATATGGGTAGCGCTCGATTTTCGAGAACACTTGGCACACCGGCTTGTGAGACACGCCCTCGATATCCAAGGACATGGTGTAAACAGGAAGGGTATCGAGATATACGAAGTGACCATGGATAAGCGTCAAATTACCAGCCCTACGAGAAACCTCGTCTTTCATTGATCGCGGGTAAACCAAATCGATGCATTTCCCAGCGTCATCATCGCTAATAACCTTCCCTTGGGGGAATAGTGCGAACGACCCATACTCTGTTTGATCGATTTCCCCTCGCAATTCGACTTTCTGGCCTTCCGGGATTGTTGCGTGCAACCTAGTAATTTCTAGCTGGCTGACATTTATTATCGACGAGTCGGTTTTCTGCCGCCCATAGGATTGAGCACTGGCGCAGCCCACCAGTAGCAGAGGGATGAGCAATGTCTGGGCTCTAATTGCATGGATTCGAAGCTGCACCATTTCCTCCACTTGATTGGCCAGAGTTAGACGATGCATTGGCCAATGCGCGAACTGCCGCACTTGTGCCACGACGCCCAGCATCGCCCCAACCGCCTCGCGCAGAAATCGCGATGGCGCTACCGGTGGATGTTCTGGCAATTCCTCTGACCCCACTGCGATCGGCTTGTATGCTGATTCCGCTAGGGTGAACTAGCGCTGCATAGGCGTCATGCGATCCCAAACCGGTTTCATGGCCCGACCCGTGAGTATGCCCAATTGAGGACTCATTACCAGTGATGAAGCCATCCGGATACCGGTAGGCATCTGTGCGCCCAACCTGGCAAGCGGGGACTAAAGGCGCAGCATCGAATTGCCCCCCTTCAGTTCTGAAGCCGACTTCACCCTCCAACCGGAAGCTACTGCGAACGAGGCTCTCTGACGACATAGATGGACGCCGTATCCTTTCGCCTGTGACGACAATCTCATTCTGTATGTTCTCGGCCTCGTCAGAAGGTGTCGAAGGTCCGTCAGGATCACCTATGCAATTAGGTATACGCCCGCCTGCCACCCCATCCGATCCGACAGTTTCACACGAGTCTAAACCTGTAGGATCCACCCTATTCACCGGATCATTCCCGACAACTGATCCGCTTGAGGCGGTTCCGTCATAGAACGGCTAATTTCTTGAGGCAGTGCAGCGGGTTACGCGCACACGCGGGAGGGGCGGATCAGGTCCGGGGCAGTTTTGCCCTTGAGGCGGTTTTCAGTGCCGGTGCGGACGGCTGTCAAAGAGCGTTTTCAGATACCTACGCGCGCGGGCGCGGCGCTGCAAGCGGCTGAGAGAGAAGCGGTATCAGGCAGCGTGCTTGGCCGCATCGATCTCGCCCACGCCTGTCAGCGTGAACGCGCCGGTACCGGGCAGATCGATGCGCAGTTCCAGCGTACCGCCCGCAGCTTCCACGAACCGGCGCAGGGTAGAGAGATATAGGTCGGTCTGGCGCTCGATCTTCACGATGGCAGGCTGCTTCACGCCAAGACTCTGGGCGATCTGCTCCTGGCTGCGCTGAGCGAGCTTGCGCAACGCCTTGAGGCCTTCAACCTCGGCCTGAAGCTGCGCCGTCCGCTCGGCGATGCGCGCCTGGCTTTCAGGCGGCATGGCGGCGATCACCTCATCGAGCGTGCGGCCCAGAACACTGGCTTTCGGCACGCTGACCTTCTTTTCGGTTGCCATGATCCTATCCTTTCAACGTCTCAAGATGCTCGGCGAACCGGGCATCGGCCTTGGCGATCAGCGCCTTGTAGAACCGTTTCTGCGCCACCCCCGCCTTGTCACCGGCCACCAGCAAGATCGCCTGCCGAGCGGTATCGAACGCGAACGCCACCCGCCACACCCCGTCATCGGCATCGAAGCGCAGTTCCTTCATGTTGGCATAGTCAGAGCCTGCCAGCGTGTCGGCATGGGGTCTGCCCAGCAACGGCCCCTGCAACTGCAAAAGCCCAGCTGTCGCAGCGAGGGCTTCACGCACCTCAAGCGGCAACAAGGCGAACTCGGCTTCGAACGCTTTATGGAAGGCAACAGTCCATGGCATGTCTCTATATAACCCTTGTGTTATAATATGTCGAGAGGGATGAGGGCCGCGATGCTGCGCATCGGACCCGTAATTTAGAGACCCATGTCACGTACGGGTGCACGGCGGCTCCACACCATTTTCGGCACGTACGGATAGCAGGCTCTAATCGGCGTCCTCGCCGTCGTCGGCGAGCGCTGCATCGAGCATGGCCCGGTCGCGTGCGAGACGGGCACCGGGATGGGTTGCGGCGTGGATCTCGGCGAGCTTCAAGGCGGAGACCCGGGTGTAGATCTGGGTGGTCTCCAGGCTCTCATGGCCGAGCATGGCCTGGATGAACCGGATGTCGGCCCCGCCTTCGAGCATCAGCGTTGCAGCCGTGTGGCGCAGCAGGTGGCATGATCCGGGCTTGGCGGTGCCAGCGGCTTCCACATAGCCGCGCACCTTCTCGGACAGGCGTTTGGGTTCCAGCGCGCGGCCATCGCGGCTGAGGAACAGGTTGCCCGGATCACGGCCTGCAACGAGGCCGGGGCGCACCCGGTCGCGGTAGGCGGCAAGCCACACCGTCGCCCGCTCGCCCAGCGGCACCACCCGGTCCTTGTTGCCCTTGCCCTTGCGCACCATCAGCATCGCACGGGACTGGTCCATGTCGTAGAGTTTGAGGTCCACCAGTTCGCTGCGCCGGATCGCGGTGGCGTACAGCACCTCCAGCATCGCCCGGTCGCGCAGGCCCAGCGGCGTAGCAACATCGGGCATGGCCATGATCGCCTCGGCTTCCTCGGCGGTGAGCACCAGCGCGGGCAGGCGCTTTTCCGGGCGGGGCAGTTCGAGTTCCGAGGCCGGGTTCGAGAGGATGTGATTCTCGCGCGCCAGCCATTTGAACCAGGCACGGATCGGCACCAGGCGCTGCGCCTGCGTCCTGAACGACAGCGGCTCGCCGTTCGGCTTGCGATGATAGTAGAGATGGCGCTGGTAGCGTTCCAGCACCGGCTTGGTCACCTCCTGCGGGCGCTCCAAGCCCCGCTCATGGCACCACAGGATGAACGTCGAGAGGCCATGCCGCCGGTCGATGATCGTAGCACCGGAGTAGTTGCGCACAGCAAGGTGGGCGAGGAACCGCTCCATGTGGCAGGCCAGGCTGTCAGGATCTTGGCGACCCGGCAGCGGTGGCAGGCTACGACGCGGCATTTACGCGTATGACCGCGCCGGACCAGCACCGTCCAGAGACGTGCATTCCGGCGTGGGTATCGCGGCAGCAGGCATAAACGGCACGATTGCGCCGTTTTTCGGGGATTCAACAGGCCGACCGAGGCCCGACAGGCCCCCGACCGCGCCCCGACCGGGGGGCGACTGGTCAGCCGCTACCCCCGACCGCTCTGCATCATAGTGCTGCCGTTTCAGGCTCTCGACGTCGATCAGGCCCATCACGAACGGCGCGGACTGATCGTTATCCCCTTCGCCCGCCCACAGCAGCTCATAGACGAACCGCGCCCCGTCGCGCCGCACCAGCAGATATTCGAGGGATTCAAGGCGGCTAAGGTGAAGTTTGAGCTGGGTATCGCCCCAGCCTGTCGCCTCGCGCACCTCGCGCCGGGTGAACCGCAGATCGCGGGGGTGCACGCCTGCGGCCTTGGCCCATGCGCCCACATGATCGCGCACCATGCCCAGCAAGCGCCGGGTCTGCGGCGGCAGCTCGTCCAACGTGGTGCCGAGCACCGCATGGGCAAGTGTGTTCGCCGCCGCGATGTCATCAAGGCTGGCCTCGATATATTCCAGCGGCTCCGCCCCTGCGCGCTCCAACCTGCGCACAGGGCGCTGATGCTGGTGCAGCAGGGCAATGGCGCGGATCAGCCCCAGATATTTGCGGTGATCGCGCCGGGTCCGGGTCTTGTCGTCAAGGAACGTCAGGGCTTCCGCATAGGGATTGACCACCTTGATCGGTTTGAGGAGCCGCTGCGCATTGTGGTGGAGGCGGCGGATCGTGCCCCCATGTTCGCGTGTCGCGAGGCCCGCCAGCGTCTCCTCATAGCGCTGGCGGGCATGGATCGCGCGGGTCTGATCGCGGCTTTCGTCGATCGTCAGCACCAGGCAGCGATTGGCCAGCTCCTCGTCAAGATCGATCGCCGTCGTGGTCAGCATCAGCGCGACCGGCCCTTCCACGGTGTAATCCTGCGTTACCAGCTTGCCCGTCGCCGGGTCCTTGCCCGTGGACGCAATGGTGAGCGTGCCCTGGCTCTGCAGCAGCTT
>DLGU01000081.1 GCA_002482865.1 Porphyrobacter sp. UBA7686
CACGACCGCAAAACCCTTGCCGGCTTCGCCGGCCCGCGCCGCCTCGATGGTGGCATTGAGCGCCAGCAGATTTGTCTGCTGTGCGATCGCTTCGATGATCTTGATCACGTCGCCGATCCGGCCGGCGGCCTGATTGAGTTCACCGATCCGGCGACTGGCCATCTCGGCCTGTCCGACCGCGTTGGTGGCGGTTTCCAGCGAGTCATGAACCTTGTGCGAGATTTCGCCGATCGAGGATTCCAGACTGTCGGTTCCCGATGCCGCGGATTTCACGCTGGCGGAAGCCTGCTCCGAGGCGCTGGCCACGGTGACGGACAGAAGCTGGGTGTCCTTGGCGGTCGAGGTCAGATCGTCGGCGGCGCCTTGCAGCCTTTCCGACATTCCCGCGACGCGTTCCGCGATCTGCCCGACTGTCTTCTCGAAATGGGTCGACAGTGATTGCAGCGTCTCGGATTTTTCCTGCTTGCCGGCGTCCAGATAAACCGAAATGACGAAATCCATGTCGAGCAGCACGACGGTGACCAGCGCGTCGATCATCACGGCCTGCCGGTCGTGGTCGGCCGGGCCGAGCCAGCGGCGGCGCGGACGCGTTTCGAGCCGGCGAAGCAGACCGATCAGGAGTTTGCGATAGCCGCCGATGTACCATTGCGGCTCCAGCCCGAGGCGTTGATGGACGCGTCCGATGCGCTGGGCCGATTCCACGTAGTCGCGGCTGAACGTCCCCGACATGATCTCGTCCCAATGGCGGATTTGCGCCGCCTTGGCCTGGGTCTGAATCGCCGGATTGGCGAAATGCCGCTGAACCTCGGGAAACTGACGGAGAAAGCCATAAAACTCGTCGAGCACCGCCGGCATGTAGTCCATTACGACCGGGCGAAGTTCGCGCAGGGCGCTTCGGGTGTCGTCGGTTATTTCGGAAAACAGAAGGCGCGTCGGGAGCGACTGGCTCAAATCCATCATGCAGGGACCGGCGGGCAAACGCTTGGCCTCATGGGTGCGCCAGCCCGTGGTAGCGGCCCATGCGGACCGATCGTCAGGAGGGGTCCGAATTCGCGGGAACCCTATCGGTCGCGTGGTTAAGGCTTGCTAAATCCTGCCGCGACACGAAATAAGGGATGGTCTCGGCGAGCCATCACCGGAAATGGGAGGCGGTGGGAAAAGAGCTTTCACGCGGCCCGCAATCTTCGTAAACAGAGCCGCATTCGCGAGGAATCCCCGATCTTGACCGAGCCCAAAATCACCCCCGAACTCGTCGCCAGCCACGGTCTCAAGCCGGACGAATACGAGCGCATCCTCAAGCTGATCGGACGCGAGCCGACCTTCACCGAACTCGGCATCTTCTCGGCGATGTGGAACGAGCATTGTTCCTACAAATCCTCCAAAAAATGGCTGCGCACCCTGCCCACCACTGGCCCGCAAGTCATTTGCGGCCCCGGCGAGAATGCCGGCGTGGTCGACATCGGCGACGGTCAGGCGGTCATCTTCAAGATGGAAAGCCACAACCACCCCAGCTACATCGAACCACATCAGGGGGCTGCCACCGGCGTGGGCGGCATCCTGCGCGATGTGTTCACCATGGGTGCCAGGCCCATTGCCGCGATGAACGCGCTGTCGTTCGGCCTGCCCAGCCACCCGAAAACCGCGCATCTGGTCAAAGGCGTGGTCGAAGGTGTGGGCAGCTACGGCAACGCCTTCGGCGTCCCCACCGTCGGCGGTGAAGTGCGCTTTCACAAATCCTATAACGGCAACTGCCTTGTGAACGCCTTTGCGGCGGGCCTCGCCGATGCCGACAAGATCTTTTACTCGGTCGCCTCCGGCGTCGGCATGCCTGTAGTCTATCTTGGCGCAAAAACCGGCCGTGATGGCGTGGGCGGCGCAACGATGGCCAGCGCGGAATTCGATGACACCATCGAAGAAAAACGCCCCACCGTCCAAGTCGGCGACCCCTTCACCGAAAAGCGCCTGCTGGAAGCCTGCCTTGAACTGATGGCCTCTGGTGCCGTGATCTCCATTCAGGACATGGGGGCCGCGGGCCTGACCTGCTCTGCCGTGGAAATGGGCGACAAGGGTGGCTTGGGCATCAAGCTGCAACTGGCCGACGTGCCGCAGCGCGAAACCAACATGACCGCCTACGAGATGATGCTGTCGGAATCCCAAGAACGCATGCTGATGGTTCTGAAACCAGAGCTGGAGGATGTGGCCCGCGCCATCTTCGTCAAATGGGATCTCGATTTCGCCATCGTGGGCGAAACCATCCCCGAAGACCGGTTCCTGATCCTGCATGGCAATGACATCAAGGCAGATCTGCCGCTGTCAAAGCTGTCCTCTACCGCGCCGGAATATGATCGCCCTTGGGTCGAAACGCCCGCCGCAGCGCCGCTCACCGAGAGTCCTGCCATCGCCCCGCTGGATGCCCTGCGCGCGCTGATCGCAAGCCCCTCTTACGCCCACAAGGCCTGGGTGTGGGAGCAATACGACTCTCAGGTCGGCGCCGACACCCTGATCACCCCCGGCCTGCCCGCGGGCGTGGTGCGGGTGCATGGCACCACCAAGGCGCTGGCTTTCACCTCGGATGTGACCCCGCGCTACGTCAAGGCCAATCCGTTTGAGGGCGGCAAGCAAGCGGTGGCCGAAGCCTACCGCAACCTTACCGCGATGGGGGCCACGCCGCTTGCCACCACCGACAACCTGAACTTCGGCAACCCGGAAAAGCCAGAAATCATGGGCCAACTGGTGGGTGCGATCAAAGGCATCGGGGCGGCAGTTGCGGCCCTCGATATGCCTATCGTGTCGGGCAACGTGTCGCTTTACAACGAAACCGATGGCTCGGGCATCCTGCCCACCCCCACCATTGGCGCGGTCGGCCTGTTGCCGACGCTCGATCACCTGATCCACGGAAAACCGCACACCGGCGATCTTGCCGTGCTGATCGGGGCCACGGGCAGCCATCTCGGCCAATCCGCCCTGCTGGCCGAGGCTTTCGGGATCGAGGCAGGCGATGCCCCCCCGGTTGATCTGGAGGCCGAAAAGCGTCACGGCGATTTCATCCGCGCCCAAGGCAAGACCCTGCGCTGCTGCACCGACCTGTCTGATGGCGGTCTGGCCCTCGCCGCCTTCGAGATGGCCGAATCCGCAGGCTTGGGCATTGACCTAGAATCCGGCGACATCGCCGCGCTGTTTGGCGAAGATCAGGCCCGCTATCTGGTGGCGATTGATCCGCGCGTGCTGCACGGGCTCAAGGGCGCGGGCCACAGCGCCGGGGTGCCGGTCACCGTTGTGGGCCGCTTTGGCGGCGACAGCGTGACCTTCGGCGGCCAGACAGATGCGCTCGAAACGCTCAGCAAGTCCTACCGCACCGCCTTCGAGACCGCGCTCGGACTGTGACCCGGCACAGAAACCCGCAAAGCTTTCTTGCAGCCAACGCCACCGCACCCTAGATTTGGTGGGAAGACCACGACAGGAGCCGACCATGCCCATCGACGCCCGCGACATCGAAACCCTGATCCGCGCCAGCTTTCCGCAGGCCAAAATCACGGTGCAGGGCGATGACGGCCAGCATTTCGCCGCCGAAGTGGTGGACGAGTCGTTTCGCGGCCTGAACCGCGTGCAGCAACAGCGCGCGGTCTATGCCGCGCTCAAAGGCAAGATGGATGGATCGCACGGCGAATTGCACGCCTTGGCGCTGACCACCCGCGCCCCGGAATAACCAAAGGAACACGCAGATGAGCGCTCAAGACCAGATCAGGGACACTGTCGAAAAGAACGATGTGGTGCTGTTCATGAAGGGCACCAAGATGATGCCGCAATGTGGCTTTTCCAGCCGCGTGGCAGGCGTCCTCAACTACATGGGCGTCGATTTCGCCGATGTGAACGTGCTGGCCGATGCCGACATCCGTCAGGGCATCAAGGATTACTCCGACTGGCCGACGATCCCGCAGCTTTACGTCAAGGGTGAATTCGTCGGCGGTTGCGACATCGTC
>DLGU01000062.1 GCA_002482865.1 Porphyrobacter sp. UBA7686
CGGGCGCAGTCCACGCCTGACCGGTTGGTGCGCCTGACAGTCGATCAGCGCGCGGGCTTGCGCGTCCCCGCTACCTTCGACGTGACGATCGAATATCGCGGCACGATCGGGGCTGGTTGGCGCAGCATGGCCTCGCAAGGCAGCGACGAAATGCGCGAAGACGCGGTGGCCTCCGCCATCACCGAGGTGATCGGTGATGGGCAGGTGGTCGAGCATTCGGTGCGTTACGATGCCGAGGCCGGCCTTGCCGTGCTGACCGGGCGCGGGATCATGAGCAGCGCCTGGACGCGGGACGGCACCGACTACAGGTTCGAGCCGCCCGCCCAGGCCGCGCGCGATGTTGGGTTCGAGGCTGACCGCGCGCGCAGTGCGTGGCGCGCCATCCCGCTCCAGCTCAACGGCCCGGTCTACTTCACCAGCACGGCCGAGGTGCTGCTGCCCGACGATGTCGCGGGCGTGAACCTTGAAGGCAGCGCCGCGCCCGTTTCTGCCACCATTGGCGGGGTCGAACTGGCGTCGACCGCCAAGCTGGACGGGCGCAAGCTGACGATTGATCAGTCGATGCGCACCGTGAAGGAAGAACTCGCCGCCGATGCCATCGGCGCGGCGCGGCGCGAACTCAACCGGTTCGACCGCCAGCTGCCGGTGCTGCGTTCGCAAGGCGAAGTGCGCGAATTGTGGCAGTATTTCGGGAAGGACCGCGCGCGGCTTTCCGCACTTGAGGGGCTCTATGCCAAGGGGATTGCCGGGGCCGAGCCGGATGATCCCTATCCGCTGATCAACCGCGCGGGCTTCCGCATGGGGATTTTCGATTTTGCCGGCGCGCTGGCGGATGTCGAAGCGGCGATGGCCATCGAGGATTCGCGCGATCTGATCTACGCCCGCGCCACCCTGCGGCGCGAGCTTGGCGATATGTCCGGCGCACTCGCCGATCTGGTCGAGGCCGAAGCGCTGCAACCCGATGGCTCGACCTATGGCGAGCAGATCGAACTGCTCGCATTGCTGGGCCGCGCCGAGGAAGGGTTGGTGCTGGCAGAGGACTTCGAAGCTCTGACCAAGGAACGCGCCGACGGCGTCACGGTGATGGCATCCGCGCTCGGCTGGCAGGGCGCGGCGGACGAAGGCATCGATCTGCTGGACGGCATGATCGCCCAGCGCCCGACTGACGGGAACCTGCTCAACGCGCTGTGCTGGCAGGCGGCGATCTGGTCGAAGATGGACGAGATGCGGCTGGATTCCTGCACCAAGGCGGTCGAAAAGAGCGACAATGCCCCGACCGCGCTCGATAGCCGGGCGATGGCGCATTTCCGGCTCGGCAACTTGGCGGCGGCCAAGGCGGATATCGACGCGGCGCTGCTGGCAGAGCCCTATCAGGTCGAATCGCGCCTGCTGCGCGGCATCATCCTGCGCGAAATGGGCGACAACTCCGGCAAGGACGAGATCGCACTGGCGCTGAAGATGCGGCCGTCGCTGGCCGCCACCTACAAGGCGTTCGGGCTGACCTTCTAAGGGTTTTTGTTGGCCTACCGCGTCGCTGCTTGAGGGCGTGCTTGTCGGCCTACCGCTTCGCTGCTTGAGGCCTTATGCCGCCTCCAGCAGCGTGCGCAGGTCGTTCAGCGCCTTGGCCCGCAGCTGGTGGACGCGCGGCACGCTGACCTCCAGCACCGCGGCGATTTCGGTGAGGTTCAATTCCTCGACGAAGAACAGTTGCAACACCAGCTTCAGCCGGTCGGGCAGCTGGACCATCGCCGTGAGCAGCCGGTCCCGATCCTCGGCGGCGCACAGGGCTTCAAAGGGATCAGGATCGTCACTGGCGAAGGCGAGGCTGGTTTCGTCGTAGGCGTCGTCGATCGGCGTAAGCTTCACGCCCGAGGCTTCGATCGCGAGCAATTCGGCATCGCTGACGTCCATCGCGCGGGCAAGCTCCGCGCGGCTCGGCGCGCGGCCCAATGATCCGCGCAGGGCGGAGAGCGCGCGTTCGTAGCCTGAGCGTTTGGCCCGCGCGGTGCGGCTGTCGAGGGCAACGCGGCGCACTTCATCCAGCATCGCCCCGCGCACCCGGATCTTGGCATAGGCGGCAAACCCGTCCTCGGTCGGCCCGGCGTGGCGCTGGGCGCATTCGGTGAGCGCGAGGATGCCGGCCTGCACCAGATCCTCGATCTCCAGCCCCTCTCGCCCGCGCCCGTTGATGTGCCATGCGGTGCGGCGGACCAACGGGAGGAAACGGCGCACGCGGTCGGCCACCTCGGTGCGGGAGGGGGCATAGGGGGCGGGCTGCGCAAAGCTGGTGTGGTCGTGCTTCATGCGGCCGGCTCCTCAGGCGCGGGCGGGGCGAGTTCGGGGGCTTCGTCAGGTGCGCCAATCACGCCGACGACAGCAATCGGCTGGGCGGCGGGCAGTTCGGCGATGGAGAGGACAAGGCAGCGCGGTGCGCGGGACTTGAGCAAAGCGGCGAGCGCGCGGCGGGCGGGGGGCTGGACGATCAGCGCAACGGGGCTGCCCTCGCGGTCGGCGATGCGGCTTGCGTCGCGTACGATCATGCTGCCGCAATCGGGCTCGATCAGCGGCTGGCCGGTGGCTGGGTCGATCATCCCGCCGAGGATCGCGCTTTCGAGGCCCGCGTCGAGGGTGATGACCTTCAAGGGCTCACCCGGCGCGGCGATGCGGGCGACGAGCCGCGCGGCCATTTCGGCGCGCACGGCATCGATCACGGCGTCGAAATCGCCCGTCTTCTGCAAGGCCAGCGCGAGACTGGTGAACAACGGCTGCGGGTGGGCCAGCCCGATCCCATCGGCCATCAGCGCCCGCAGCGTGCGGGTCAGCGCGGCGAGCGGCAGGGGATCCGGCGTCACCGCCTCGACCAGCGCCGGTGCGCGGGCCTTGAGCCCATCGACCCACTCGCGCACCTCGTCCGGGCCGAGCAGCTGGTGCGCTTCGGCCAGCAAGGCCTGATTGGCATGGGTGGCGATGACCGAGGCGGGATCGACCACGAGGAAGCCCTCCGCCACGGCATGATCGCGCGCGGTCGGCGCGATCCACAAGGCGGGGCAATCGAAGCTGGGATCGCGGGTCGGCTCGCCCGCCAGGCCCCCGTATCCATTGGGTCCCGGTCGCACATCGCCGGCGTCGATGGCGAGCAGCTTGCCGGGCCGCACGCTGCCTCGCGCAATGCTCACCCCGCCCATCAGCACGGCGTAATCCTGTGCAGCAAGATCAAGCACGACAGACGGCTGAAAATGAGTCTTCAGGACATGCGCGAGGAGAACAAGCAGGCCGAAGGCTCGCCCGAGATGAAGGGCGCCCGCCGTCAGCGCCAGCGCGATCTGGCGCGGGGCGGTGTGGCACGCGCGATGAAGGAGGCGCAGTTCATCGTCGTCAATCCGCTGCACTTCGCGGTGGCGCTGACCTATGATCCCGCCCGCGCGCCCGCGCCGCTGCTGCTGGCGAAAGGCCGGGGCGAAACCGCGCTCGCCATGCGCGAGATTGCGGCGGAGGAGGGGCTGCCGGTGCTCGAATACCCGCAGCTGGCCCGCGCGGTCTATTTCACCACGAGGCCGAACCAGATGGTGCGTGAGGAATTGTACATCGCGCTCGCATCGCTGGTGGCCTTCGTGATGGCGCTGAAACGCGGCCAGCGCCCGCGCCGTCCGGTGGTGGAGGTGCCAACGGGGTTGCGCTTCGATGGTGATGGGAAGGCGGAGGGGTGATTGTCCCATGTCTCCCCGTCCCGGGCTTGACCCGGGACCCCGCTTTTCCGGTCCGATCGCACCGCTTCAAGGGCATCGGGCCCCCGGGTCAAGCCCGGGGCGGGGTTGCGAAAGAAGGACTTAAACTTCCCCCGAACCGCCCGTCCTCACGATCATGACCACGACCTCCGGCTCATCAATCATCTCGGCACTTGGCGCTGGCAGCGGCGTCGATTTCATGAAGCTGGCTTCGGACATTTCCGCCGCCAGCTTTGCCGCGCAGCGCAATTCGCTTACCGCGCGCCAGACCGCGCTGGAGGCGCAGATTTCGGCTGTCGGGCAGTTGCGCGGCGCGATCACCGGGCTGGCGAGTGCGCTGGGCGACCGGATCCGCTCCGGCGACCTTGCGCCCCGGCCCGAACTCGCCAACCCCGCCGTCGCCAAGGTGACCGTGCCCGCTGGCCTCAGCCCGCGCGGCAATTTCGCGCTGGAAGTCACTCAGCTTGCCCAAGGCCAGACGTTGGTGGGCCGTGCCTATGCCAACCGGGATGCGCTGGTGGGCGAAGGCACGCTGACGCTGCGGTTCGGCACGGTGGCAGGCGGCAGCTTCAGCGCTGATGGCGCGCGGCCCGCGATCGATATTGCTGTCACCGCCACCGACACGCTGGCGAGCCTTGCGACCAAAATCAATCAGGCAAGCGGCGGGGCAGTGCAGGCCTATGTCGCCAATGGGGCGGCCGGCGCGCAGCTGGTGATGAAGGGGCGCGAAGGCGCGGCCAATGGCTTCGTGCTCGAAGCGGCAGGCGCGGGCGCGGGCGATGCTCCGGGCGATCTGGGCTATCTTGGCTGGAGCCCGGCGACCAACACCACGCAATTGCAAGGCACCGCGCGCGATGCCGCCTTCACGCTCGATTCCGTGGCGATGACCAGCCCGACCAACCGCGTCACCGGCCTGCCCGGCGGGTTCGTCCTCAACCTCACCGCGACCAACACCGGCGCGCCGACCAACCTCAGCTTCGCCAGCAACACCGATGCGATTACCAGCGTGATGAGTGATTTCGTCGCCGCGCTGAACGATATTGTCAGTCAGCTTGCCGATGTCGCCGCGCCAATCGGGGGCGAGTTGGGCAATGATTCTGGCGCGCGGGAACTGCGCCGCGATCTCGCTGGGTTGGCGAGCCGGATCATCATGCCCGGCGCTGCCGATGGCGAACCGCGCACCCTCGCCGATCTCGGCCTGGCGCTGAACCGCGATGGCAGCTTCCGGCTGGACAGCGCGCGCCTCACCCGCTCGCTTGAGACCAGCCCCGATGCCGTCGCGGCGATGTTCACCACCGGGGTTTCGGGCGTGTTTGCAACGATGGACCGCTTCGCGCGGGAGACCAGCCTTGTCAGCGATCCCGGATCGCTGGGCGGATCGCTCAAGCGGTTCGAGACGCAGCAGGCCGCCAGTGACGAGCGGCTGGCGAAAATCGCCGAGCAGCAGGAGGATCTGCGTGAACGGCTGACCCGCGAATTCACCGCGTCCGAACGCCGGGTGGCGGCTTCGCAATCGACCCTGTCGTTCCTGCGCCAGCAGGTCGATATCTGGTCGAACAGCGAACGGTAAAAGGGGGCTAATGATGCAGATGTTCAGCCAGAACCCCGCCGCCGCCTATCGCCGGGTTGCGCTGGAAGCCCGGATCGAGGCGTCGGACAGCGCCGATCTCACGCGCATCTGTCTGGAAGAGGCTTATGCTGCGCTTGGGCAGGCGTTGCGCGCGGTCGAGCAGCCGTTGCCAGCTTGTAGCGAGGTTATACCGAGCTATTCGCGGGGTTATCGCGATGCGCTGAGCCGGGCGCAGACGATCCTGTTGTGGCTCGCTCAATCGGTTGCACCGGGCCATCCGCTGGGGGCGAGCCTCACGGCGTTCTACGGCGGGCTGGCGAGCCAGATCGGGGCCAATTGCCTACAGGCGAATGCGCAGAGAATCGCAGAAATCCAGAGCGATATCAGAGATATACTTGAAGCAGCAGGCTAGGCTGTCGCGATGTTTCACATGGAAGCGAAGCTGTGCCGCAGGCACAATCATTTGGCGAACATCGCGGTCAGTCGATCCATTCCGCGATGATCCGCGCCGCATCCGCCGGGTCCTGAAACGGGTGGAAATGGGTCATGTCGGGCCGGTAGAGGTCGGTTCCCTGCGGTAGGACATTCGCCAGTTCAGGCCAGGTCGGCGAGCTCTTGAAATCGTTGAGATTGGTCATCTGCGCGCGCACCACCAGCACCGGGATGTCGACTGTCCGGGCGGTCTCGACAATCGCGCCATTGCTGCGGCTCGACGCATAGACGCTGGCTTCGACTTCCGGCGCGCAGGCCAGTTCCAGACCCTCTCCCGAGGCGGCTTGGGTCAGGCCGTAGCGGCAGTAATCAGCGAAGACGCGGGGGTCGAACAGGTTGTACGGATCGCGGGTCTGGAAGCGTTCGATCATCGCTTCGGCGCTGGCGAAGTCGCGCTTGCGGCGGATCGCGGG
>DLGU01000104.1 GCA_002482865.1 Porphyrobacter sp. UBA7686
GCCTTCGGCCATCTTGTCGGCCGGCGGTTCCTTGGAGAGCATGGCATCGAGATCGAGGATCTCGCGCAGCTGCATATCGCCATTGTTGAGCGCTTCGGACCACTGGATGATCGCGTGGAAGGTGATCGGGCTTTCGCATAGCCCCATGATCATCATGTCGCGGCCAGCCTCGATCCGCTTGGCGATGGCGATTTCGCCTTCGCGGCTGAGCAGTTCGACCGCGCCCATTTCGCGCAGGTACATGCGCACCGGATCATCGGTACGTTCGCCGGTGACGAGCTTGCGGTTCCCCGCGCGGGCATCCTTGGCCGGGCCCTTTTTCTCGTCGTCCTCCTCGTCGTCATCGTCCTCGGCGACGACTTCTTCGGCTTCGCCCTCTTCACCCTCGGCCTCGGCGTCCTCGTCGCTTTCGACGATCTGCACGCCCATTTCCGACAGAGCGGTCTGGATATCCTCGATCTGATCGGGGCTCATCTCGCCCGAAGGCAGCGCCTCGTTGAGCTCGTCATAGGTGACATAGCCGCGCTTTTTGGCCTTGCTGATGAGCTTCTTGATCGACGAATCGTTCAGATCGATCAGCGGGGCATCTTCCTTCTCGGCCATATTTTTCGTGTCTATCCGTTGCCGGGCGGTCCGCCAGATGCGCGAGGCCGCCAATTAATCCCATATCCGCCGCTTAAGCGGTATCGTCACCCGTGGCCGTAGCGCCCGCTTTGCGGCGCCCGAAGGCCTTGAGGCGTTCTTCAATTGCCATGAGCTGTGCGCGCAGGCGAGTTTGTTCCGCAAACGACCCTTCCGGATCGTTTTCGAAACGAGCAATGGTGGCCGCAAGCGCAGCCTCCAGCGCCGGCCTTTCGACCAGCAGCGACACAGCTTCAGCCAGTTCCTCGCACGCAGCGCCGGGATCGTTGCCTTCATCAAGAAAGGCGTAGCGGATATCTGCCGGCGGGGCAGGTTGGCCTTGCGCGTTGCATATGGCGGTTGCGGCTCGCGAATCAAGCGTTTCTGCAAGTTCGAACAGCGATTCGATCAGAGGGGCGACTTCGCGGTCATTACGGGCGAGGATCGAAAGCGCCTCCGCATGGTGCGCGATCTGGTGCGGGAAGCGAGTAAGCCCAGCGATCACCGCCAGCACAAGGCCCTGTCGCTGGCCGCCCGCCATCATCCCCGAAAGCTGCACGCGTGCCCCTTCGGAGAGGCCTTCCGGCTGTTGCGGAGCGCCTCGCCAAGGCCCGCGTTGCCCGCGCTGGGCAGGTTGGAAGGCGGGGCGGGGCGGACGCGGAGGATAGGCGAAGGCCGAGAAGCGGTCGCCGAGCTCGCGGCGGTAGAGACTCTTGATCTCGGGATCGGCGATGGTTTCAACATGCGCCATCAGCCGCGCCTTCAATCCGGCCTTGGCCTCGGGCGTGGTGAGGGGCTGGGCGTCGCGTTCAAATTCCCACAGCGTGTCGATGAGATTGGCGGGGCTGGCGAGCAACCGCTCCATCGCCGCCTTACCCTGCGCCTTGATCAGATCATCGGGATCAAGTCCCGCTGGCAAGCGCACGATGCTGAGCGAGCGCATCGGGGCAAGCATCGGCAGGGCGCGGGTAATTGCGCGCATTGCAGCGCGCTGGCCCGCCGCATCGCCATCGAAGCACAGCACCGGCGCATCGACCATGCGCCACAGCAACTCGAGCTGCATCTCTGTCAGCGCCGTGCCGAGCGGGGCGACCGCATCCGCAATTCCCGCATTGGCGAGCGCGATGACGTCCATATAGCCTTCGACGACCACAACCCGTCCGCTCTGGCGCGCGGCAGGCGCGGCGCGGTGGAGGTTGTAGAGCGTGCGGCCCTTGTCGAAGAGGTCGGTGTCGGGGGAGTTGAGATACTTCGCCACTCCGTCCCGCTTGTCGAGGATGCGCCCCCCGAAAGCGATCACCCGCCCGCGCGCGTCCTGGATCGGCAGCATGACGCGGCCTCGGAACCGGTCGTAGCGCTCGCCCTGTTCGTTGGACGCGCGCATCCCGGCGCCTTCGAGCATATCCTCGGCGAACTGCATCAAGGCGCGGGGCATTGCTTGCCGGTCGTCGGGAGCCCAGCCAAAGCCGAACTCTGCCATGATTGGGGCCGAGAACCCGCGCCGTTGCAGATAATCACGCGCCGCGCCGCCCGAGGGGCCGGACAAGCTCTCAACAAAGAAGCGCTGCGCCGCCTCGGTCACATCAATCAGGCTGGCGCGGGCTTCGGCCTTCTTCGCCATGACCGGATCGGGGGCGGGGACCTCCATCCCGGCCATGCCCGCCAGCTCCTTGACCGCGTCCATGAATTGCAGACCCTGCTGGTCCACCATCCAACTGATCGCATCGCCATGCGCGCCGCAGCCGAAGCAGTGATAGAACTGCTTCTGGTCGTTGACGTAAAAGCTCGGCGTCTTTTCCTCGTGGAACGGGCAGCACCCCTTCCACTCGCGCCCCGCGCGGGTGAGCTTGACCGACCGCTGGACAAGCGTCGAGAGCGTGATCCGCGCACGCAGCTCGTCCTTCCATTGCGGGGTTATGGCCATGGGAGGTTATTGCTCCCCATCTCCGTTCGTGTCGAGCGAAGTCGAGACACCTAGTCGTGGAGTGTCTGTGGATCGTTCAGCGGGCGGCTTGGCGAAGTGAGACAGCGCCTGCCAATCGGACCGGGCAAGCGCTTCCTTCTTCGCGCGTGACCACTTCTTCACGGTTAACTCGCTTTGGAGTGCCTCGTAGCGCGACGGGAAATCCTGCGCCCACAAGAGCGTGACGGGCAGGCGCTTTGAGGTAAAATCGCAATAGCCGCCATGCTGGTGCTCGGCGATACGGCGTTCCAGGCTATCGGTATGCCCGGTGTAATATTTGCCGTCAGAACAGCGCAATATGTAGCACCAGAAGGCCATGGCCCAAATATAACCGTTCGCCTCGAGCGAAGTCGAGAGGCTACCACTGAACAGACAAGGGTGTCTCGACTTCGCTCGACACGAACGGGGAAAGAGAGATTTTAACTCAACGCCGCCTTCACCAGCGAACTCGCCAGCTTGCCATCGAGCACCGCGCCGTGGCGGGCCTTCAGCTCGGCCATCACAGTGCCCATGTCCTTCATGGTGGACGCGCCGGTCTCGGCTTTGATCGCTTGGATCGCGGCGGCAGTATCGGCCTCGCTCATCATCTGCGGCAGGAATTCCTCGATCACGGCGAGCTCGGCGCGTTCCACCGCCGCAAGTTCCTCGCGGCCGCCGGCGTCATACATCTCGATCGATTCGCGGCGCTGCTTCGCCATCTTCTGCAGAACCGACGTCACCAGCACGTCATCATCTGTGATCGGCGAGGTGGCGGTGCGCTCCTCAATGTCGCGGTCCTTGATCTTGGCGCTGATTTGGCGGAGCGCGGCGGTGCGGTCCTTTTCGCCCGCTTTCATCGCGGTGATGGTGGCGGCCTTGATATCGTCACGGATCATTACGTGTTTCCTGTGGATTGAACTCAGGCGCGCGCCTCTAACGCAAATAGCGCGGCACGCCTAGGTTGACGCGGCCCGCCACCGCGCCTAGCGGACGAAACTTAGCAACATCGCTGGCTTTACCGCAAACGGAGCGCCCCATGGCCGACCCCGCATCTTTCCGCGCGCAACCTTCTGGCGCGACCGGAGTAATTGTTCTGGCCGATGGGACAGTGGTCTGGGGTCGCGGATTCGGGGCTGTCGGCGCATCCGTGGGTGAGGTTTGCTTCAACACCGCGATGACCGGCTATCAGGAGGTGCTCACCGATCCATCCTACGCCGCGCAGATCGTCACCTTCACCTTCCCGCACATCGGCAATGTCGGTGCGAACGGCGAGGATATTGAAAGCAAGGTCGAAGGCGCAGTCGGCTGCATTGTCCGCGAGGATGTGACCGAACCGTCGAGCTTCCGCTCTATCGAGAAATTCGCCGACTGGATGGTGCGCAACGGCAAGATCGGGCTGGCGGGCGTTGATACCCGCGCGCTCACCCGCCGCATCCGCCAGAGCGGCGCGCCCAATGCGGTGATCGCCCATGCGCCCGACGGCAAGTTCGATCTCCCTGCGCTGCTGGAACGCGCGAAGGCATGGCCAGGCCTGGAGGGCATGGACCTCGCCATTCGCGTGACCCGCGAAGCGCAGGAAGGCTGGGAGGGCGGCTACTGGACCCTCGGCAAGGGCTATGGCCGCGCGCCTTGGAATAAGAAAGCAGCCCCGTTCGTGTCGAGCGAAGTCGAGACACCTGCGCAGGGCCTCTCGACTACGCTCGAGGCGAACGGAGGGGGTGAGCGCCCCCACGTCGTGGCGATCGATTACGGCGCGAAGGACAATATCTTCCGCAATCTGGTGAAGGCGGGTGCGCGGGTGACGGTGGTGCCGGCCAAGACCTCGTTTGACGAAGTGATGGCGCTCGCCCCCGATGGCGTGTTCCTGAGCAACGGCCCCGGCGACCCGGCGGCGACCGGCGAATATGCGGTGCCGGTGATCAAGGCGCTGCTTGATGCGGACGTTCCGCTGTTCGGCATCTGCCTCGGCCACCAGATGCTGGCGCTGGCGGCGGGCGCGAAGACGCTCAAGATGCACCAGGGCCATCGCGGCGCGAACCACCCCGTCCAGCGTGTGGGCGAGGGCTGGGGGGAAACCTCTGGGCTGGTCGAGATCACCTCGATGAACCACGGCTTCGCGGTCGATGCGGCGAGCCTGCCGGAGAATGTCGAGCAGACCCATGTCTCACTGTTCGACGGGACTAATTGCGGGATTGCGATCAAGGGCAAGCGAGCTTTCGCGGTGCAGTATCACCCCGAGGCTTCGCCGGGGCCGCAGGATAGTTTCTACCTGTTCGAGAAGTTTGTGGGGGGGCTCGTGTGAGCGAGCCTCCTTCGCTTTTAAATACGGCAGTCCGCTCCCTTCCCCTTGGGGAAGGGTTGGGGATGGGGGTTCGGCAGTGAGGGGGCGGGGCTTCGTAACGGGCGTGGAGCACCCATCCCCAACCCCTTCCCTGAAGGGAAGGGGCTTATTGGTTGCGCGCGATTGCGATTTCCTCGGCGATCACCGTCAGCACGCCGTCGATATTCCCCAGCACCTCGTTGTTCCAGAAGCGGATCACGCGGTAGCCGTGAGCTTCGATGATGCGCGTGCGGTTCGCGTCCGCTTCGCTTTCGGAATGCTGTCCGCCGTCGAGTTCGATCGCAATGCGCAAGGATCGGCAGGCGAAGTCGACGATGAAACCGCCAACCGGAAACTGCCTGGTGAATTTCGCGCCCTCAAAGCGGCTTGCGCGCAAGTGCAGCCAGAGGCGTTGTTCGGCATCCGTTGGTGCGTTGCGCAAGCTTCGCGCGAACCCCGTCAGTCTCTTTTCCGCCATCGTGGCGCCCCCATCCCCAACCCCTTCCCCCTAGGGAAGGGGCTGTATAGTCCGAAAGCCGCCTAAATGCCCAAAAGAACCGACATTTCCTCCATCCTCGTCATTGGCGCTGGCCCGATCATCATCGGCCAAGCGTGCGAGTTCGATTACTCCGGCACGCAGGCGATCAAGGCGTTGAAGGAGGAGGGCTATCGCGTCATCCTCGTCAACTCCAACCCGGCGACGATCATGACCGATCCGGAGTTCGCGCACGCGACCTATATCGAGCCGATCACGCCCGATATCGTCGCCAAGATCATCGCCAAGGAACGCCCCGATGCGCTGCTCCCCACGATGGGCGGGCAGACCGCGCTGAACTGCGCGCTGGCGCTGGATGCGGACGGGACGCTGGCGAAATACGGCGTCGAAATGATTGGGGCCAAGGCTGACGCGATCGACAAGGCCGAAAACCGCCAGCGGTTCCGCGATGCGATGACTGCGATCGGGCTGGAAAGTGCGCGTTCTGGCGTCGCCAACACGCTCGAAGAAGCGCGCGTGATTCTTGAACGCACCGGCCTGCCTTCGATCATCCGCCCCAGCTTCACGCTCGGCGGCACCGGCGGCGGCATTGCCTATAACAAGGCCGAGTTCGACCAGATCGTGCGCGAAGGCCTTGATGCCTCTCCCACCACCGAAGTGCTGATCGAGGAATCGCTGCTCGGATGGAAAGAGTTCGAGATGGAGGTAGTGCGCGACCGCAAGGACAACGCGATCATCATCTGCGCGATCGAGAACGTCGACCCGATGGGGGTGCATACCGGGGACTCGATCACCGTCGCTCCGGCGCTGACGCTGACCGACAAG
>DLGU01000099.1 GCA_002482865.1 Porphyrobacter sp. UBA7686
GCATAGGCGCGGCCCGAATCGCGGATCGGATCGAGGCTGGCGGTGACGACGATGGTGGGCGGGGCTTGGCTGTGATCGCCAAGGATCGGGAAGCCGCGGGGGTCGCTCCGGTCAGCACCGTAAGCCGCATCGAAGAAGGCCATGGTGTCGCCGGTCAGCAGGAAGCCGTCCGAGAACGCCGCCATGCTGGCTGACCCGTTCGCATCGGCGACCAGCGGGAAGATCGGCACTTGCAGCACCACCGGCACGGCGGCGGGGTTGGCTGCGAGGAGCTGGCCCACGACCACCGTGGCATTGCCCCCGGCGCTGTCGCCGATGGTGATAATGCCGCTGGCGGTGCGGCCCAGCTCAGCGGGGCTGCCCGCCACCCAGCGCGTCGCCGCCTCGCAATCGAGGATCGCTGCAGGGAAGGGCGCTTCGGGTGCGAGCGCGTAATGGACCGCGACCAGCGGCAGATCGATCAGTGCGGCAATCTCGCTGCACAGCGCGTGGTGGGTGTCGAGATCGCCGATCACGAACCCGCCGCCGTGGTAGAACATGACCACCGGCGCGGCTTCCTCGCGGGTTTCGCGGGCATCATAGAGGCGCAGTGGGATGTCGCCATGGGGGCCGGGGCAGGCGAGGTCGCGGATCACCGGCAGTGCGCGTGCCGGACGGTCGGCAATGCCGTGCATCTTCACATAGGAACCGCGCGCTTCGGCCAGCGTCATGTCGACCAGCTTCGGCCCGTTCACCTGCGCCATCATGTCGAGGAAGGCCTTCATGTCGGGGCGGATGTATGGGCCAAGGACTTCAGGGTGGTCGGTCATTGTGGTTCTCTCCCGGGTCTTTCGCGGTGCGATAGGCGAGGGAGGGGGCAAGTTCCAAGCAACTTTGCACTCGCCGCGCGCGGACGTGCACGCTAACTCATGAAGTCATGGACAATCTGACACATAGCCTTGTCGGCGCGGTGCTGGGGCAGGCGGGGCTGAAGCGCACCACAGGCCTCGCCATGCCGGCGCTGATCATCGGCGCAAACCTGCCGGACGTGGATGCGGCGTGCTTTTTCTGGCTGGAGGGCACCGAGCACCTCGCCTTCCGCCGCGGCATCACCCACGGCCCGCCCGCACTGGTGCTGCTGCCCTTGATATTGGCGGGGATGCTGTGGGCGTTTGACCGCTGGCAGACGAAGCGTGGAACGCGGCCCGAGGCGCGTTTGCCGGTGCGGTTTGGCTGGCTCTACGCGATGGCGTTTGTCGGGTGCCTGAGCCACCCGTTCTTCGACTGGCTCAACGTCTATGGCATCCGGTTGCTGGAGCCGTTCTCCTCGCAATGGTTCTACGGCGATACGCTGTTCATTATCGATGTGTGGCTGTGGGCGCTGCTGAGCGCGAGCATCTGGTGGTCGCGGCGGCGGGAGAAGGCGGGGGCAGAGTGGATGCGGCCTGCGCGGGTGGGGATTGCTGCGGTGCTGGCGTATATTGGGGTGAATGGCTTCATCTCGGCGAATACCGTGGTGGCCGCCACGCTCGAGGGCGTATCGGTTGGCAGGGCGCCGTTGCCTTACGCCCGGATCATAGCCTCGCCGGTTCCGCTTGCACCTTGGCGGCGCGAGATTGTCGCGGGCGGGAAAGGGAGTTGGTTCCTCGGCGCGTTCGACAGCTTCTCGGGATACGGGCGCCCTCAGCCGATCACTTCCGAGCCGTGCCGGTGGCTCGACCTCGCCGCCCGGCGCCGCACCAATTCACAGCTCGACGCATTCCTGTTCTGGTCGCGCGCGCCCTTCCTGACCCGTGCGCCCGATGGTTCGGTGATCCTGCGCGACGCGCGTTTTACCGACCCGCGGGTGGGGGACCGCTTCAGCCTCGCGCTGCCCGATGTTAAGTGCGAACCCTTGCCATAGCCCGTCATGCTGAACTTGTTTCGGCATCCATCGTGCCCCATCCAACCGACGGTGCGAGAAGAGGAATGGATCCTGAAACAAGTTCAGGATGACGGGAACGGGAAATCCGACATTTGAAGGTGAAACAAGTTCAGCATGACGGCGTTGGTGGGGAAACGCGAACCTAGAGAGACAAATGACCCAACTCGTATGGCTGCGGCGCGATCTGCGGCTGGCTGATAATCCTGCGCTCTACCATGCGGCCCAGGCTGGGCCGGTGGTGTGCGTCTATGTCCTCGACGATGAAAGCCCCAAGCACCACGCCTATGGCGGCGCGTCGCGGTGGTGGCTGCATCATTCGCTGGTGAGCCTCGCGAAGAGCCTCGAAGCCAAGGGCGGCAAGCTGATCCTGCGCCGCGGCGATGCGGTGGAGGAGCTTACCAAGCTGGCGGCGGAGCTTGGCGCGGCCACCATCCACGCCAACCACCACTACGAACCGTGGTGGCTTAACGCCGAGCGCAAGCTGGCGAAGTCTATCGACCTGCAACTGCACCACGGCAACTACCTGATGCCGCCGGGCAGCATCACCACCGGGACGGGCGGGCAGTACAAGATCTACACCCCGTTCAGCCGCGCCGTGCGGGCCGAGTTTCCCCCCCGCGATGAACTGCCTGCCCCTGAGAAGCTTAATGCGCCGGATAGCTGGCCTGCCAGCGATGACCTCGCGTCATGGAGCCTGCTCCCCACGAAGCCCGACTGGTCGGGCGGGATGCGCGACTTCTGGCAGGTGGGCGAGGACGCCGCGCACGAACGCCTCTCCGCATGGGAAGCCGACGTCGACGGGTACGACGACAAGCGCAACCTCCCCAGCGTCGACAAGGTCTCGCGCCTCTCGCCACATCTGCATTTTGGCGAAATCTCTCCCATCCAGATTTGGCACCGCTTCAAGCACAAGCGGTCGGACGGCTGGCGCACCTTTGAGGGCGAGCTGATCTGGCGCGATTACTCCCAGAACGCGATCCTGCAATTCCCGCGCTATGCTACGCAGAACTACCGCGAGGATTTCGACCGTTTCCCCTGGCGCGATCCTGCGACCGACCCTGCCGCCGCACGCGACCTCAAAGCCTGGCAAGAGGGCCGCACCGGTTACCCCATCGTCGATGCCGGGATGCGGCAGCTGTGGCAGACCGGATGGATGCACAACCGCGTGCGGATGATCACCGCGAGCTTCCTGATCAAGCACCTGTTGATCGACTGGCGCGAGGGTGAAAAGTGGTTTTGGGACACGCTCTGCGATGCCGACTACGCCTCCAACGCCGCCAACTGGCAGTGGACGGCAGGGACGGGGGTCGATTCCAACATGTTCAGCCGGATCATGGCCCCGCTCTCGCAGTCCGAGAAGTTCGACGCTGCGCGTTATATCCGCACCTATGTGCCGGAATTGAAAGGCGTCGACGAACCCTACGTCCACGACCCCGAGGAGTTCGGGCGCAGGCCCGCAGGCTATCCGCGCAAGATCGTCCCGCACAGGCAGGCGCGCGAACGGGCGTTGGCGGCGCTCAAGACGCTGAAGGACGGCTAAAGCGGGGCTTGCCCGCCAGCGCTGCATCGGCCTATGCCCGCGTGAGAGAAAAACGGGAGGACGGGAAGATGCGCGCAGATCGGCGATGGGCAGGAGTGGTTTCGGGTCTGGCGCTGGCCGCGCTGCTCGGCGGGTGTGCGTCAACTGCTGACACCGCGCCTGAGGTGGCCGCTGGCCCCGCGGCGCCCGCGGTCCAGCTCACCCAGCCGCCCGCGCGCGATCCTTCGGAGCTGGCCGTGCTGTTCTGGAATGACAGCCAGCGCTCGGAGCGTTTCCGCGCGATGGAGCAATGGTTCGCCGGGCACGAAGTCCCCGCCGCCAAGACCCCGCGCGCGCTGCCCAAGGGCACGCCGCTCAGCCCTGCCTTGCAGGCTGAGATCACCGCCTTGATGCAGGCGACCAAGACCGCCGGTGTGATGGTGCTCGTCGATGGCAAGGTCGTGCACGAGGAATACGGCCTCGGCCTCAAGCCCACTGATCGCTGGACGAGCTTCTCGGTCGCCAAGAGCTTCACCTCGACCTTGCTCGGCGCGGCAGTGAAGGACGGGTTTATCACCAGCCTCGATGATCCGGTGACCAAGTATATCCCGGGCCTCAAGGGCTCGGCCTATGAAGGCGTGACCGTGCGCCAACTCGCCACCATGACCAGCGGGGTGAAGTGGAACGAGGATTACACCGACGCCAACTCTGACGTTGCCCAGATGAACCGTTTCGTGGTCGAATACGGCCCCGAGGCGATCGTGGCGCAAATGAAGGCGCTGCCGCGAGAGGCCGAACCGGGTGAGAAGTGGGTCTATAAAACCGGCGAGACCAACCTCATCGGCGTGCTGGTTGAAAATGCGGTCGGCGAGCCGCTGGCCGAATATGCGCAGGCCAAGATCACTGAGCCTGCCGGGTTTGCAGGCGGGCTGTTCTGGATGGTCGATCCGCGCGGCGGCAATATCGGCGGCTGCTGCCTGTCGATCACGCTCGGCGACTATGCCCGCATGGGCCAGTTCGTGCTGGAAGGCGGCAAGGGCGCGGTGCCCGAAGGTTGGTTTGCCGAGGCGACCGACAGCGCCGTCGATTTCGGGACGAGCGGTTTCGGCTATGGCTACCAGTGGTGGACCTATCCGCAGGGCACGTTCGGCGCCCAAGGGATCTTCGGTCAGGGCATCACACTGTTTCCCGACAAGCGCGTGGTCTTCGCCTATGTCGGCAACTGGGCCACGGCCAGCGGCGGGCCGGAGCGCGGGCAGTTCCTCGATCTGAGCCGGAAGGTTGCAGCCGAGGCGAAGTAAGCGCCTACGCCGCGCTCAGATCATCTGGCGATAGACGCCGACGTTGCTGTAGCGTTGCAGGATGTTGTCATGGACAATCGGGCTGAGCAGCTCGCTGAAGGCGCAGCCGACGATGCAATTGTCCCACCACACGACTTCGGCCTGAAGCGATTCGAGGCCGGGCAGGGTGAGCCAGCACATTTGGCCTTCATGCATCCGGTTGATCGACGCGGCCGAAAAGCCGGAGATCGACAGGTCATGCACCACGCTTTGGAACGCACGTCCGCCCGAGGCGCGCAAGGTCGCCGGGATCGTCAGCCGCGTGCGCGGACTGCACCGATCTTCCTGCGCAGCAGAGCTGTAGGGATCTGAACTCACGGGCATTGCATTAGCCTTGTCCTGAAATCTGAGGTCTCTCCGGGCGGTATGGTCCACGCGATAGTTTGCTCCCGCGTTCGTTAAGCGCGGGTTTCAGGATATGGTTAACGCGGGGGTAAGGAGGATTGGGTTCAGTCGATCCGTTCACGGTGGAGGCTGTCAAAACCCTCCACCAGCAGCGCCAGCAAACGCTCAGCCACCACTTCAGGGGCCTTGACCGTTGCGGGGTCTTCGCCCGGATAGGCCCGCGCGCGCATTTCGGTGCGGGTGGCGCCGGGATCGACGATTGCAACACGCAGGGGGCTGAGCCGCTCGACTTCGGCGGCATAGGCTTCAAGCAGATGCTCGAACGCGGCCTTGGTCGCGCCGTAAGCGCCCCAATAGGGTCGCGGCTTCGCGGCGACGCTGCTGGTGAGGCCGATGATCCGGCCCGCCTCGGCGCGGCGCAGCAGCGGATCGAACCCGGCGAGCAGCGCCTGGGTTGCGACCACATTGGTCAGCAGCGCCTGATTGAACGGCTTGGGTTCGATCTGCGAGGTCGGCGTCAGTTCGGGCAGATAGGCCGCCGCCAGCACCATGATGTCGAGCGTCTGCCAGCGCCCTGCAATCGCCGAGGCAAGGCGGGTGACGGCATCAGGCTCAGTCAGGTCAATCGGCGCAATGGTCGACGTGCCGCCAAAGGCGTGGATTTCATCCTCGACCGCTTCCAGCGCCTTGACCTTGCGCGCCACCAGAATGACGTGCGCGCCTGCGCGGGCCAGCGCCTTGGCGGTGGCAGCACCGATCCCGCGGCTGGCGCCGGTGACAAGCGCGGTGCGGCCGGAAAGCGGCTTGGCAGTATCGGTCATGATGGGTCAGGCAGCCTTGGGATCAGCAAAGGGAAGTTCGGCGCTCTTCTGTTCGGCAAGCGCCAGGTCGGTCAGCGACGTCGGATAGTCGCCGGTAAAGCAGGCGTCGCAGAATTGCGGGCAGGTCTTGTTGCGCGCCTGTGACCCGACCGCGCGATAGAGCCCGTCGATCGAGATGAAGGCGAGGCTATCGGCCTTGATGAACTGGCGCATCGGCTCCAGCTCCATGCGCGCGGCGAGCAGTTTCGAACGTTCGGGCGTGTCGACGCCGTAGAAGCAGGAATGTGCGGTCGGCGGGCTGGCGACGCGGAAATGGACTTCCTTGGCGCCCGCTTCGCGCATCATCTCGACGATTTTCATCGAGGTGGTGCCGCGCACGATGGAATCGTCGATCAGCACGATCCGCTTGCCTTCAACCAGTGCACGGTTGGCGTTGTGCTTGCGCTTCACGCTCGAATGACGCGCGCCGTCCGATGGCTGAATGAAGGTCCGCCCGACATAGTGCGAGCGGATGATGCCGAGTTCGAACGGCAGGCCCGATTGCTGGGCAAAGCCGATGGCCGCCGGAACGCCGCTGTCTGGCACCGGCACCACCAGATCAGCCTCGCACGGAGATTCGAGCGCGAGCTGCATCCCGATGGCCTTGCGCGCTTCGTAAACCGAGCGCCCGGCAAAGACAGAATCGGGGCGGCTGAAATAGACGTGTTCGAAGATGCAGGGGCGCGGGGCGGGGCTGCCGAATGGGCGCACTGTGCGAATCTCACCCGCGAAGTCGACCAGCACCAACTCGCCCGGCTCGATCTCGCGGATCACTTCGGCGCCGACCACGTCGAAAGCGACAGTTTCGGAGGCGAACAGGATCGCATCGCCCATCCGGCCCATCACCAGGGGACGAATGCCGAGTGGGTCGCGGCAGGCGATCATGCCTTCGGGCGTCATCACGATCAGCGCATAGGCGCCTTCGACCAGGCGCAGGGCATCGACCAGCCGGTCGGCAATGGTCGGATAGCGGCTGGTGGCGACCAAGTGGATGATGACCTCGGTATCGGAGGTCGACTGGAAGATCGAACCCTTGTTCACCAGATCGGTGCGCAGGCTCATCGCGTTCGAGATATTGCCGTTATGCGCCACGGCAAAGCCGCCGCTCGCCAGATCAGCATAGAGCGGCTGGACATTGCGCAGACCCGATCCGCCGGTGGTCGAATAGCGCACATGGCCTGCGGCCATATGGCCGGGCAGCGCCGCAATCGCTTCGGAGGAGGAGAAGTTTTCGGCGACATGGCCAAGCCCGCGGCTGGCGAAGAATTCCTTGCCGTCGAAGCTGACGATTCCGGCCGCTTCCTGCCCGCGATGCTGGAGCGCGTGGAGCCCCAGCGCGGTCGTCGCTGCCGCGTCATTGGCGCGGATTGCACCGAAGATTCCGCATTCCTCGCGCAGCTTGTCGCCATCGCAATCGAGGAAGGGGTGAGTCACATTGAGGGGCGTCATCGGCATCACCAGACCTGTCCGCGAACCATGCTGCCGCGGCGCAAGGCTCCAATGGCGATGTGACGGATCAATTACAAGTCAAAGCACGCCCATCTGCCCCGGCTTTTTGCTGACTGGCGTGTGACAGGCAGGCCCGGGGGCGGGGCGTAACATTGGATTGCCGCGAGCCAGCAGGCGCTCTACAGGCAGGGTTCAGCCAATAACGGGCAACCCGCACCTCTCATGCTCTCCCCCTTCGAATGGATGATCGCCAAACGCTACCTCTGGCCCGGCAAGGGGGAGGCGTTCATTGCGCTTGTCGCGGGCATATCGGTCGGCGTGGTGGCGCTTTCGGTGGCGCTGCTGGTGGTCGTGATGAGCGTGATGAACGGCTTTCGCGGCGAATTGCTCGACAAGATCGTGGGGCTGAACGGCCATGCGGTGGTGCAGGGCTATGACGGCAAGCTTACGGATTGGCGCGATGTCATGGCCGATATCGAGAAAACACCGGGCGTGGTTGAAGTCTCCCCGCTGATCGAGCGGCCCCTGCTGACCAGCTTCGGCGGGCGGGTCGAGGCGATCTTCCTGCGCGGACAGTCCGACAAGGATATTGCCGCCTTGGGCGAGAAGGTGCTGCTCGGCGATATCCGCAGTCTGGCGGAGCCGGGGCAGGACGGCATGGGCCGGGTCGCGATTGGCAGCCGTCTGGCGCAGAACCTTGGCATCCGGGTGGGGGACGTTATCACCATCATCAATCCGGCGGGCCGGACCACGCCGTTCGGCACCTCGATCCGGCAAGTCGGCTATGAAGTCGGCGCGATTTTCGAGGTCGGGATCTACACCTTCGATGAGAAGTTCGTGATGCTGCCCCTGAAGGACGCGCAGCAATTGCTGTTGATGGGCGATTCTGTCGCGCAGATCGAAGTGACGGTGGATGACCCTGACAAGGTCGGCGAAATCCTCGCGCCCGTCTCCGCTCGGCTCACTGGCAAGGCGCTGATCGCGGACTGGAAGACGATGAACTCGGCGCTGTTCGAAGCCTTGCAGGTCGAACGCGTGGCGATGTTCTTTGCGCTCTCCTTCATGGTGGTGGTCGCGGCGTTCAACATCCTTTCAAGTCTGGTGATGCTGGTGCGCGCCAAGACCCGCGATATCGCGATCATGCGCACGATGGGCGCGACGCGGCGCAGCTCTGCTCAAGATTTTCGTGACCACCGGCACCACCGTGGGCGCAATCGGGACGATGGCGGGGCTTGCTGCTGGGCGCGATCGTGCTGTTCTTCCGCGAGCAGATTGTCGATTTCATCGCCTTTGCCACCGGGCAGGAGATTTGGGATCCGGAAGTCCGATTCCTCTCCACCCTGCCGTCGCGCACGGATCCGTGGGAAGTCTTCGGCATTGTCATGCTGGCGCTGGGGATGAGCTTCCTGGCGACGCTCTATCCCGCGCTCAAGGCGGCGAACACCGATCCGGTGCAGGTGCTGCGTTATGAGTAGTCCTCTGGTCACCGGAGCCCCGATCGTGTCCCTGCGCGGATTGAAGCGCGCCTTTGAACAAGGCGGGCAGCGGATCGAGGTGCTGCGGGGCATCGATCTCGACATCATGCCGGGTGAGATCGTGGCGCTGCTGGGCCCGTCTGGCTCGGGCAAATCGACTTTGCTGCAAGCCGTGGGCCTGCTGGAAGGCGGGTTCGAAGGCTCGATCAGCGTGGCGGGCGAACGTGCCGAAGACCTCGCCAGCGATCAGCGCACCCGGCTCAGGCGCGAACATCTTGGCTTCGTCTACCAGTTCCACCACCTGCTGCCCGATTTCAACGCGCGCGAGAATGTGGTAATGCCGCAGATGATCCTGGGTGTAGCGCGGGTGGAGGCAGAAGCGCGGGCCGACAGCCTGCTCACCAGCCTCGGCCTCGGCCAGCGCCTGACCCACCGGCCCAGCCAACTTTCAGGCGGGGAGCAGCAGCGCGTCGCCGTCGCTCGCGCGCTCGCCAACCGGCCGACGCTGGTGCTGGCGGACGAGCCGACCGGCAACCTCGATGAAGTTACTGCCGACAATGTGCTGGCCGAATTTCTCGCGCTGGTGCGGGGCGAAGGCAGCGCGGCGTTGGTCGCGACCCACAACGAACGCCTCGCGGCGAAAATGGACCGGGTGGTGCGCCTCAAGGAAGGTGTGCTCGTTTAATCGCATTAACAGGGGATCACGGACATGACGACGATTGCCGACTTCACCGTCACCACCAACCGGGGTGAGCCCCTCGACCTCAAGGACAAGCTCGGCACCGTGCTGCTGGTGGTCAACACCGCGAGCAAGTGCGGCTTCACCCCGCAGTATGACGGGCTGGAAAAGCTGTTCCAGCAATACAAGGATCAGGGCTTTGAAGTGCTGGGCTTCCCTTGCAACCAGTTCGGCGGTCAGGAACCCGGCAATGCTGATGAGATCGCCGAGTTCTGCAAGGTCAATTTCGGCGTCACCTTTCCTCTGATGGCCAAGATCGACGTCAACGGCACCAAGGCCTCGCCGCTGTATGATTGGATGAAAACCTCGGCCAAAGGGCTGATGGGGTCGACTTCGATCAAGTGGAATTTCACGAAGTTTCTGATCGGCCGGGATGGCAACGTGGTGAAGCGCTACGGCCCGACCGACGCGCCGGAGAAGATCGCGCGGGATATCGAAGCGCTGCTTTAGCCCTAAATCGTCGCCCCGGCCCCCGAGCCGGGGTCGGTCTGAAATTGTGACCGATCCCGGATCAAGTCCGGGACGACGAGAGTTTCCTGTGGAAGCCACCCTTGGCGCTGACGGGACGATTGCGCATATTCGCCCCATGCCCTTTGCTCCCTTCGTCCCCCTGCGCGTGCTCTCGTCCTATTCGATGCTCGAAGGGGCGATCGATCCCAAGGACATTGCCAAGCTGGCGAAGGAGCGCGGCTACCCCGCGATCGCCATCTGTGACCGCAACGGGCTTTACGGGATCATGGCCTTCGCTGCTGCGTGCAAGAGCGAAGGCGTTCAACCGATCATTGGCGCGATGCTGGGCGTGGCGCGGGATGATGAACGCGGCGGGGTCGATTACCTCGCCCTGTTTGCGCAGGACGACGCAGGCTATGACAACCTGTGCTATCTGGTCTCCTCCGCGCACCTCGACCGGCCGCTGGAACGCGATCCCCATGTCACGCTCGCCGACCTTGAGGGCCGCACCGCTGGTCTGATCGCGCTGACTGGCGCGGGTGAGGGCGGGCTGACCCGGCTGCTGGCCGAGGGGCAGCATGAGGCCGCCGCGCGGCTCGCTGACCGGCTGGAGGCGCTGTTTCCGGGACGGCTCTATATCGAACTCGCGCGCCACGGCGATCCGGTGTGCGAACGGGCCGAGGAGGCGTTGATCGACCTCGCTTACGCGCGAGGCCTACCGCTGGTTGCCACCAACCCGGCAAACTTTGCTGAACCGCATATGCACAAGGCGCATGACGCCATGCTGTGCATCGCCAACTCGACCCAGATCGATGCCGATGATCGCCCGCGCTCCAACCCGCAGGCTTTCGTCAAGTCGGCGGCGATGATGGAGGAGGCTTTCGCCGACTTGCCCGAAGCGACCGCCAACACGTTGGTGATCGCCCAGCGCTGCGCCTTTGCGCCGCCCTATCGCAAGCCGATCCTGCCCAGCCTTGCGGGCGACCTGTCCGGCGAGGCGCGGATGCTGGCGGAAGATTCGCGCAAGGGATTGGTTGAAAGGCTTGCCCCCTACTACCCTGACACCGTTCGGGCTGAGCTTGTCGAAGCCCTGCTTTTGCCTTCTGCCGAAGCGCTCGAAGAACAAGAACAGTCCTTCGACCAGCTCAGGACGAACGGGATTTGGGATGAGGTGCTGACTTACAAGCGCCGCCTCGAATTCGAGATCAACGTCATCGTCAACATGGGCTTCCCGGGTTACTTCCTGATCGTGGCCGACTTCATCAAGTGGGCCAAGGATCAGGGCATTCCGGTGGGGCCGGGGCGTGGTTCGGGCGCAGGCTCGGCGGTGGCATGGGCGCTGACCATTACCGATCTTGATCCGATCAAGCTCGGCCTGCTGTTCGAACGCTTCCTCAACCCCGAACGCGTTTCGATGCCCGACTTCGATATCGACTTCTGCGAAACGCGGCGGGGCGAGGTGATCCGTTACGTTCAGGCCAAATACGGCAGCGATCACGTCGCGCAGATCATCACCTTCGGCAAGCTGAAGGCCCGCGCGGTGCTGCGCGATTGCGGACGGATCTTGCAAATGAGCTACGGTCAGGTCGACCGGCTGTGCAAGATGGTGCCCAATCACCCGACTGACCCCTGGCCGCTGCCGCGCGCACTCAACGGCGCGGCGGATTTCCGGCGTGAGTATGACAACGACAAGGACGTGAAGCGCCTCGTCGATCTGGCGATGCAGCTGGAAGGCTTGCCGCGCAATTCATCGACCCACG
>DLGU01000074.1:0-3946 GCA_002482865.1 Porphyrobacter sp. UBA7686
CCTGCCACATCCGCGAGAAGGCCGCCGAGAAGGTCTATTCGGACATTGGCCGGTTGGTCTTCGCGGGCAAGCAAGCCGGCAAGCAGCCGCTGATCGCCGTCGCTGGCTGCGTCGCCCAAGCCGAGGGTGAGGAGATCATGGCGCCGCGCGCCTGCGGTCAGCATCGTGGTCGGCCCGCAGGCCTATCACCGCCTGCCGGACATGCTCGGGCAAGCGGTGCAGGGCAAACGCGCGACCGATACCGATATGCCCGCCATCGCCAAGTTCGACGCGCTCCCGCAGCGCAAGAAGCGTGGCCCCAGCGCGTTCCTGACGGTGCAGGAAGGCTGCGACAAGTTCTGCACCTATTGCGTGGTGCCCTATACCCGCGGCGCGGAAATCTCGCGGCCCTTCCCGCATCTTGTGGCCGAGGCGCAGAAGCTGGTTGAGGCGGGCGCGAAGGAGATCACGCTGCTCGGCCAGAACGTCAATGCCTGGCGCGGCGAGGATGACAAGGGCCGCCGCACCGGGCTGGCAGGCCTGATCCACGCGCTCGCCCGGATCGATGGGCTGGAGCGCATCCGCTACACCACGAGCCACCCCAACGACATGGACGACGCGCTGATCGCCGCACATGGCGAGGTAGATAAGCTCATGCCCTATCTGCACTTGCCGGTGCAGGCGGGGAATGACCGCATCCTCAAGGCAATGAACCGCCAGCACACGGCGGAAAGCTATCTGAAGGTCATCGAACGCTTCCGCGCCGTGAGGCCCGATATCGCTCTGTCAGGCGATTTCATCGTCGGCTTCCCGAGTGAGACTGAAGCGGAGTTTGAAGACACGCTGCGGATCGTCGACGAAGTCCGCTACGCCGCGTGCTTCAGCTTCAAATACTCGCCGCGACCCGGCACGCCTGCTGCGACGATGGAGGGGCAGATTGCGCCAGACGTGATGGCGGACCGCCTCCAACGCTTGCAGGCCCGCCTCGCACACCACCAATATGCCTTCAATCAGGCGAGTGTCGGCAAGACCTGCACGGTCATGATTGATCGCACCGGCCGCGACCCCGGCCAATGGCTCGGCAAGTCGCCGTGGCTGCAATCGGTGTGGTTCGAGGGCGATTATGCCATCGGCGATCTGGTCGAAGTGACACTCGCCGACGCGGGGCCAAATTCACTCAGGGGCGTCGTTTCCGCCCCCGCCTGAGCGCTCCGCCGTTAGCCCATCACCGCTCGTCCTCAGTTCCGCGCGTAACGTCTACCACTGCGGCGCGCAGCACTTCGGAAGCGAAGGCACCTGCGGGCATCCGGTAGAGCGCCTTGAGATAGGCGCGGTCAAAACGGGTCATGGCAGCAGGTGCATCCGAAGGTGCAACAAACAGGGTCATGATGGTGCGCGGTGCGTCAGCCTCGGCCACATCGACTTCGCCTGTGGGGGCCAGCAGGCGCAGGCTGGCATAGTCGGCGATCTGCACCGGACTGAGGCCCGCGGTTGCCCCATTATCGACCACCACGAGCACGGCCAGCATGTCTTCCCTGATCTCGCGCTTCAGGCGCCCTGCGCTCCAGATCTGGTTGGTTGGCCCTGGAATGCCGCCCGAACCGCCAGCTTCGGGACTGGATATGATGACTTCGCCGCTGGCTGCGGTTTGCTTGCTGGCTTGGAACACATAGACCGGATCGCGCGCGTCCATTGCAGCGTCGATCTCGCGCGCACTGATTCCGGCGAACAGCCGCCGCCCGCTTTTGCGGATATCGCGCAGCTGGGCGTGAGCATCGTTCGAGAATGTGAGCAACGCATTGGGTTTGCACCCGCTTTTGCGCACTGGAACCTTGGCGATCCGTGCATTGTCGATGATCCGTGTCGCAACGTCGCGAGCAAGTTCGGCGTCGCCAGCCGCGACCATCAGGCAGAGCGGCTGTTCAAACCGCGCCAGCGGGCGGCGTGGGCGCGGATTGCCTGCCAAATCGCGGGCGAGATCGGTGAGTGCGGCTTCGGTCTGGGGCTTTTCACCCTCAACCACGATCGGCGGTGGCTCCGCCTCCTGCGCGGCGGCGGGGATGGCCAACCCGGCTGCCAGAGCCAGACCGGCGGCTTTCATCTACTTGCCCTCGTCAGCCAGAGCGATCTTGGAAGCGTGCGCCATCACAGCCTTCGCCGTGCTCCCGCGCGGCATGGCGTAAAGCGAGCGCAAATAGGCGCGGTCGAATTCCGTCATCATGTTCGGCGCGCTGTCGCGGTCGCTGAACAGGGTGAGAATCGTTGTCGCGCCGGCTGGGGCGTCCTGCGGCATCTTGCTGGCATTGATGGTCGGGGCCAGCAGGCGGAGCGTCGCATAATCGGCGAGCCGTACCGGATCGAGTCCCTCGGTTGCTGCTTGCTCAATCACCACCGCCGCGCCGAACACGTCTGGCTGACCGATCACCTCGCGCTGTCCCTGGAAGACTTCGGGCCCCATCCACAGTTGCATCGGTTCGTGGAAGGCGAAGCTGGCGGTTTCGGTTTCGAACATCTCGTCAAGCTGCTGGAGATAGTGCGAGCCGTAAAACTGGAGGTAGTTATTGCGCATCTCGCGCAGTTGCCCGACCGCGTCGTCGGTCACGGCGATCAGCGTGTTGGGAGCGCAGCGTCCGCGCTTGACGGCGACGCCTGCCTGCTCGGCATTGTCGACAACGCGCTCTGCCACGGTTTTGGCAAGCGCCTGATCCTCGGCAGCGACCAGCAGGCACATCGGGTAGCGCAGCTTGTGGAGCTTGCCGTCCGGCAGCACGTTCCCGGCCAGCGCGAGCCCCCAGTTGACCACTGCATCGTCTACCTGGGACGCGTCTTCGGCGGCGGCAGGGATGCTGATCGCGGTGGCGAGTGCGGCAAGGACTGCGAGGCTATGCTTCATTGACAGCGACTCCTTCCGCTAAATATCAACATGTTAAAGCTTAATCCCGGGTGAATGCGACTCATCCGGCCAAGTTCGATTCCACTCTTATGCGACCTCGTTTGGCGGCGTTTCGATGACTATCCACCACCATCTCGCCGCAGCCTGCTTGCTTTGCGCGGGGGGCCGCTTACCCTCACGACTCACGGACGAGGGATTGTCCCACGGCCGCAGCCAAAGGAACCTATGGGCCGACGACCCTCCCGTGCCGGACACCCGGCGCTCTCGCCCGATCCGCGCGGCATTCCGGAACCGCGGCGCGCGCGCGTTGATCTGACTTTTGAGAATCAGGCTCTGCTTGGGCCGTTATTCGGCCAGTTTGATGCCAATCTGGTGCAGGTGGAAAACCGGCTCGGGGTCTATATCCACGCCCGCGGGCATCAGGTGGTGATCGAAGGCCCTGAAGATGACGTCGCCCGGGCGCGCGAGACATTGAAGACCATGTATGACCGTTTGGCCCGAGGGGAAGCGCTCGATGCCGGCGCGGTGGAGTCGATGATCGCGATGTCGGCCGAACCGACGCTGGAAGGGATCATCTCGGGCGACATGGACGCGCCGCCGATCATGATCCGCACGCGCAAGAAAACCATCGTGCCGCGCTCGGCAACGCAGATCGAATATATGCGGTCGCTGGCGAAGGATGACATCATCTTCGCGCTTGGCCCGGCGGGCACGGGCAAGACCTATATCGCGGTCGCGCAGGCGGTCAGCCAGCTGATTACCGGGAGCGTCCAGCGCCTGATCCTGTCGCGCCCTGCAGTGGAAGCAGGGGAGAAGCTCGGCTTCCTGCCCGGCGACATGAAGGAGAAGGTCGATCCCTATCTTCGCCCGCTCTATGATGCGCTGAACGACTGTATGCCGCCCGAACAGGTCGAGCGGCGGCTGGCGAATGGCGAGATCGAGATCGCGCCGATTGCGTTCATGCGCGGGCGCACACTGGCGGACAGCTTCATCATCTTGGACGAAGCACAGAATACCACGCGCGAACAGATGAAGATGTTCCTTACCCGCTTTGGCCAGAACAGCCGGATGGTG
>DLGU01000074.1:4006-7627 GCA_002482865.1 Porphyrobacter sp. UBA7686
CGACGCGGTCGAGCGGCTGGAGGGGGTCGAAGGCTTCGGCACCATCCGCTTCACCGCCGCCGACGTGGTGCGCCACCCGATCGTGGGCCGCATCGTCGAGGCTTATGAGGGCGGCGGCGAAGAGGGGTAGGGGCTCTGCGACGCGCACCTGTTCGATGAGCGATGCAGTCAGTCCGACGAAACCGCGTTGTGGGGACCGGGGCTGACTGTTAGCAACATCATGAGTTTTCAGTCGCGAAGGACGAAGTTTTATTCCGCAGCCAACGGCCGGAATAGTTCTTCTGATCAGTGCGACAACACAGGGGCGGGCGTCGTGATTGAGCTGCAACTTCCGGATTGCGCATGACCGCTTTCCGATATCGAAGCGGGATTGCGATGTCGCGTGGCCTTGCACCGCTGTCGCTCGCGGTGCTCGTTCTTTCCGGATGTGCCATTCCGCGCACCGCGCCGCCGGCGATGGCCAGCGCTCAGCCAATCCCGGACCAATGGGTTCTGGCCGAGCCTGCCGGGGCCGATATTCCGCTTGATCGCTACTGGGTGCTGCTGAACGACCCGCTGGTCAAGGAATTCGTCGCGCAGGCGCAAACCAGCAACCTCGATCTGGCGCAAGCGGTGACGCGGCTGCGTTCAGCAAGAGCAGGCTTGCGGCAGGCCCGCGCGGCCCGCTTGCCACAAATCACCGGAAGTGGCGGTGCAAGCCGGGATGTCGGCGATCTGGCAAGTGATGATGTGCAGTTCTCGCTCGGCAGCGACATCGCGTGGGAGGCCGATGTGTTCGGGCGGCTCGATGCCTCGGTCGATGCTGCGCGTAGTGATTTGCAATCGGCAGGATATTCGGTCGGCGATCTGGAACGGGTGATCGTCGCACAGGTGGCGAGCCAGGTGGTGACCGCGCGCTCACTCGCCGCGCAGCTGGCGATTGCACGCGAGACGCTCGCCAATCAGGAAGACAATCTCCAGATTGCCCGCTGGCGCAATCAGGCCGGATTGGTCGACAGCCTTGACGTAGAACAGGCCCGCACCCAGCGCGCTCAGACCGCGGCCAGCATTCCGCTGCTGGAGAGCGATCTGGTGGCGGTGGCGAATGCGATCTCGACCCTGATTGGTGAGCCGCCCGGCCGGGTCTATCGCGCCCTGACCGAAGCGCCGCGCCCCGTTCCCGTGCCGCCGACTGATGTTGCGTTGTCCGCTCCGGCCGACATGCTGCGCCGCCGCCCCGATGTGAGCGGCGCTGAGGCTCGCCTGGCCGCCGATCTCAACAGGATTGGCGTGGCCCGCGCGCAGCTTTACCCGCTCGTGCGGCTGTCTGGCACGATTGGTACCAGCGCGACCGATGTGGGCAGCCTGTTCGACCTCGTCACAGGCAATATCTTCGCGGGTATCACGCAGCTGATCTTCGACGGCGGCCGTGCGCGCGGGCAGATCGAGAGTGCTGAGGCGATTGCCGATGGCTCGCTCGCGGCATGGCGGCAGAGCATTCTCGTGGCGCTCGAAGAGGTCGAAAGCGCAGGCGTCGACCTTGAGACCAGCGCCACTCGGGTCACGGCGCTGATCGAGGCCAGCGACGGCGCGCAGAACGCCGCAATCCTTGCCCGCAGCCAGTATCAGGCCGGGCTGATCGATTTTCAGACGCTGCTGGTGACCGAAAGCCAGCTGCTGAGCACACGCACCGCCGAGGTCAACGCCCAGGCCGGACGCGCGCTCGCCTTTATCAGTCTGGCGCGTGCGCTGGGCGGGGGATGGTCGGTGCCCGAGGGTGCTGGCCTTGACGACATCGCGGCGAAGGGGCCCACCAAGTGATCGATTTGAGCAAGCCGGACGAGCAGCCAAGCGTCGATGAATTCCTCGGCACCAAGCCGCGCCCGCGCTGGCGGCGGTGGATGAAGTACTGGCTGCCCGGCCTGATCGTGGTGCTGCTGATCCTCGGCATCGCGCAATGCACCGGGGAAGCGCCCAAGCCTGACTATATCACCGCGCCGGTGGCGCAGGAATCGCTGTCGCTGTCGGTCACAGCGACTGGCAATTTGCGCCCGACCAACCAGGTCGAGGTCGGCGCAGAAGTCACCGGCCCGCTCGATAGCGTGCTGGTCGATGTCAACGACCGCGTGACCAAGGGGCAAGTGATTGCGGTCATCAATACCGAGATCATCGACCAGCAGATCGCCCAATCGCGTGCCAACCTCAATGCCGCGCGCGCCGCTTTGGCACAGGCGCAGGCGACCATCGAGATCGATCAGGTTCAGCTCGCTCGCCTTGAGGAGGTGCGCCGCCTGTCAGGCGGACGCGTGCCTTCGCAGATCGAGGTGGAGCGGGCCGAGGCTGCGGTGGAGCGGGACCGTGCGGCGGTCGCTTCCGCGCGCGCCAATATCGAAGCGGCGCAGGCATCGCTGAACGGCAGCCTCACCACCCGCACCCGCGCCGTGATCCGTGCGCCTGTCACCGGCGTCGTGCTCGCCCGCCGGGTCGAACCGGGGCAGACCGTGGTCGCCAGCTTTAACACCGTGACCCTGTTCGTGATCGCCGAAGACCTGTCCGCCATGCAGCTGCGCGTGTCGATTGACGAGGCCGATGTGGGGCAGGTCAGGCCGGGTCAGAAATCGACCTTTACTGTCGATGCCTATCCCGGCCGGCAGTTTCCCGCGACGGTCGAACGGGTTGATCTGGCTTCGACGGGCACCACCCAAGCCTCAGCGAGCGGCGGCACCGCGTCGGCTACGGGCGGAACGGTGGTCAGCTATGAAGCGCGGCTTACCGTGCAAAACCCCGAGGGCCTGCTGCGCCCCGGCATGACCGCGACCGCAACCATCGCGACCCAGAACACCGGCCGCGCGATGCTGGTGCCCAACGCCGCGCTGCGGTTCCGTCCGGAGACCGAGGAGGAAGCGGGCGGCGGCGTGTTCAATCCGCAGATCGGGCTTGAGGACGGCAAGCAGCAGGCCAGCATCGGCGAAGGCAGCCGCCAAGTGGTGCAGGTGCTGCAAGCAGACGGCACGCTGAAACCCGTCGAGGTCGTGACCGGCCGCAGCGACGGGCGGCGGACCGTGGTCACGTCCAAGGGGCTGAAGCCGGGCATGAAGGTCGTCACCGGGATCAAGGCTGCGGCCCAGTGACAGCAGAACCCCTGATCCAGCTGGAAGGCATCACCAAAACCTTCGGCAGCGGGGCGGCGGCGTTTCAGGCGCTGAAGGGGATCGACCTCACCATTGAACGCGGCGAGTTTGTCGCGATCATGGGGCCGTCCGGTTCGGGCAAATCGACGACGATGAACATCCTCGGCTGTCTCGATGTGCCGACCGGCGGCATCTTCCGATTCCGTGGTGTCGAAGTGCAAAAGCTGGACCGCGATCAGCGCAGTCTGCTGCGCCGCCGCTATCTCGGTTTCGTGTTTCAAGGCTTCAACCTGCTCGCGCGCACGACCGCGCTCGAGAATGTCGAACTGCCACTGCTCTATCGCGGCGAGAACAAGACTCAGCGGCGCGAATCGGCGTTGCGGGCGCTCGATCAGGTCGGGCTGGTCCCGTGGGCTTCGCACACCCCGGCCGAACTGTCCGGCGGCCAGCAACAGCGCGTCGCGATCGCGCGGGCACTGGTGACGCAGCCCGATGTGCTGCTGGCGGATGA
>DLGU01000074.1:7707-17686 GCA_002482865.1 Porphyrobacter sp. UBA7686
GCCTACGCCAAGACCATCGTTCGCTTCCGTGATGGCCTGGTCGAACGGATTGATCGCAGTGCGCATGCCGTGGAAGGCAGTCCCGTCTGATGCTCGGATCGACCCTCCTCTTGGCGCTGCGCGAAATCCGGCGACACATCCTGCGCTCGATCCTGACGACGCTCGGTATCATCATCGGGGTCGCGGCGGTGGTGACGATGGTCACGCTCGGCAACGGTGTTACCGCGTCTGTGCAGGAAGAGATTTCATCGCTCGGCGCGAGCAACTTCATTGTCTTCCCCGTCCGCACCGATCGCGGCACGATCCGCCCTTTCGATGAGGCGGATGTGAAGGCGGTTCAGCAGCAAATCGCCGGGGTGACAATCGCGGCGGGCACCGTCGCTGCCAATGCCACGGCCTTCTACAACGGGCAGGATTGGGACACTCGGGTTGTCGGCTCGAATAACGACTTCCTCGATGCGCAATCGATTACGGTCGAGGAAGGCCGCCCCTTCAGCAAGGACGAAGAAGAGGCAGGCAAGAACGTCTGTCTGCTCGGCCTCAAGGTGCGCGAAGCGATCTTCGTGCCCGGCACCAGCCCGATCGGCGCGCGGATGCGGCTCGGCGGTGTTTCGTGCCAGGTCATCGGCGTGATGGAAGAACGCGGGCAGGGCGGCAACGGCGCGGATGATGATGATGCAGTCTATCTGCCGCTCAAGAACGTCCAGCGGCGGTTTCGCGGCAACGAAAACCTCGATTACTTCGTGCTGAAGTATGATCCTTCCTATGCGCCGTCGGTCATTCAAGATTCGCTGGTCGATCTGCTGCGTGAACGCCGCCTGTTGCAGGGGGAGCAGCCCAATGACTTCAACGTCATCGACACGGCGCAGGTCAATCAGGCGCTGGGCGCGGCGACCGGTGCGCTGACGGCGATGGTGGCGGTGATTGCCTCGATCAGTCTCTTGGTGGGCGGCATCGGGATCATGAACATCATGCTGGTGTCGGTGACCGAACGGACCCGCGAAATCGGCATCCGCCTCGCCATCGGCGCGCTGGCGCGGGAGGTGCGCTTGCAGTTTCTGACTGAAGCCGTGGTGCTTTGCGCGCTGGGCGGATTGGTGGGGATTGCCTTGGGCTTCGGTGCCTCGATCGGGCTTGCCGCGGCCATCGATGTGCCCTTCGTGTTTGATCCGATGATCAATCTGGTGAGCTTCCTGTTTGCGGCGGGCATGGGCATCGTCTTCGGGTACTACCCCGCCAGCCGCGCCTCCAAACTCGATCCGATTGACGCGCTGCGGCACGAATAAGCGGCCGCATCCCGCAGCGCGGCGTTTCGCGGCGGCGCTTTCCGCGCTAAGGGCCGCGCCATCATGCAACTCGACATCGATATCGAAGACTGGCCTGCGAGCGACTGGGAAGTGCTGGCAGAGCGCGCTGCGCAGGCGGCGGGTGAGGGCGAACCGCTGCTCGCCAACCCGCGCCTGATCGTCAGCCTGCTGTTCACCTCTGATGCCGAGGTCCACACGCTGAACCGCGAATGGCGCGAGCGGGACAAGCCGACCAACGTCCTCAGCTTCCCGATGCTGGAGCGAGAGGAACTCGAAGCCCTCGCATCAGACGGCCCGCCCGAAATGCTCGGCGACATCGCGCTGGCGCATGAAACTTGTGCACGCGAAGCGGCGGAGAAGGGCGTGGCGCTTGAAGCCCATGCCGCCCACCTGATCGTCCACGGACTGCTCCATCTTGCCGGCCACGATCACGTCGATAGCGACGCTCAGGCCGAGGCGATGGAGGCGCTGGAGACAGCGATACTTGCCAAACTGGGCATCGCTGACCCATATGAGGCTTGAAACTGCATAGGAGCCCCATTCAAGGCCATGGCCGATTCCCATTCGCCCGCATCTCAATCCGGAGACGCGGACAGTAGCAGCGGGCTGTGGCCTGCGCTGCGCAAGCTCCTGAAGCTCGAAGGCGCCCGCTCCCTGCGCGAGCAGCTTGAAGAAGCCATCGACGAGCACGAGGACGAAAACGGTGGCCCCGGTTCCGATACCGGCGGCAGCGGCGGGGGTGACCTGTCGCGGGTCGAGCGGCAGATGCTGCGCAACCTCCTCCACTTTTCCGAACATGATGCCGATGACGTGGCTGTGCCGCGCGGCAAGATCATCGCGGTCGATGCGTCGATCAGCTGGGAAGACATGGTCGCCGCCTTCAGCGAGCACGGCCATTCGCGCATGCCGGTCTATCGCGAGACGCTCGATAGCGTGGTGGGCATGATCCACATCAAGGATGTGTTCCCCTTCCTCGCCAATGGCACGCCGCCACCCGCTGACTGGACCACGCTGATGCGCCAGCCGCTTTACGTGCCACAGGCGCGCGGGGCGCTGGATGTGCTCGCTGACATGCGCACCCAGCGCGTGCACCTTGCCATCGTGCTCGATGAATTCTCGGGGACTGACGGGCTCATCACGATCGAGGATCTGGTCGAGGAAATCGTGGGCGAGATCGAGGATGAGCACGACGAGACGCCCGAAGAGCTGATCGTCCCCATCGGCGAAGGCATGTGGGACGTGGACGCCCGCGCCGAGCTTGATGACATTGCCGAGCGGATCGATCCGCGTCTCGCTGAAGTGGCGGAATCGGTCGACACGCTGGGCGGCCTCGCTTTCGTGCTGGCCGAGGCTGTGCCCGCTGTGGGCACAGTGCTGGAACATCCGAGCGGTTGGCGGATTGAGGTGACGGCGGGTGACGAAACCCACGTAACCCGGCTACGATTGCATCCACCGGAAGATGCAAGTGAGATGCAATAGGCGCAACTTTTTCGCCATCCACGCATTTTTTCTTCGATTTTTTGCATCCAATCGGCGTCTCGGGCGTATCTCTCTTCACCAAGGAGAGAATTCATGCCTGCACGTCGTCTTCCCCCCCTGCGCGCGCTTGAAGCTTTCATGCGCACGGTCCGTCTGGGCTCTGCCCGGGCGGCGGCGGAGGAAATCGGTCTCAGCCCCTCGGCGCTGTCGCGGCGGATCAGCAATCTCGAAGAATTTGTTGGTAAAAAGCTGTTCACCCGCGCGCGTCAGTCGATGCAGCTGACGGATGAGGGCCAGGCCTTCTATGAGGCAGTGAACCCGCATATGGAAGCGCTCGCCCGCGCGGTGGAGAGCCAGTCGGACAATATCGCGCTGTTGCGCCTACGCCTCGGCGTGCTGCCGATGTTCGGCAGCCAGCGCCTGTTCCCGCGGCTGGGCGAGCTGCGCAAGCGCCACCCGCTGCTGCACATCGACATTGACACCGCCCCGCATCTCGAAGACCGGGTGGGCGACACGCTGGATGCCGCGATCATCCTGTCACGCGGACCGGCAAGCGGGCTGCACGCTGTGCGGCTCGATCACAATCTCGTCCATGCGATCTGTTCCAAGGACACCGCGCGTGCGATCGGCCCGGACATCACGCCGGAAGTGATGACGAAGCAGACCTTCTTGATCCACAATGAACTGCCCGAAAGCTTCATGGCGTGGAAGAAGGCCAATGGGCTCGACACGATGGACCCGGCCGCGATTGACCATTACGATTCGGGCGCATTGATGCTGGAGGCCGCCGCACAGGGGCTCGGCATCGCAATCATGCACGACGATCACTTGCGCCGCGCCAACGACAATCGCTTGATCAACCTGCCGGGCAAGCCGGTCGAAAGCCCCTATAGCTACTGGTTCGTGTGCAAGCCGGTCGCGCTGGAAAGCCGCCCGGTCCGGATCTTCCACGATTGGCTGGTCAGGGCTGGGCTTTAACCCGCGGCCTGATCTTCATTCTTCGGTTCATACCGAACCGGTGCAACCGTGTGCGCGAACGGCCGAAGCGGCTTGCCGAGTATCTCGATCAGCGCTTCCTCGATCCGGCGGCGCGATTCGTGGCTGATCGCCTTGCGGCCGCGGAAGTCCTCCGGGCTGAAGGGTTCGAGGTAGTGTAGCCGGACTTTGAAGGTGCCCTTGCGTGACAGCACTCGCTTGGCATTATTGATGCCGCTTTCCTCTCCAATCCATCCGATCCATTCAGCGACCGGGCCGTAATCGAGGATCACCGGCTGCACCAACACGCCGGGAGGCGGCGGTTCGAGCACCGAGAGCATCGAGGTTTTGAACGGCAGCAGCGATTGCCCGTCAGTCGTGGTGCCTTCAGGGAAGACCGTCACCGACCAGTTATCGACCAGCGCTTCCTTCAGCGCGTTGATCTGTTCAGCCACGCCCATGCGGTGTTCGCGCTTGACGAAGACCGTGCGGTTGAGGCTCGCAAGCCAACCGACCACCGGCGCTTCGGCGAGTTCCGCCTTGGCGACAAAGGCCGTGCCGCTCGCCCCTGCCAGCGCTAGGATATCGATCCACGACAGGTGGTTGGCGACGAAGAATACATCGCGCTTCAGATGGGTGCCGATCACCTCGACCTTGGCCCCGCACACCCGCGCCGCATAGCGCAGGAACAGCATCGGGAAGGGTGAGCCATAGGACAGCACCCGGTAGAGATAGTGCAACGGCACGAAGACGATGATGAGCGCAATCAGCGCGAGCGCACGGGCGATCAGCCGCATCCAGCCTATAGCGGATACCGGCGTGCTTTCCCCCCGCGCGGCAGCCGCGCGCAGTTCTGCGTCAGTCATTGCGCGACAAGCGCACGCCGTAGAGCTCCATGCGGTGGTCGACGAGCCGGTATCCCAGTCGCTCGGCAATCTGGCGCTGGAGCGCTTCGACTTCCGGGTCGACGAATTCGACGACCTTACCGGTTTCCACGTCAATCAGGTGATCGTGGTGCGCTTCGGGCACGGGTTCATAGCGCGAGCGCCCATCGCCGAAATCGTGACGGTCAAGGATACCCGCTTCCTCGAACAGGCGCACGGTGCGATACACCGTCGCAATCGAGATGCGCGGATCGACCGCAGCCGCGCGGCTGTGCAACAGCTCGACATCGGGGTGGTCGTCACTCTCCGACAGCACCTTGGCGATCACCCGGCGCTGTTCGGTAATGCGCAGGCCTTTTTCGGCGCAAAGTTGTTCGAGATCGATTTTCTGGTTCACGGAACGCTCCATCGCCGAGTGCGCCGCCCCTGTGGGATGCGATCGCCCGAAAGCAAGACAGCCTCATCCCTACAGGGACGAGGCTGCTTGCTCAAGCGGGCCGTCCACCCTCTCAACAGGGGCAGTCGGGCCGGCTGATGGGCAATGCGACCAGAGGGCGCGGTTTTACGCCGTCTTCTTGGTCCGACGACCCTTGGGCGCCATCACAGTGCCGGGCTTGCGACCAAGACCGATCTTCTTGGCAAGATCGCGGCGCTTTTCGGCATAGTTGGGGGCGACCATCGGGTAATCAGCCGGCAGGCCCCAACGCGCGCGGTAGTCTTCCGGCGTCATGTTGTAATTGGTGCGAAGATAGCGCTTGAGCATCTTCAGCTCCTTGCCATCTTCCAGACAGACGATGTGATCCGGTTTAACCGAATTGCGGATCGAGACCGCAGGCTTGGGCTTGGGTTCTTCGATCTCAACCTTCTCACCCAGATTGGCGAGCGCGTTGTAGACGTTGGTGATAAGTGCCGGGACATCAGTCACCGCCACATCATTGTTGCTGACATGCGCAGCGACAATGTCGCTGGTCAGCGTGATAAGAGTTTCGTTCATATCAATTTCCAGATCCTGCATGAGTTCCTCTCGCACGGCGTTCAAGGCGCACCGGTTACTGCGCCATGGCTCAAGCCGTCAATCTTGGCAACTGGTGTGCTCCGCCAGCACATCGATTTGCGATGAATGGAGTTCTACTAGATTGATCGACCGAAAGTAATCGCGTCGACACGCTCGCCGTTTGCCATGCGGTAATAGTTACGCCGCTCACCAATCGGTTCAAAACCAAACTTGTGATACAATTGGATGGCAGGATTTCCGCGCCGCATTTCCAAGAAGATACGCGTGACACCGCGCATTCGAGCAGCGGTGAACAAGTGTTCGAGCAGCGCCGCACCAACGCCGCGCCGCCGCGCGCCGGGTATGACCGCGATTAGCAGCAGCTCTTCTTCATCGAGCACATAGCGGGTGAGCACGAATCCGGCGGGTGCGGGACCTTCATGGCAATCCCCGATGTCAGGGATCGGCGCGCCGTTAGCGTCGACCACCAGCGCATGGGTGCTGGAAAGAGTCAGCGCATCGGCCACCTGCCGCCGGTTCCAGGCCTCGCCAAAGGCCGGGTCGAACGCTGCCTCCATCACCACCATGATCCGGTCGATGAGAGCGGGACTGGGGGCGGGGCGGGGGGTCATGCGGGTTTGCGCAGCGCCATCGGGGTGGCATCGGCCCCCCGGCCATAGGTTGGCGCGAGGTGCGTGGTGAGCAGGGCATCAGGCACCAGCCCGACTTGCCTTGCGTCTGGCAGCAGCGCGATGACATGGCGTGCATCGCCCAGCAGTGCGGCGAATTCCTCGGCCCGGTTGCCTGCGATCAGGTTCCGCGCTCCGGCTGCCATCGCCGCTGAAGGAGGTAGCGAACAAAGCTCACTCGCTGGCAGTCCATCGTCGCCGAAATCCTGTACGAACCATTCACCGTGTCCGCCATTCATGCAGACCGTTACCGGCTCACCCGGATGCAGCGCCTGCGCCTGCGCAGCAATCAGCGCCAATGTCGGATAGCCGAGCACCTCTGCGCCCCACGCAAACCCGAGCGCGCGGGCTGTCGCCAATCCGATGCGTACGCCAGTGAAACTGCCCGGCCCAAGGCTGACGAGAATGCGATCGGCGCGGCCTTTGTCCGGCAAGGCACCGATCATCGGCACCAGCGCCTCGGCGTGGCCGCGGGCCATGACGCGGTGATCATGCGCAAGCAGCGCCGCGCCCTCGGTAAGGGCGATGCTGCACGCCTCGGAGGCGGTTTCGATGGCAAGCACGCGCATGGCGCTGCGCGATGCCTCACACCGCGCGCCCGCGCAAGCGCGAGATTCGCGTCAGGCGATGCGGTTGAAGGTTCCGAATTCCGGACGTGGGCTGCGCTCGAAGATGCTGGCGGGATCGCCATAGCCGACCGAGCAGATGAAATTGACCCGGTGGCGCGGTTCGTCTGCGAAGAAGGCGGCGTTCACCGCATCGCCGTTGAAGCCCGACATCGGGCCGCAATCGAGGCCTAACGCCCGCGCGGCGAGCATGAGATAGGCCCCTTGCAGCGAGGAGTTGCGAAATGCGCCTTGCTCGCGGGCCTTTTCATCACCCTCGAACCAGCTTTTGGCGTCGGTGTGCGGGAACAGCCACGGCAGTTCTTCGTGGAAATCGATGTCGTAGCCGATCACAGCGGTAACGGGGGCGGCGAGCACTTTGGCGCGGTTGCCCTCCATCACGCAGTCGGCAAGCATAGCCTTTGCCCCGTCCGATTTGACCCAGACGATCCGCACCGGCTGCATATTCGCCGAGGTGGGGGCCATCTTCATCAGGTCCCAGATTGCGTGAAGTTGGTCGTCCGAAACTGTTGTGTCGAGCCAGCCATTATAACTGCGCGCTTCATTGAACAGTTGGTCGAGCGCCGCGTCCGAAAGGACGTGGTCGTGAAATTGCACCGTCACGCCGCGCGCACCTCGGTCACTTCGGGGACGTAATGCTTGAGCAGGCCTTCGATGCCGTGCTTCAAGGTTGCGGTACTCGACGGGCAGCCCGAGCATGAGCCTTGCAGCGTCAGATAGACCACACCGTCACGGAAGCCGCGATAGGCGATGTCGCCGCCGTCACCCGCCACGGCGGGCCGCACGCGCGTTTCAAGCAGTTCATTGATGGCCGCGATGACCTCGGCATCTTCGGGACGCTCTTCCACAACTGCTTCGTCTTCGGGCGGAACGGAAATCCCGTTGCCACTCCCACCGGCAAACAGCGGCGCTTCCGAGACGAAATGGTCGAGCAGGATCGCGATGACCTGCGGCTTCAAGGCGCTCCAATCGGCACCCGGCGCAGCGGTGACGCTGACGAAATCGGCGCCGAAGAACACGTTCACGACCTCGCCCGTGTCAAAGATCGCCTGCGCCAGCGGGCTCGCTTCGGCCGCTTCGGGCGTGGCGAATTCGCGGCTGCCGGCGGGCATCACGGTGGTGCCCGGCAGGAACTTGAGGGCGGAGGGGTTCGGAGTGGTTTCGGTTTCTATGAACATTGCTCCAATCTAGGTGCCGCAGCTGCGCGGGGCAAGGGCGCATGGGCCGAGAACCATTCACTATCGCTTCACACTTTGCCGCCCTATAAGTGAAATATGACGTCGTTCTCCCGTGCTGGTCGCGCTCTCGCCATTCTCTTTGCCCCATTTGCGCTGGTGCAGCCGCTGCTCGCGCAGCAGGCCGCACCCCCGCCGCCGGTCGAAGTGCAACCGCTGCCGCCGGTGCCCCAGCCGCAGGCGCTTCAGACCGGCAGCGAAGTGCCGTGGCTCTACAAGGGCTCGGACGTTCCGGTCGATGAAAAGTGGTTGTTCGGGCAAATGAAAAACGGCGTGCGCTATGCTGTGCGCCGCAATGGCGTGCCGCCGCGCCAAGTGTCGATCCGGGTGCGCATTGATGCAGGCTCCCTGCACGAAACCGATAAGGAGCAGGGCTATGCCCACTTGCTCGAACACTTGCTGTTCCGGGAGAGCAAGTATCTCGGGCAGGCCGAGGCGATCTACGCCTGGCAGCGGCTGGGTGCGACCTTCGGCAGCGATGCCAACGCCGAAACCAGCCCGACCCACACCGCTTACAAGCTCGACATTCCCAATATCGACGACGCAAAGCTGAGCGAAAGCTTCAAGCTACTATCGGGCATGATCCGCGAGCCGGTGCTGAATGACGCCAATGTCGCAGCCGAACGTCCAATCGTGCTCGCCGAAAAGCGTGAACGCGGCGGAGCGGGGCTGCGCATGGCAGACCTTACGCGGCAGACCTTCTTTGCCGGACAGCGCCTCGCGACCCGCAGCCCGATTGGCACGGATGAAACCCTCAAGGCCGCCAATGGCAAGGACGTGAAGGCGTTCTATGACCGTTGGTATCGTCCGGAAAACACCGTGATCGTGGTTGTCGGCGATGCCGATCCGATGGTGCTGGCAGGGCTGGTGGAGCAGTGGTTCGGAGACTGGAAAGGCACCGGCAAGCCCGGGGTCGCCCCCGATTTCGGCGATCCGGTTCCGCCCGCAGGCGCGCAGGATGACGGCGTGACCGGCGCACCGATTGGCCAGCTGGCGGTCGGCGTCGAACCCGATCTGCCGCGCAGCCTGACCTATGCGGTGATGCGACCGTGGCGGCAGGTGACCGATACGATCAAGTATAACGAGGGCCTGCTGACCGATGCTGTCGCACAGGCGATCATCAACCGCCGGCTCGAATCGCGCGCACGCGGCGGCGGCAGCTTCCTTTATGCGCAGGTGCAGCAGGACGACGTCTCGCGCTCGACCGATGCGACCTTTGTAACCTTTGCCCCACTGACCGGCGACTGGCAGGCAGCGCTCGCCGATGTCCGAGCCGTGATCGCAGACGCGCTCACCAACCCGCCGACGCAGGAAGAAATCGACCGCGAAGTGGCCGAATTCGACGTGGTCTTCGCCAATGGGGTCGAGCAGGAAACTGTGCAATCGGGTTCCGATCTCGCCAACAATGTCGTCAACGCGGTCGATATCCGCGAGACCGTGGCCTCGCCCAAGGTGGTGCTTGACGTGTTCCGGGGCATGAAGCCGCGCCTGACGCCCGATGTGGTGCTCGAACGGACCCGCGGGCTGTTTGAAGGCACGGTGACCCGTTCGGTCTATGTGACGCCGACAGCTGGCGAGGCCGATGTGGGCGCGCTCAAGCTGGCACTTGCCGCCGAAGCCAAGGTCGATGGTACCGCGCGGCTGGCTGCACAGTCGATCTCGTTCGACGAACTGCCCCCGGTGGGTGCCCCGGGCACCATCGCCGCGCAAAACCCGCTCGGCGTCCTCGAGATCGAACAGGTCGACTTTGCCAACGGCGTCAAGGCGCTGGTGTGGGCCAATGATGCCGA
>DLGU01000074.1:17760-25911 GCA_002482865.1 Porphyrobacter sp. UBA7686
GCCGCGCTGGGTCAGGGCGCGCTGGTCGGATCGGGCGTGGGCGAGCTCGGCCAGAACGAGCTCGACCGGCTGGCGACAGGCCGCAAGATCGGTTTCGATTTTGCAATCGACGAGGCGGTGTTCACCTTTACCGCACAGACCCGGTCGGAAGATGTGAACGACCAGCTCTACCTGTTTGCCGCCAAGCTCGGGATGCCGCGCTGGGACAAGGATCCGGTGATCCGCGCTAAGGCGGCGTCAGAGCTGGCCTACAACACCTATTCCACCAGCCCCGGCGGTATTCTCAACCGCGATCTCGAATATCTCGTGACCGGCGGCGACGAGCGGTTTGCGACGCCCGATCCGGCGGCGCTCAAGACTGTAACGCCCGAAGGCTTCCGCGCGGTGTGGGAGCCGCTGCTCAAGCAAGGCCCGATCGAAGTGCTCGTGTTCGGCGAATTCGATCAACCGGCCGTGATCGAGCAGCTGCGCCTCACCTTCGGCGCGCTGCCGCCGCGTGAGCCGATCCCGGCTGATGTCGCCGCACGCGTTCCGCCCTTCGCGCCGACTTCGGCCACTCCCTCGGTCGTGACCCACCGCGGCGATGCCAATCAGGCCGCCGCCGTGGTCGCCTGGCCGAGCGGGGGCGGGGTTGCGAGCTTGCGCGAAAGCCGCCAGCTCGAAATTCTCACCCAGCTGTTCAACAACCGCCTGATGGATGCGCTGCGCGAACGCGCCGGGGCGAGCTATTCGCCGCAGGTGTTCTCGAACTGGCCGACCGATCTCGCCAGCGGCGGGCGGATCACTGCGCTTGCCCAGCTTGAGCCTGAGTTCGTGCCGGTGTTCTTTGCCGAGGCTGAGAAGATCGCCAAGGACCTCGCCGCCAGCCCGCCCACCGCCGATGAACTTGAACGGGTGACCGAGCCATTGAGCCAGATGATCCGCAGGGCATCGACCGGCAACCAGTTCTGGCTCTACAACCTTGAGGGCGCGACGCAGGACCCCCAGCGTGTCGTCCTGCTGCGCAGCTTGCTGGCGGATTATTCGCAAACCAGCCCGCAGGTGATGCAGTTCCTGGCTGATCGCTATCTAGCCAAGGCTTCGCCGTTCCGTCTCGCCATCATCCCTGAAGGCCAGACATTGGCCGAGGCTCCGGCTGGCGGGGCGAGTGCAAATGCTGCGCTGTCAGCGCCCGCGGGACGCTGATCGCTGCGCTCACTGACACTGTTCGGGAAATAAAGTTGTTTTAAGCGGCATTGCTGCTTTACAATTCGTGCCCCGCTCCTGTAGCGGGCGCCCCCGCGCAAGCCTTGCTGCGCGCCTTTGAGAAGAAAGAGTTGTGACTGTGCCCGAGACCTGGACCCCGGATAGCTGGAAGGCTCACGAAGCGCGCCACCTGCCGCATTACGAAGATGCGGCGGAGCTGGCGGAAGCGGAAAAGACCCTCGCGCACTATCCCCCGTTGGTGTTTGCGGGTGAGGCGCGTGCGCTCAAGGCCGATCTGGCGCAGGTCGCGAACGGCCACGGCTTCCTGCTGCAAGGCGGTGACTGCGCGGAAAGCTTCGCGGAATTTCATCCCAACAACATTCGCGATACGTTCCGCGTCCTGTTGCAGATGGCGGTCGTCATGACCTTCGCCAGCAAGCGCCCGGTGGTGAAGGTCGGCCGCATGGCGGGCCAGTTCGCCAAGCCGCGCTCGGCGCCTACGGAAACGATCGATGGCGTGACCCTGCCGAGCTACCTCGGCGACAATATCAACGGGATCGAGTTCGATCCTGTCAGCCGCCGCAATGATCCGGCCCGCATGGTCAAAGCCTATTCGCAGGCCGCCGCCACACTTAACCTGCTGCGCGCCTTTGCGGGCGGCGGCTATGCCAATCTGCGGCAGGTCCACCAGTGGACGCTCGATTTCATGGGCCGCACGCCGTGGACCGAAAAGTTCAGCGAGATGGCGGACCGGATCGGCGAAGCGCTCGATTTCATGGAAGCCTGCGGGATCGATCCCGGCACTGTGCCGCAGTTGAAGGGCACCAGCTTCTACACCAGCCACGAAAGCCTGCTGCTGCCTTACGAAGAGGCGATGACGCGGCAGGATTCGCTGACCGGTGATTGGTATGCAACCTCGGCCCACATGCTGTGGATCGGTGATCGCACGCGATTCCCCGGCAGCGCCCACATCGAATATGCGCGCGGGATCGGCAATCCGCTTGGCATGAAGTGCGGGCCTTCGTTGGAGCCCGACGCGTTGCTGCGTCTGCTCGACGATCTCAATCCCAAGCGGGAAGCGGGGCGCATCACGCTCATCAGCCGGTTTGGCCATGACAAGGTCGAGGACGGCCTGCCGCGCCTCGTGCGCGCGGTGCAGCGCGAAGGGCATCCGGTGGTGTGGAGCTGCGATCCGATGCATGGCAACGTCGTGAAGTCGGACACCGGCTTCAAGACTCGCCCGTTCGACCGGATTACGCGCGAAGTGAAGGGCTTCTTCGCCGTCCATCGCGCGGAAGGCTCGCACCCGGGCGGCATCCATATCGAGATGACCGGACAGGACGTGACCGAGTGCGTCGGCGGGGCTGTGGGTCTCACCGAGGAGCGCCTTGGCGACCGCTATCACACCCATTGCGATCCGCGCCTCAACGCCGAACAGTCGCTTGAACTGGCGTTCCTGGTGGCCGAGATGCTGAACTCTGCCGCAGGCGAACGCGAGGCCGAAATCAGCGCCAACGCGGCCTGATTTCGGGTTGGGGCGGGCTCGGTCCGTCCCTGTCCGGCTGGAAAATCTGATGCGTGTGATGATTTTCCGATAGCCTCGTGCCTATGTTGCGTCTTTCTTGTGTAACGGCAGGCGGACATGATCCGTATCTGACGGTGCAGGGTGGAACAGGAGACGCGGGTTGCAGCGCAACGAACGACAGATGGCTGCCGGCACCGACGACCTTGCCGGTTTGGCCGATCGCTTTCGGGCGACGCGCGCCCTGACTGAAGCGCTGGTCGCACCGCTCAGCGATGCCGATGCCAGCATCCAGTCGATGGAGGATGCCAGCCCTGCCAAGTGGCACCTCGCGCATACGACGTGGTTCTGGGAAACCTTCCTGTTGCGCGAACACGCGCCGGCATATCAACTCTACCGCGAAGAATGGCCGTTCCTGTTCAATTCCTACTATGAAGCTGAAGGCGCACGGATCAGCCGGGCGGCGCGCGGGTTGCTGTCGCGCCCCAGCTTGCCCGACGTGCTCGAATGGCGCGCGGTGGTGAATGACGCCATGACGCCGCTGCTCGATGATCCCGCGCTGGCGCCGCTGATCGCACTCGGCGTGGCGCATGAACAGCAGCACATTGAGTTGCTGTTGACCGACATCAAGCACGCCCTGTTCCAGAACCCGCTCGGCCCGGCGATGTGGGACGGAGCGCTGCCCGCAGCCGCCGCGCCCGCCGCACCGATGGGCTGGCACGCGCATCCCGGCGGGATCGCGCTAGTTGGCCATCAAGAGGAGGGCTTCGCCTTCGACAATGAAGGCCCGCGCCACCGCGTGCTGCTTGAACCCTTCGCGCTGGCAGACCGGCTGGTGACCAATGGCGAGTGGGACGCGTTCATCGCCGATGGCGGCTACCCCAATGCCCGCTTGTGGCTCGCAGATGGCTGGGGCTGGGTGCAGCGTGAGAGCATCGCCGCGCCGCTGTATTGGCGCGAGGATGAGCACTTCACCCATCAAGGCTGGCAGACCCGCGATCCGCACGCACCCGTCACCCACATCTCGCATTTCGAGGCTGATGCTTATGCGACATGGGCTGGCGCGCGCCTTCCGACCGAGTTCGAATGGGAAGCGATTGCGCGCGGACAGGATGGTGGCTCCAGCGCGCCCGCGCATCACCCCTCCGCTGGCAACCAGCTTTATTGCGCGGGTCCGGTCCTGCCGATGGGGTCGCCCGGCCTGTTTGGTGATGGCTGGCAATTTACCCGCTCGGCCTATCTCCCTTACCCCGGCTTCCGTGTCGCCGAAGGCGCGGTGGGCGAGTACAACGGCAAGTTCATGAGCGGTCAGGTGGTGCTGCGCGGCGCGTCTTGCGCCACGGTTCGCGGCCACTCGCGCGCCTCTTATCGCAATTTCTTCTATCCCCATCAGCGCTGGCAGTTCACCGCGCTCAGGCTCGCCAAGGACGTTTGACATGACATTTGCCAAGGGGCTGAAGCTGGTCAATCGCGATGCCGGCGGCGTCGATCTGGCGTTCCGCGCCGATGTGCTGGCGGGGCTTGCCGCTGATCAGAAGGCGATCCCCGCGCGCTGGTTCTATGACGATGCCGGATCGCAGTTGTTCGAGGACATCACCCAGCTGCCCGAATACTATCCGACCCGCGCCGAGGCTGCGATCCTGCGAGGTCGGTCCGAAGAGATTGCCGAGCTGATTGGGCCGGGCCGGGCGGTGGTGGAGTTCGGCTCAGGCTCCTCAGTCAAGACGCCCTTGCTGCTATCGGCAATCCAGCCTTCAGCCTATGTCCCGCTCGACATTGCGGGCGATTTCCTGCGCGCATCTTCGGCGGCGCTGGCGGCGAAGTTTCCGGGCCTGCCGGTCTATCCGGTCGAGGCCGATTTCATGCGCCGGGTCGAGCTTCCCGCAGAGGTCGCCAGCCTGCCCAAGCTCGGCTTCTTCCCCGGCTCGACCATCGGCAACATGATCGCCCGCACCGCGACCGATCTGCTGCGTTCGATGCGCGAGACGTTGGGGGAGGGTGCGTTGCTGTTGATCGGGATGGATCTGGTGAAGGACGAGGACGTCTTGCTCGCCGCCTATGACGATGCGGCGGGGGTGACGGCGCAGTTCAACCTCAACCTTCTGACGCGCATCAATCACGAGCTCGGCGGTGACATTCCGGTGGACTCCTTCCGTCACGAAGCGCGATGGAACGATACCTTCGCGCGGATCGAAATGCATCTGGTCGCCCGGCAAGACCTCGCTTTCACGGTCAGCGAGCAGCCGTTCTCCATGCGTGAGGGAGAGAGCATCCACACCGAGAACAGCCACAAGTTCACCAAGCGGTCAGGCCAGATGCTGCTGGCGGCAGGCGGTTGGGAGCCGCGGGCGCGCTGGACCGATGATGCGAAGCAATTCTCGTTGCTGCTGGCCGAAGCACGCGCGGCGCGGTCGGCGCCGTGAAACTTCGCCGCCTCCCATGCGTTGGCGCGGGATGGACGGACATTGTGATATTCTGATTATCGGCGGCGGCATGGCGGGACTTTCCGCAGCGACCGCTTTGGCAACTGCGGGCCAGCGCATCATCGTGCTCGACAAGGGGCGCGGCCCGGGTGGGCGCATGGCGGCGCGGCGGGCGGAGATTGGCGGCGAGCAGGTCGGCTTTGATCACGGCGCGCAGTATTTCACCGCACGCGATCCGGCGTTTCGCGAGGCGGTGGCGGCGTGGGAAGCGGCAGGCGTTGCCGCGCCTTGGCCTGCTGCGGGCAAGGATGCTTGGGTCGGCACCCCTGGGATGAACGCTTGCGTAAAGGCAATGGCCGAGGCGCTGGACGTGCGCTGGGGCGTCCGGGCTGAGCGAGTGGAGCGCAACGGCGCGATTTGGCGGATCGCGACGGGCGATCAGAGTTTTACCGCCGTTACCGTGCTCGTGGCTGTCCCTGCCGAACAGGCCGCTGTGCTGCTTGCCGAACCGGCGCCCGAACTTGCAGCGCTCGCCGCAAGCGTGACGTCTGCACCCTGCTGGGCGGTAATGGCGGGGTTCAACGCAGGGCTGCCGATCGCTGCCGACACCTATCGTTCCGAGACCGGCCCCGTAAGCTGGGCCGCACGCAATTCGGCCAAGCCGGGGCGTAGCGGGGTGGAGACTTGGGTGATCCACGCTTCGCCCGCCCGCAGCCGGGAACTGATCGACCTGCCCAAGGAGGATGTCGCACAAATTCTGCTCGCCGACTTTTTCGCTGTCACCGGCGCCGCACCGGCCGCACCGCAGCACTGTGACGCGCACCGCTGGCTCTATGCCCTGCCGCAAGCGCTTAGCGGGGATGGCGCGCGCTTCGATGCAGGTTTGCGGATCGGGATCGCGGGCGATTATCTCCACAGCCCGCGGGTCGAGGGCGCGTGGTTGTCAGGCCGGGCGCTCGCGCAGGCGATGCTTCAGGAACGCGTTGCCAGCACGTCGTAGTGGTGCCCGCGCCCGTATTTGGCGAAGCGGGTGAAACCGGCAGCGCGTAGCAGGGTCTCGATTTCGCGGACGCTCGCCCAGCGGTCATCGACCTCGTAAAAGATCGCCTGGACCCGTGCGACAGCCTCGGTCTTTGTGAGTTCGGCGATGACGACTGCCTCCAGCCCTTCGACGTCGATCTTGACGAACATCGGGAGTTCGCCTGCCAGCAGCGGATCGACCAGCGGGGCGTCGATGGTTTGGATCACCACGCCGCCGCCACTCTGTCCCTCGCGTCCGGCCAGCGTTGCCGTGCCAGTGTGACCTTCCGCAACGCTGATCTCAACCTCGCCCACGTTGTCGGCAATCGCGAGCTGGTGCAGCACCGTTCGCTCCGCCCCGCCATTCAGCCCCACATTGGCCGCCAGCCGCGCATGGGTCGCCGGAACGGGCTCGAAGGCGATGATCTGGCGGCACTTGGGGTTCTGCGCGGCGATCAGCGAATAGAGCCCCTGATTGGCGCCGATGTCGACAAAGACGAACTCTTCCCGCTGTCCAAGCAGCAGATCGGACAGATCGCTGCCATAGGTGCCGAAGATGCAGTAACGGAACGTCGTGTCCTGCCAGTTGGGCACCATCAGCACGCCGTAAGCCGAGCGCACTGGACCGTCGCCGCGCGTCGCCAGCACCGGCGATAGAGCGGCGGCCTTTAGCTTGCGCGCCGTCTTGACCACGCCGTAACGCCAGAAATCGCTGAGACTACCCAAGGGGCTTGGTTCCTTCGAGAAACGCGCCAATCGCATCCGCCGCCCGCTCGGCCGAGGCGCGCTCGCTGAGAGAGAAGGTCGCGTCAATCAGCGCCTGCTGGGTGGGTGCATAGTCGGGATGCGCGGCCACCGCAGCATCAATCGCATCGAGCAGATGGGCGGGCGAATCCAGCACCGACCCCGCGCGCCAGTGAAGGTAGTTGGGATCGTCCTGCCAATCGACCTCGTGGGAATTCAGGAACAGGCATGGGCGGGGCGCGCGCAGGAACTCGTAGACCTGGCTGCTGACATCACCGAGGTAGATGTCCGCGCGGTTGGTGTAGCTCATGTCGCTGCTGGCGGCACTGCCGGTGTCGATGTGGATGCGGCGTTCGGCGCGGTACCCTGCGCCAGGCGGCACCACCCGCGCGAGGCTCGGCGGATCAAGCGTGACCACCCACTTGCGCTCGAACAGCATCACGTGCGGCGCGAAGATCAGATTGTAACGATCCTGATTCCGGAATGCCGCGATCACCGCCGCGCCATGCTTGAACCAGCTCGATAGCTTGGGCGAGGGGTGGGGGTTGTAGATTACGGTCGGCCGTTCGGGCGCTGGGAAGGTATCCGCGAAGCGGTTGTTGGCGCACAGATCGAACTTCGGATAGCCGACCAACGCAATCTGTTCAGGCGTGAGCCCCGCTTCCGCGATCAGCCGGTCGCGGATCTTGGGGCCGGAGACGAGCACCAGATCGAACCCGGCGCTTTCCTTGTTGAAGCCGATTGCCCGGTCGCCCGCGCCGTGCCGGGTGTGGATCAGCTTGACGTTGTCGAGCCCGTAAAGGGTCTTGAGCAGCAGGGAGGTTTTTTCTGAAACGACCACCGCATCGAAGCTGGCAAAGAAATCGAGATTGTCGCGGTAGATGAGCAGTTTGCGCGCCGGAATCACCCGCTCGAGCAAGCCCGCGATCGCTTGCGATCCGCTTTGCTTGAGGGTGAGCCGCACCAGTTCCACCTTGGCGAGCAGCGCCCGATCCGCCTGCCGCTCAATCTCGGCCCTGATCGCGGGCCTGGTGTAAGCAAGCACGATCCGATGCTCGCTCCGCGCCGCCAGCGCCATCGCGATGGGAAGCGAATGCGCCAGCTGATGCGTCTGGTCGTGGTTGAACAGGAAGCAGATGCGGCTCATGTGGCGGCCCGGCTCATTTCAGGCGCGCTCCAGTCGGCCTGCGCCCAGCCGCTCTGCACCTTGGCGTAGCGGCCGACCAGCACGCCAGTGTCAGCATAGTTCAGGATCGG
>DLGU01000074.1:25966-32858 GCA_002482865.1 Porphyrobacter sp. UBA7686
GAGGCCTTGGCCTGCCAGCCATGCCTCGACGCGTACGACCTTATGTCCGCCGTAATTGTTCTCGCCATCGATCAGCGCGAGGAGGTTGCCCGCACCATCGCGCTGGTGTCGGGTGGCGATACAGGCCTCGAAACCCAGAGCCTGCGCCAACGCCTCGGCGTAAATCTCCGGTGCAGCGGTGACGAGGACGAGGCGAACGCCCGCCGCCCGGTCGGCGGCGATCTGCGCACGCGCGCCCGGCTGGATATTGCGCGCCAGCTGCCCGGCGACGAAAGCGTCGATCCGGGGTTGCAGGCGCCCATTGCGCACCTTGCGCCCGACAAGCAGGTTGAGACCGAACTGCTTGAGCGACTTTCTCCCGTAAAATTTGGCCTTGTAGCCCAGCATCGCCAGCACCCACAGTGGCACGCCGAGCAGCCGTAACGGGTTGCCGCTTGCAGCCATGTGAACAAGGAACGGTGTAAATGTCGGCGCGCGGGTCACCGTGCGGTCGAGATCGTAGAGGGCGATGGCTTGCACAGGTGTCAGTTCCGCGCCGTCAGCAGACGCTCGGCCAGCGCGTGGTCCTCGACCTTGTCGACATCGACCCCCATGCGCCCGTCACTCAGCAGCACCGGCGCGGCGCCCGCGCCAAGTTTTATGCCTGCGGCCGCAAGCGCTTCGTGGACGGTCATTCGCCGCAGCAGCAGCTTTGCCATCAAGACCGGGCCAAAATGCGAGGCAAGCCGCAGCACGGATTTGCGATCCTGCTCGACGCGCTCCCAAAACGTGAGCGCATTGCGCGCAGCCGGGGCGGTCAGAGCGAACAGGTTCGCGCCGGTGTAAGCGCCGCCCTTGAAGGTCAGCCATGTCCGCCGGTTCGGGCCGACCGCAGCTTCCAACCGGGCGCGTTCGACCATCGCCACACTGACATCACTTGCCCCGGCACCGGCGATGAATTCGGCAAGGGTGGCAGGCGTGAGCATCACATTGTCGGCGGTGGTGACCAGCACCGGCAAGCCAATCGCTGGATCGTTCACCGCCGCCAAAACGGATCCGCTGATCGTGGGGCCTGAAACCTGGAACGTGATCCGCGGCTCTTCCACCGCCCAAGCCAGATCGGGGTGCGCTTGCAGCTTGAGCGTGTTCTGCGCAAGTACGATGATCCGGGCGACTTGCGGGGTGTCGGCCAGCGCCATCAGCACCCGGCCCAGCATCAATTCACCGGCGACAGGCACCAGCGCCTTGGCCTCCAGCCCGAAATGGGCGGCCACCGGGTCAACGCCCGGGCGCTGTCCGGCCAGCACGAGCGCGGTCCAGCCGTGCGGAACGTGGGTCATGGCGGGGCGAAACCTCGGGGCGAGCGGGAGAGGGGCAACGCTTCCCCTTTCAAGCGCCGCCCGCGTTTGTCAAGAATCGCCCGCTAGCCGGCTGTCACGCCGCGATCGGCGCAGGACAATAACGCGCCAGATAATCGCCATGCCCTGGCATGTGCTGGACGAGGTAGCGGATCGACTTTTCCATCTCGTCCACCTCGGTACGCAAGGTGCCCGCATCGATCGCATCGGCCATCGCATTGTGCCCGCCCATGCTGATCCCCTGACCCATCATCACCGCCGCCCAGCTGGTTTCAGTGAACAATTCGTCCTCTTCGCGGAAGATCTGGCCGTTGGCGCGGAAGATTTCGACCTTCTCCTTGAGCGTGTCCGGCACGTCCATCGTGCGGACGTAATTCCAGAAGTCGGAATCGGTGCGCTGCGTGGCGTTGTAGTGCAGGATCAGGAAATCGCGGATGCGGGCATATTCGCGGCCCGTGAGGCGGTTGAAGGTGTCTTCCTGTACCTGCGTGATCCCGTCGAGCGAAAGCAGCGAGATCAGCTTGTCGATCCCGGTGTTGATGAGGTGGATCGAGGTCGATTCCAGCGGCTCCATGAAGCCCGCCGCAAGGCCAAGGGCGACGACGTTCTTGTTCCAGAACTTCTTGCGGCGTCCGGTCACAAAGCGCAGCCAATTGGGCTCCGCCTGCGGCTTGCCCGCGATATTGCCGAGCAGGATGTCGAGCGCCTGTTGATCCTCCATGTAGCTGGAGCAATAGACATGGCCGTTGCCGTTGCGGTGTTGCAGCGGCACCTGCCACTGCCACCCGGCGCTGTGCGCGGTGGCGCGGGTGAAGGGCGGGGGCGGGCTGCCGTCGTCACGCTTGCAGGGCAGCGCCACCGCACGATTGCAGGGCAAATACTGGCTCCAGTCATCATAGCCGGTCTTGAGCGCCTGCTCGATCAGCAGGCCCCGGAAGCCCGAGCAATCGATGAACAGATCGCCCGCAAACTGGCGGCCATCGTCCAGCGTGACCCCGGTGACAAAGCCGCTCTCACCATCGAGCGCGACATCGGCGACCTTGCCCTCCTGCCGCACCACGCCGCGTTCTTCAGCAAAGCGGCGCAGGAATGCGGCATAACGCCCGGCATCGAGGTGGTAGGCGTAATTGACCGGCGGCAGATCTTCGTTCGCGTAATCCTCGGTCCGGGCAAACTTGCCGAAATAGGCAGCCATCGTTTCCACGTTGAAGACCTGGATCGGGCGCTTGTCCCCAGCCTTGTTCATACGGTGCCAGACGTGGTGGAAGCTGATCCCGCCCATCGTGTAGCCATAGGCGCCGAAGGGATGGATGTAGCTTTCGCCCAGATTGCCCCAGTTTTCGAACTGGATGCCCAGTTTGAACGTGCCGCCGACCGCGGCCAGCATCTCGCTTTCCTTGATGCCGAGCAGATCGTTGAAGCCCACAAAGGGTGGAATCGTTGCCTCGCCAACCCCGACCGTGCCGATGGCTTCGGATTCGATCAGTGTGATTTCCACAGCCCGCCCGGCCTTGATGCGCGACAAGGCCGCTGCCGCCATCCACCCGGCAGTCCCGCCGCCGACGATGATAATCCGTTCTATTGCCACGTTTTTCCCAATCCCGGTCGAGCCTCTGCGGGCTATGCCAACGGGGAATACACCACCCCGCGAAGTGTTGCCAGAATGCAATATGAACGCGAGATTACAAGTCTTGAGAACGCTCTCAAGATGCGCTAAGAATGTGACGCAGCCCGCAGCAACAGGCACGAATCTGTCGCGCGGCATGGGGAGAGATGAAACTTATGAACACCGCTAGTGTTGCGCCGCGTCGGCGCCCCTTCGCACTCGGGACCGCATCCTTGCTGGCGATTTCCGCTGCGACCGCGGCTCCTGCATGGGCGCAAGATGCTGACGCCACCGCGCAAGATGCGACGGTTGCCGCGGCCGAAGAGGAAGTGGGCGATATCATCGTCACCGGCTTCCGCGCTTCGCTGCAATCCGCCCAGAGCATCAAGCGCAATGCCGATACCGTGGTCGACGTGATCTCGGCAGAAGACATCGGCGCTCTGCCCGACCGTTCGGTGGCGGAAACGCTCCAGCGTATCCCCGGCGTCAACATCGGCCGGTTCGAAAAGACGTCTGACCCGACCCGCTTCTCGGTCGAAGGCACGGGCGTGATCATTCGCGGCCTGCCCTTTGTCAGTTCGCAGCTGAACGGACGCGACATCTTCTCGGCCAATGGCGGCCGTGCGCTGAGCTTCGAGGACGTTTCGCCCGAACTTGTGGGCCGCGTCGAAGTCTACAAGAACATCACCGCCGACCAGATCGAAGGCCATATTGCGGGCCTGGTCAACCTCGTCACCCGCAAGCCGCTCGACAGGCGCGGCTTCCACGTCGCCGGATCGATCGAAGCGAACTACGGCGATCTGCGGCAGGAATGGTCGCCGACCTACAACATCCTTGCCTCGAATACCTTCGATACTGGACAGGGCACCTTCGGGGTCCAGCTCAGCTATTCGAAGTCGAAGCTGAAGAGCCGGACCGATGCCTCGCAGCTGGTCGATTATTGCTATCGCCCGGCTGACCTCTCCGGCGGCTGTGCGCGCATTTTCAACCTCAACTCGGGCGGGTTCGGTGATGTGCCCAACTTTACGCCTGAAAACTTCCCGCCGGCAAACTCGGTCGTTGTGCCGCAGTTCGCCAACGTGCGTTCGACCACNNGTGATGACGCTGGAATACCTGCGTTCGGAAACGAGCTTTGCAACGGAGGAGTTTGCGCTGCTTGGTCGGATCGACGACGGCGTGTCGACCAACCGGCCGCGTCCGGGCACCAATTTCGAATTCGATGAGAACGGCAACTTCGTCAGCGGCATTCTCACGCAGAATGTTGGCGATGCCTATGCCAACCCGTTCGGCCGCGGCGGTATCCCCACGGATTCGCTGCGCTTCCTGCGTGAAGTCAATTCGGTCACTCAGGACATCTCGTTCGATGCGAAGATGAACTTCACTGATCGCTTCCGCGGCAAGGTCGAGATGCAGAGCCTGAACTCGAACCTGCGCCGCGATGCGGTATTCGGCGCGTTGAGCACTTGGACGGACATCGCCATCGATCTGGGGGGCAAGACGCCGGATATCCAGTTCCTGGCCCCGGTCGGCGCACCGACCGATTACTTCACCAGCGGGTTCAACAACTATTACTGGTTCGGTCTCGACAGCCGCGAGGCGAACGAGGGCGAGTTGTTCAGCCTTGCTGGCAGTCTCGAATACGACCTCAGCGACGATGGTTTCTTCCGCAAGGTCGAGGTCGGCGGGCGCTGGGCGGCGCGCGATCGTATCAACCGCAACACCAACTTCAGCACCTGGGGCAACCTTTCGGCGCCTTGGGCCGGGCGTGCGGGCTGTGCGCCGTGGAACGAAGGTCCGGGCTGCGCTGCGACCGGCGGTTTCCAGCCGGGCCGCTTCTTCACCGGTCTGCCCGGGCAGGAATTCGCAATCGCGGGTGGTGTCTACGCCGATGAAGTCCCCGAAGCGTCCGCGTATCGCACGCCGTTCGCCGACAACTTCCAGCGTGGCGAAGCAAGCACCCCGATCGCGGGTGGCGGTGCGTTCTTCTATGGCGGTGATGACTTCCTTGGCGAATATCTGTCGGGCGTGACAGATCAGCAGTGGGACGAAATCAGCACCTTGGGTCAGTCGCCGGAACGCTTCAACCTCGGCGTCAATGGCCGCACCCGTGTGCTGCTGGATGGTACGACGGTGGCGTGCGGTCCGTACTGCCCCGGGGAAGTTTCGGATGTCACCGAAATCACTTCGGCAGCCTATGCGCGCGTCGATTTTGGTGCCGATTTTGACGGAGGCGCTTCGCTCGCGGGGAACATTGGCCTGCGTTACATTCGCACAAACGTCAGCAACAATTCGCTGTTGGCGTTCCCCGATCCGGCACGCTTCGATGCGACGTCGGTCGGCGGCAATGGTGACGGCACGGTGCAGGTGGCTGAAATCGCCGCCGCATGCCGCGGGGCTGGCCCGGGCGTTCCGCAGCAGGTCTTCTGCCAGCTCACCGGATCACGCCTTGCCGAATTTGCGGCCTTGCACACCGGTCAACTCATCCGCGACACCCGCGACATCAACTTCGATCACTTCCTGCCATCCTTCAACGTCCGCTACGACAACGGCGGCGGGATCGTTGTTCGGGCGGCGGTATCGAAGGGGATCAGTCGTCCTGACCTGAACCTGTTCAACGCAGGCGGGGTGTTGGGCTTCAGCGGCCGTGTGACGGATGGGCCGCTGCTCTCCGTGTCGACCGGGAACCGCAACTTGCGGCCGACCGAATCGTGGAACTACGATCTCAGCGCGGAGTGGTATTTCGGCAAGGTCGGCCAGCTGAGCGCGGCGTTCTTTGTCAAGGACATCAAGGGGATCGTTACCAACGGAACGGGCCTCGTGAATTACACCCCGCCCAATGGCAATTCCGAGGAAGTGATCATCAATGGTCCGGCCAACGATCTCTCAGGCGTTCTGAAGGGTGTCGAACTGGCCTATCAGCAGACCTTTGATTTCCTGCCCGGATTGTTGAGCGGGCTTGGGACGGCCGTGACCTATACCTACGTCGATGGCAGCGACTTCCCGAACCCGAACATCTCGGGCATTGGTTCGCCCTCGGTCAATTCGAGCGGCCAGCCGCTCAACAACGGTCCGTTCTCCGGTCAGCTGCCGCTTGCCGGGATTTCGAAGCACACTGTCAACGCCACGCTGTTCTATGAAAAGGGGCCGCTGTCGATGCGTGCCGCCTATAACTGGCGCAGCGCCTTCCTCGTGACGCAGCGGGACGATCTGTTTCCGTTCGCCCCGATCTTCCAGGAGGCTGGCGGTCAGCTTGACGGGACGATCCTTTACAGCTTGACCGACAACATCAAGCTGGGTGTGCAGGGCGTGAACCTGCTCGACGAGACCACCCAACTGTCGACGGTCATCGACTATGACGGCACGCGTCCGATCAGTGCGGTGTTCCGCAATGACCGCCGCTACACCTTCATCGCCCGCTTCGACTTCTGATCAGAGAGTACGATATGATAATCGCAGGGCTGCTGAAGGCGGGGACGCTGACAGCGGCCCTGCTGCTTTTGGGGGCGACCGCTCCGGCCGACGAGCAGGCGCTCGCCCCGCTGGAAGGGGCGGGCTGGGAGCTGGTGTGGGCTGACGAGTTTGAAGGCGAGGCGCTCGACCGCTCCAAGTGGACGCCCGAAGTCTCGTGCTGGGGCGGCGGCAATGCCGAACGGCAATGCTACACCGACCGGCCCGATAACATCGCGGTCGAAGGCGGGATGCTGCTGCTGAAGGCGCGTAAGGAGCGCTTCACCGGCCCCGCGCGCCCGCCTGAGATTGCGGAACACAACAACCCCAGCGTGACCCAGTCGCACACCTCCGGCAAGGTTCGCACAATCGGCCAGCACGCGTGGAAATATGGCCGGATCGACGTTCGCGCGAAGGTGCCGCTGGGGCAGGGGACATGGCCGGCGGTGTGGATGATGCCGGAAGACAACGCCTATGGCGCCTGGCCGCGTTCGGGCGAGAT
>DLGU01000074.1:32928-42568 GCA_002482865.1 Porphyrobacter sp. UBA7686
ATCAGCGCGCTCCATTTCGGCGATTTCGCGCCGCAGAACAAGTTCGTCGACCACCGCAACGCGCTCCCGGATCTGGCCCTGCCGTCGGACGATTTCCACGTCTATTCAGTCGAATGGGGCGAGGGACTGATCCGCTTCTTGTTCGATGATCGGGTGCATCTCACCGTTACGGCCGAGCAGTGGAGCACCGCCGCACCAAATGCCAAGGGCCGCCCGGCGGCACCCTTCGACCAACCTTTCTATGTCATGGCCAACCTTGCCGTGGGCGGTCGATTGTCGGAAGAAAACAATGCCAAGGGGGTTGCAGCGGATACCTTTCCCGCGCAATTCGCAATCGACTGGATCAGGGTCTATCGCTGCGCCAGCGATCCCGCGACGGGACGCGCGTGCATTCGGTAAACGGGACGGGGTTTGACGGGTAATGGCGCGGGTGCGCAAGACAGTCACGATCAGGGACGTCGCGGAGGATGCGGGCGTTTCGCTCCAGACCGTAAGCCGGGTGGTGAACGGCGGCCCGAACGTGCGACCACAGCTGCGCGACAAGGTGCGCGCCTCGATTGACCGACTGGGCTATGTCCCCAGCCTTGCCGCCCAGCGGATGAGCGGATCGCGCTCCTACATCATCCTTGCCATCAATGATCGCGAACGCACGCTGGCTGACTGGCGCGCGCGGCTTGGCACGGACTGGGTCGACCAGATGCTGCTGGGCGGGATTCTGACCTGCTCGCAGCACGGCTACCGGATGATGGTGGAGCTGGTGGATACCCACTCCGATCATGTCGAGCGTGAGCTGGGTGCGGCCCTTTCCGCTTTGCAGCCCGATGGCGTGATCCTGACCCCGCCGCACTCGGAAAACCGCCTCATCACGCAGCTTTTGGCTGAGCGAAACATTCCCTTTGCCCGCATCGGCTCCAATGCGCCGGGGCCCGGCATCCCGCTCACCATGGGCGATGAGAGCGCAGCGCATCTCGCCACCTCGCGGCTGATTGAGCTCGGCCATCGCCGCATCGCGATGATCGCCGGGCCTTCGCAATACAGCCTGAGCGGCTGGCGGATCGATGGCTGGAAGCGCGCGCTGGACGAGGCGGGCCTGCCGCATGACGGGCTGCTGGAAGTGGGCGATTTCGGCTACGCCTCCGGCACCCGCGCCGCACGCGCCTTATTGGACCGCCATGCCGATCTGACCGCGATCATTGGATCGAGCGACCAGATGACCCTCGCCGCCCTGGAGGTTGCGCGGGACCGGGGGCTCGCCGTGCCGCATGACCTGTCGCTTATCTCCTTCGACAACACCCCGATCGTGCGTTTCTCGCAGCCGCCGCTTACGGCGGTCGATCAGCCGATTGCCGAGACGGTCAGCCGCGCGGTCGAACAGCTGATCGCGCGCGGGCCGGACGGCGATGATGACGCGGTGATCGAAGTCCCCGCGGGGCTGGTTGAGCGTTCTTCTACCGCGCCGCCCCCTGTCGAGGCTCCTGCTCAGGCTCACGCCCACGCACCGGGCCGGGCTTGAACGCCGCCCCCGCCGACCCGCCGCCGCAACGCCAGCCCGGCTGGTTCCTCGCGCTGTTTGCGCTGGCGGCGGCTGGCGGCGCGGTCGCCTATGTCCCGCTGCTGACCGTGCTGTTGCCGCAGCGGATCGCCGATCTGCAAGGGGGCGAGGATGTCGCCGCGCTGGCGCAGGTCACCTTCCTCGGCGCGCTGATGGCGAGCATCGCCAATATCGCGGTCGGGATGCTCAGCGATTACGCGCGCACGCGGCGTCCGTGGATCATCGCCGGACTGATTACGTCCAACCTGCTGCTGCTGGCGGTTGGCAAGGCGGAGAGCGTCACCGAAATCGTCGTGCTGGTGATGGTCTGGCAGGTCGCGCTCAACCTGATGCTGGCGCCGCTGATGGCCTGGGCAGGCGATTGCTTTCCGGACGAACAGAAGGGCGTGCTAGGCGGTGCACTGGCGCTCTCGCCCGCTTTGGGAGCTCTGGCCGGGTCACTGGTAACCTATGCGGGTCTGGTCGCACCCGAAGCGCGACTGCTGCTGGTCGCGGCGCTGGTGAGCGCGCTGGTGCTGCCCGCGGTGGTGCTGGGCAGGGGGCGAGAGCGTCCGGCGCTGATGGAGCCCATTCTCCGCACCCGCGAACCCCGACCGTTCCGCCAGCGGGTGGTCGCGCGGATGTGGGCCGCGCGGCTGCTGGTGCAGGTGGCCGAGGGCGGGATGTTCGCCTTCCTCCTCTACTGGCTGCGCTCGCTCGCGCCCGATTATCCGGAGAACGGCGCGGCCAATATCTTCAGCGCCGTGCTGGTTTGCGCGGTGCCGATTTCGCTGTTGCTGGGGCGCTGGTCCGACCGCCACGGGCGCCCGATCCAGCCGCTGGTGGCGACTGCGGTGCTATGCGCCTGCGGGATGCTGGTGATGGCGGCGGCTGACACGCTGGTGCTGGCGATTGCGGGCTATGTCCTGTTCGCGATCGCGGCGGCGATCTTCCTCGCGCTTCATGCCAGCCAGACTCTGCGTGTCCTGCCTGCGCCGCAGCACCGGGCGCGTGATCTGGGCGTGTTCAACCTCACCAACACCGTGCCGGGGATGGTCATGCCGTGGTTCACCGTGTTGCTGGTGCCGCGCTTCGGTTATGGCGCGCTGTTCGTGCTGTTTGCCGCCTTGTCGCTGGCGAGCGCGGTGCTGTTGGCGGGCTTTGTCCGCCGGAAGTGACGGCTGCGCTTGATGCTTGCCAAAGCGGATGGGCGGCGGCATAGATTGATAACGTTCACAAAGAAAATAGCGGTCTTGGGAGGGACTGAGTGCATGGCACGAAACGGGTTTGGTCAGCTGGCCTGCGGGGCAGCGCTGGCGGCGCTTCTGGCCGGATGCAGCACGGCACCAGACGTGCGCTCAGCAAGCGAGACGGTGCCGACGGCGGCGGACGCGAATACGCCCGAGGGTCTGCTTGCGCGCATGAGCCTCAAGCACAAGGTCGCGCAACTGGTGATGCCGGATATCGGCTCGATCACCCCTCAGGATGTACGCAAATACCGCTTCGGCACGATCCTCAACGGCGGCAATTCCGGCCCCTATGGCGATGATAAGGCGCCTGCGGCCGACTGGCTGAAGCTGGCTGACGAATATTGGGCCGCCTCCACCGCGCCGCTGCCCAAGGGCGAACCGGCGATTCCGGCGGTCTGGGCGACCGACGCCGTCCATGGCCATGCCAATGTCATCGGCGCGACTGTCTTCCCGCACAACATCGGCCTCGGCGCGACCGGAGATGCCGACCTGATCCGCCGCATTGGCGCGGCCACCGCGGTCGAGATCGAAGTGACCGGGATCGACTGGACCTTCGCGCCGACGATTGCGGTCGCGCGCGATGATCGCTGGGGCCGGACTTACGAAAGCTATTCGGAAGACCCCGCGCTTGTCAGCAAGCTGGGCGCAGCGATGGTCGAAGGCCTCCAAGGCCGTCCGGGCGAACCCGGCTTCCTCGGCGAAGGCAAGGTCGCCGCGACCGCCAAGCACTTCTTCGGCGACGGCGGCACTGCGCAGGGTGTCGACCAAGGCGACGTCAACGGCGATCTCAAGGCGCTGATGGCGATCCACGCCGCGCCTTACCCGGCCGCGATCAACGCCGGAGTCGCCAGCGTGATGGCGAGCTTCAACTCGATCAACGGCACCAAAATGCACGGCAACGAACCGCTGCTGACCGGCGAATTGCGCGGCAAGCTCGGCTTTGGCGGGCTGGTGGTGGGTGACTGGAACGGTCACGGGCAGGTCGAAGGCTGCACCAATTCCAACTGCTCGGCGGCGCTGTTGGCGGGCCTTGATGTCTACATGGTGCCCGAGGATTGGAAGGCGCTCCACGCCAGCCTCCTCAAGCAGGTGAAGAACGGCACGATCCCGATGGCGCGGCTCGATGAAGCAGTGCTGCGGGTGCTGCGGTTGAAGCAACAGCTCGGCATTTTCGCTGGTGAGGTGAAGCCCTCCGCGCGCGCGCTGGGCGGCAAGTGGGACAAGCTCGGCTCGCCCGAGCACCGCGCGATTGCGCGTGAGGCGGTGGCGAAGTCGCAGGTGCTGCTCAAGAATGCGGGCGTGCTGCCGTTGAAGGCGGGAGCGCGGATCGAAGTGGCCGGGCTTGCGGCGGACAATGTCCCGCAGCAAGCGGGCGGCTGGTCGGTGACATGGCAAGGCGGCGGCGATCTGACTGCAGCCGATTTCCCCGGCGCGACCTCGATCTATGCGGGTATTGCGGCAGCGGCCAAGGCTGGCGGCGGTGAAGCGGTGCTGGCACCCAAGGGCAGCGCCGCCAGCAAGCCCGATGTCGCGATCGTCGTCTTCGGCGAGGAACCCTATGCCGAATTCGTCGGCGACCGGAAGGATCTCGCCTTCCGCGACGAAGAAGGCCTGACCCTGCTCAAGTCCTACCGCGCGCGCGGCATCCCGACGGTTGCTGTGTTCCTTTCGGGCCGCCCCTTGTGGGTCAACCGCGAGCTCAACGCCGCTGACGCTTTCGTCGCCGCCTGGTTGCCGGGCAGCGAAGGGGCGGGCGTAGCCGATGTCCTGTTCGGCGCGCGGCCTGCCACCGGGCGGCTGTCGTTCAGCTGGCCTGCGCACTGCGACGGCACGCCGGTGAATGGCCCCGAGGGCGCGTTGTTCCCGCTGGGCTACGGCCTTGACCTCGGTGCTAACGCACCGCTTGCTCCGCTCGATGAAACCTGCGCGGCGCTCACCGCCGATACCGGCGCGGTGTGGTTTGCAAACGGCAAGCTCGGCATGCAGGTGCAGGCGGTGGCGGACAATGCGCTGCTCCCCGACTTGCGCGGCGCGGGCAATGGCATCGCGGCCACCGGTGTTGATCGCAAGGCGCAGGAAGACGCGCGCAAGATCGCCTTTGCGCCGGGAGCCAAGCTCTCCCTGACCGGGCCGGACAGTGCCGCCGCGTGGCGCATCACCTATCAGGTGACCGCGCGCCCCGGCTCAGCCGTAACGGTGACGGCGGGCGGCAAGGTGCTCGACATCACGCAGGGCCTCTCGGTCGCCGAGGGCAAGGGCTGGCGCGAGATGGTGCTGAGCGCGAAGTGCCTTGGCACGACGGGCGGCAAGCTGACCTTCGCCTCGAAGGGTGCCTTCACGGTGCAGATCAGCGAAATCGCTCGCGACGAGGGTGCGGCGCAGGCCGAATGCTCGTTCTAGGCGCGGATAATTCCCGATAGCGGCGCATCGCTGCGACCGGGGAAGAGCCGCGCCATAGCCAGCTTGGGATCGAGCCGCAGATGTTCGGCCACCGCGCCTGCGATCACGCTTTCCAGCGCGGTGGTGGGCGCAAGGTCGCGGCCCTCGTAAAGCTTGCCGTCTGCCAGCCCCGGCCAGTCGGCAATCACCCGCCCGCCGCGCACCGCGCCGCCCATCACTAGAGCGGCCGAAGCCGTGCCGTGGTCAGTGCCGCCAGTGCCGTTGAGCCTTGCGGTCCGGCCGAACTCGGTTGCCACCACCACCATCGTGTCGGCCCAAACGGCGCCCATGGCCGTGCGATAGGCCGCCAGCAGCGCGTCAAGCTGCCGGGCGGAGCGGGCAAAGGCCCCGCGCTGGTTGGCGTGGGTGTCCCACCCGCCCAGCTCGATCATCCCGATCCGCGCGCCGCCTGCACCGCGCATCAGCGAGGCGGCTAGCTCCCCCGCCGCGCTGGCATCGCGCAGGTTCTTCAGCCCATCATCCGCCGCCATCGCTCGCGTCTCCAGCGCGCGCGCCCACAGCGGGCCCAGCTCGCCGTCCGCGCCGTAAAGCAGGCTGACCCGCGCCAGCAGATCCTCGCTCGCTTGTGGCAAGGCCGAAGGAGCATAGTTCGAAACTGGCGCATCCCCGCGCAGCGCCAGCGGCACGGCGGGCGCAATCGCTAGCGCGCGCAAAGGCGCAGGGGCGCGCTCGTTCACNNAGCGCACGCAAAGGCGCTGGAGCGCCCTCGTTCATCAGCCCTGCCAAGCGATTGAGCCAGCCGTCCTTGGTGGCATAAGGCGCGGTGCCGCCGCTCTCGAGTAGGTTTTGCCCATCGAAGTGCGAGCGCTCGCGATAGGCGGTCGCGGCGGCGTGGACGAACAGCGTCTCGCCTGCCGCTGCCGACTTGGCGATCTCGGCCAGTGCCGGGTGGACGGCAAAGAAGCTGCCGATCCGGGGCGCACCTTCGTAATCAGCGAGGGCCGCGCCGCGCAAAGCCTCGAAGCCCGGGTCGCCCACTGGCGCGAGCATTGCCATCCCGTCCGCCGCGCCGCGCAGCAGCACGAACAGCAGGTTGCGGCTCCCCGTGCCTTGGGCAAAGGCAAGGCGGGGAAGGGCGAGGCTACCAGCACCAAGCAGCGATCCGGCGAGCAGCGAACGGCGATCAAATCCGGCGGTCATGGTGTCTATCTCCGCATCATTTCAGGCGAGACCAGCAGCAGTGCGAGGGCTTGCTGCCCGCTTTCGGCGCGCTTCAACTGGGTGAGGGTGGCCTCGCCCAGAGCGCCGGGGAAGGCCGCTTCGGCGCGGGCGATGACACCGTCTTGCGGGGCATTGCGGGCAATCCGTTCGGCCAGTTCCACCCGGCGGATCAGCGCATCCGGCCCGGCCCAACTGGCGGCGAGATCGTCGTACCCCGCAGGCGAGGGCGCGCGCCACGGCACGTGGCCAAGCTCGGTCAATGCGCCGACGATCCGCTGCGGCGGAAGCGTGGCGGTACCGGTCAGGCGCAGCGCGGCGACGAGCCATTCGAACGGGGTGCGGAACTTGACCGGGCCGGGCGTCCACGCCTCGGGCGCTTCGATCAGGGTGCGGGTGAGGCTGGCGAGATCGCCGCCCGACGTCAGGAAGTCCGCTTCCAGCCGCGCCACCAGCGCGGGCGGCGGCGTGTCGCCAGCGAAGTGGCGCGCAAACTTGGTCGCGATGTGCCGCGCTGTGGCCGGATGCGCGGCAAGATCGTCGAGGACCGCCAGCGCTTGCTTCGCCTCGCCCGCCGGGTAGGAGCGCCCCAAGACTTGCCGTGCGCCCGGTTCATGCACCAGCGCGACAAACGCCGCGCCGCTTGGCTGGTCCTCGGCAAAGCGGCCCACCCGGCCGATCCCCGGCACTGTCCAGCCCGTGAGCGCACGGGCCAGCTCGGTCACGTCGCTCTGGCTGTAGCCGCCGTCGACGCCCAGCGTGTGCAGCTCCAGCACTTCACGGGCGAGATTCTCGTTCAGCCCGCGCGGGCGCTGCTGATCGCCGCCGCGCCGCGCACGCCGCTGCGCGAAGGGCGCATTGGGGCCAATCGACTGGAACTGATCGAGATAGATCAGCATCGCCGGGTGCAGCACGGCCGCCTGGAGCATATCGCTGAACCGCCCCAGCACGTGCGGGCGGATCGCGGTGAATTCGTGTGGGCCAGCTTCGAACTGGGTGCCGGGCTTGCCGACCGAGACGCTGAAATGGTTCGCCCAGAAATGCACCAGCCGCTCGATCATCGGGGCAGGGCTGGTGAGCGCGGTGTTCACGCGCACCGCAATGTCATCGGCGAGCACGCGGCGCGCCTCGACCAGCTGTTCGCGATATTCGGGCGGTAGACCGTCAAGCGCGGCGGCGCGGGCCTCCTGCCGCGTCATCCCCTCGGCCGTGGTGGGCGTGCCGGCCTGCTCCATCGCGGTCATCGCGCGGGTATCCTGCCGCAGCCGCCGCAGCAGTTCGAGCATTTCGCCGGTCTTCGCGCGGGTGTCCAATCGGGCGGCAATGGCGGCAGGAGCAGGATCGAAGGCATCGAACTGGCGCAGCAGGAAAGCGCGCGGATCGCCCACCGCAGCGTCCTTCGCGCTGAAGCCATAGCCGAAGCGGTTGAGCGCAATGCTAGCCGGGCTCATCGGCAGGGCTTGCTGGTGGCGGTCAGACGCATGGCATGGCTTCCTCGCTCTGCGAAATGGGGCTGCACGGCCACTCGCCATGCTGCCCCTGATCAACGCCTGAATGCGCCCGACCCTTCGCGCGGGGTTGCCGGAATTTTACGGCGTGACGATGTCGAAACCCTGCGGCATCGGATCGAGCGCATCGATCAACGCCTGCAACGCCGCCTGATCGCCCTCAATCGTCACGCCGTCCATTCCCGCGACGGCGCTGACCGGCATCCGCACGAACAACAGCGCCAGCAGCGCGCGGCGCGGGCCGCGGAAGGTGACGTCGGCCTTGGCGGGCAGCGCGCCCACGCGGCCGATGATCGCCTGCTCGCCGACATCCAGCATCGCGGTCTCCTTGCGATCGGAGAGGTCAATCGCAACCGTGAAGCCGCGTCGTCCCGGACGCTCGGGCGCAAACAGGGTCGCGGCGGAATCGAGCAATTCCTGCGTCGAGATCGCGGCGATCATGTCGTTGCTCTGCGCCACGCTCGCCTGCGGGCGTCCGCGCGTGAGATCGGATGCGGCTGAGAGGAACTGGTTGCGCCAGATTGCGCTCTCTGCCTGAAAGCCCTGCTGTTGGTAGCTGTTCGCCAGCATCGCCTTGGCCGCCGCGTTGTCGGGCGCGGCAAAGACGAGGTTCTGGAGCAGGTCGGACGCCCAGCGATAATCGCCGCCCGCCATCGCGTTCTGTGCCAACGCCAGCGTGCGCTCCGCACCGCCGAGCGCGTCGATCAGCCGCTTGGCGCGTTCGACTGGCGGGTGGGCGTGAAGGTTGGCTGGCACCGCATCATACCAACCGAGATAGAACTGGTAGATCGCCTTGGCATTGTGGCTGACCGTGCCGTAGTAGCCATGGGTCGACCATTCCGCTGCCAGCCCCGGCGGGGCCGCGTTCTCGAGCCCTTCGGCGATTTCATGCATCGTCTCGCCGCGGTTCATCCGGCGCACGGTCTGATCGTGGAGCCAGCGGTAATTGTCGCGCTGGGCGGAAAGCCATGCGGTTCCCTCCTCGCGCCCGAAGATCGGCCAGCAGTGGCTCGAAATCACGGCATCGCTCTGCGGGGCATAGCGGGTTGCTGCCTCGTCGAGATAGTGCGCCCAGGCGCGCGCATCGCGCACCTTCGCGCCGCGCGGGGTGAGGATGTTGTGGAAGGAGCAGGTCGCGATCTCGGCGGCGAGGAAGGTCTTTTCGGGCGCGATGAAGACGTTGAATTCAGCCGGAGCCTCGGTGCCCGAAACGATCTGGAATTCGAGCGCGACGCCGTCCACCACCCGCTTATCGCCGGTGGCAGCGACGGTTTCGGTCGGCGGGATCAGCGAGAGCGTGCCTGCCGAAATCCCCATGCCGATGCCGCTGCCCATCTGGCCGGTCGCGCCCGGAACGAGGCCGGTGCCGAACTGGAAGGCGGCGCGGCGCATCATTGCGGGACCGGCCATGACATTTTCGGACGTGGCTTCCTCCATGAAGCCTTCGGGCGCGATCACGGGGACGCGGCCCGCCGTCACGTCCGCCGGATCGACCACGCCGCGCGCGCCGCCGAAGTGGTCGCCGTGGCTGTGCGAATAGATCATGGCGCTGACCGGCCGCTGGCCCAGCGTCGCATTGACCAGTTCCATCGCCGCCTGCGCCGCTTCGACACTGGTCAGCGGGTCGATCACGATCCAGCCCGTCGTCCCGCGGATGATCGTCATGTTCGAGACATCGAAGCCGCGCACCTGCCACACGCCCGCCGCCACCTGATAGAGCCCGTGGTGCTTCA
>DLGU01000074.1:42580-53650 GCA_002482865.1 Porphyrobacter sp. UBA7686
ATGGGTCATGTGCCGCCACAGGCTGGGGTTGACCGTATCCGGGGCGGGGCCGGTGACAAAAGCGTAGCCGTCAAGGTTCCAGACCGGCTTGCCCGCCGCATTGAGGATCACCGGATCGGCGCGGGTTGCGAGGAAGCCGCGCGTGGAAAATGCGCCGTCGCGCGTGCCTTCGGTGGGCAGATTGGCCGCCACCTTGGCCTGCGCGGCGCGGGTCGCCTCACTCGCGGTGGGCGGCGGCGTCTCCTGCGCGGCCAGCATCGGCGCGCACGGCAGCGCCACCAGCAGCGCGAGAGCCGCACCTGCCCGCAATCCAGCAATGATCATGATCGTAAGTCCCCTCTTCTCCCGCGCCTGTGATGCCCGCGCAGGGCCAAGGTTTCAAGCGGCCCGCGCAATGCGACGGCGCCTGTCTTCAATCATTCATATTTTAGAACGTTTGCGAAGAAAGATTGAATTTTTCCGATTGGCGGACGGCGGCTAACAGACACCCACTCTCCCTTCCGCACCGGCAAAGGATCCGCACAATGGACCAGAGCAGCCCGATCGCCGACAGCTTTGAGCCCGCCGCATCCGGCTCCGCGCGCACGTTTGGCGGGCCGGCGCTGGCATTGGTGACATCGCGGTTCCAGCTCGCCGAGCCTGCCGATCCCGCGCCCGAGGCTTGGCGCGAAGGCTTGGCGCAACTGCTTACATGGCTGGGGGTCGAGACCGAATTCCTCGCGCCCGCCCGCCCGTCAGGGCGCTTGGCGCGGATGGCCGATTGGGCGACGAGTGCGGGACAGTTGACAGCGCATGCACCGGTGTTCGCACCGTGGATCGGCTGGAGCCCATCGGCTCTCCAGCACGGCGGCCTGCCCGGATTGCCGCAGGCGCAGTATGTCGCCAGCTACCTGATCGATCATGCGCGCGGTGCGCCCGCTGCGCGCGGCGGCACGGATATCGTGCTGATGTCCCCGCACCCTTCTGTCTGCGTCGCTGAAGCGGCGGGCGACGTCTCTGCGCCGCGCGCGGCCGTGCTGCGGACAATGATCCGGGCCGGGCGGGCCGAGGGGCGCGAGCGGATCGCGATCATCTGCCATGCTCGCCAGCGCAATGCGCTCGCCCGGCAAGTGATGGCGGCAGGTAAGGGCCTGACGCGCGACGGGTTGGAACTAGATATCCTCACCATCGAAGACGCGCTGGTGCCGTTGATGTCCGGCGCGATGCTGTGGGATGCGATTATCGCGATGCCCGATCTGCGTAGCACCGTGTTCACGCTGCTCGCCGAGACCAGCGACGTGCGCCGCGCTTGGCCGATGCTGTGGTTCGGGCGAGGCTTGCAATTGGTCACGTCCGAAACGCCGGGCGAAGGGGTGAGCCGCCTGCCGCTCGATGCCCCGGCGCTGATCCATGCCCTGGCCCTGACCTTGCACGAGGCTGGCATGGGCCGTGCCGCATGGCGGCTGCATGACGCCTGGGCGCGGCTGCGCGATAGCGGGGTGACCAGCACGGGCTACGGCACGGATGCGCCCTATGTCACAGCGGTCGCCGACGACGCGTTTCTCACCATGATTTGCCGCGACAGGGCGGCCAGCAAGCGCCCGCAAATGCCGTGGCGCGCATTGAAAAATGCAGAAACTGCAAATTCCGGGGGCCATTTACCGACATTGCGCGTTGTCGCTTCAAACGTCGCAATTTCCTAACTTGTGAAAGGTTTCCGACATGCCGAGCCGCAAGATTGTTGCAAACGAATTGGCGCATGTCCTGCGGCAGATCTCGCATCCTGATCGCATCCGGCTGTTGCTCAAACTGCAAGCGGGCGACCAGACGGTGAACGAGTTGGGGGATCTGCTGGAAATCTCGCCGACCCGCGTTTCGCAGCATCTGGGCGTGCTGCGCGCGATCGCGCTCGTGGAGACCGAAACCCATGGGCAGAAGCGCGTTTACCGCCTCGCCCAGCCCGAACTGGCGCTATGGTTGATCGAGGGGATCGATTTTGTCGCCCACCGTCTCAGCCGGGCGAGCGCCGTCGATATCGAACAGGCGAAGATGCTGTGGCGGGCTGAAGCGGCCGAAACCGTGATCTGATGCCCGTTACCGCTCCCGGCCGCCGATCAGGCGGCGGGGCGGATCATCAGGCCGGGGATTTCGGTCTTCTCTTCCGAGCGGCGGCCATAACGCTCGACCAGTTCGCTCCATTCGACCACCAGCGATCCGCCGGTGCTCTGGTGCAACTTCTCCCACGACGACAGCATCTCAAGGCAAGCGTGGTCGATATAGTCGAGCTTTTCGACGTGGATGTGCACCTCTGACCCGAAGGGTGAGCTTTCGAGCGCCTGGCCCAGCTGCGGGATCGAGAAGAACGTCGCCGACCCCGTCATCCACAAATCGACGCGGTTGGTCTCGGCATCAAGCTCACGCCGGATGTCGAGGTGCGAGAAGGTGTAGACCAGCTTCAGCGTCGCCAGCCCAAAGCCGAGGATCACGCCAGTCAGCAGGTCGATCGCGACCACCCCGATCAGCGTGGCGAAGTAGATCACCAACTCCTGGCGCCCGAATTCGGCGATCTTGCGGATCTGGGCCACGTTAACGAGCTTGTAGCCGGTGTAGACAAGGATCGCGGCCAGCACCGAAGTCGGGATTTCGTTGAGCACGAAGGGGAAGGCAACCACCGCCAGCAGCAGCCAGCCGCCGTGGAGGATCGCCGAAATCCGCGTGGTCGCGCCGGCTTCGACATTGGCGGCAGAGCGGACGATCACGCCAGTCATCGGCAGCGCGCCAAGCCCGCCGCAGATCATGTTGCCGATGCCCTGTGCGCGCAGTTCCTTGTCGTAATCGGTGCGGGTGCCGATGTGCATCTTGTCGACTGCCGTGGCGCACAGCAGCGTCTCAGCGCTGGCGACGAAGGCGAAGACCAGACCGAGCGTCAGGATGTCAGGGTTGGTGAATCCGGCCAGCGCCTCGCTGGTAGGGATGTTCAGGCCGCTTGCCAGCGTGGCGGGCAGTTCGACCAGCGTGATCGGCAGGGCGAAGATGACCGCGAAAATCGTGCCGATGATGACGCCGAGCAAGGGGCCGGGCAGCAGCGCCAGCTTCTTGGGCTTGAACTGGTTCCACAGCACGATGCTGGCAATGGTCACGATCCCGGCCATTGCGGCAAGGTGATGCACCGAACCATTCACTGGGAAGACCTTCATGAACGCCTCTGGGATGGCAGCGATGTTCAGCAGCCCGTTCGCACGCGGCGCATCGTCGAGCATGACGTGCAACTGCGAAGCGAAGATCAGCACACCGATCCCGGCCAGCATCCCGTGGATCACCGAAGGCGAAATCGCCCGGAACCATTGGCCGAGCTTGAATACCCCGGCGAGCAATTGCAGCGCGCCGGCAATCAGCCCGACCACGCCGAGCATGATGAGGCCATGTTCCTGCACCAGCTGGTAGACCAGCACCGCCATCCCGGCAGCCGGCCCGCTCACCTGCAAGGGCGATCCGGCAATGCTGCCGACCACCAATCCGCCGACGATCCCGGTGATCAGGCCGAGCGCGGGCGGCGCACCCGATGCAATTGCGACCCCCATGCACAGCGGCAGGGCCACCAGAAACACCACGATCGAGGCGAGAAAATCGCGCCCCACCACGGCAGAGGTCAAACGGTCAGCGGCAGAGGCTTGCATGGCGGGGGGCGTCCGGAGTGAGAGGTGGAGAGGGGAACAAGGGAAGGAATGGGAAGGGTGCCGGATCAGCAGGCGTGCTTGCCGATCACGGTTTCGGCGATGTCGGCGGCATAGCGCTCCTCAACCGAAATCCAGGTCCCGGTGGCATCGTCATAGGCGGAGACTTCGCCGGTCTTGATGTCATAGACCCAGCCGTGCAGCTGCACAGCCTTCTGCGCGAGCGCCACGGCGACCACGGGGTGCGTCTTCAAATGCTGCAATTGCAGGATGACGTTCTGTTCGAGCAGCATCCGCATCTTGCCTTCGCCATCGAGGCCCGCGCCCAGTGCTTCGGTAATGTCGACCGCGCCCTGCGAATAGCCGAGCCATTCGCGTACGTGGGGGAGGGTGGTGAGACCGGCGCGGTTCATCGCCCCCTTCATCGCCCCGCATTCGGTATGGCCGCAGATCACGATGTGCGGGATCTTGAGCGCGCCGATGGCGAATTCGATTGAGGCGGTCATGCCGCCGGTCTGGTTGGTGTGTGGCGGAACGATGTTGCCCGCGTTGCGGCAGATGAACAGTTCACCCGGATCGGTCTGGGTCAGCATCGCGGTTTCGATGCGGCTGTCCGAGCAGGTGATAAACAGCGCTTCCGGGCTCTGACCGGTGCTGAGCTTTTCGAACAGCTCGGCCTTTTCCGGGAACACCTCGCGCTGGAACTTGACCACGCCTTGGGCGAAATGGGGCATCGGGGGTATCCTTTTCAGTGAGTCGAATTGGGGTCTGGCACGCCCCACAGGGCGAGGGCGGTGTCGATATGGTCGGCCTCTTCCAGCCGCTTGCGAATGTCGACGAAGGGAAGCGCGTCGAGAATCCAGTCGGCCAGATGAGCGTGAGCCAGGCGGTAGAAGTGCGAGCGGCCGTCGCGCCGCTCTTCGACCAGGCGGTGTGCACGCAGGAGCGCAAGGTGCTGGGAGACGCGCGTGGCCGGCAGCTGAAGGGCTATAGCAAGGCTGGTGACGTCCTTTTCGCCCACACGGAGCTCTTCGATCAGGCGCAGACGATCAGCATGGGCGAGCAATTTCAGCAGGTCTGCAAGTTCGCGCGACACGATCAGCCGACTGGGCATGGTAACCTCCAAAGCCTGCAAATTGTTGCAGACTTGCACCTATGCAGTTATGTGATTTTGTATAGTGCGTCAAGCGTGCTTGCGCCTGCCGCTGTCCATCCATGCTGACGCTGCGACGCCCGGCGCAATGCCGCAGCCGGGCCGAAAAAATCGCCGTCCCCTCTCAATCCTGCGGATGACAGGGTGCGTATTGTGTGGTGTCAGGGGGGCATCAGACACCCGCATATTCAGGGACAGAGGCAATGAATTTCGAGCTCAGTCACGAACACGCCATGCTGAAAGATCTGGTCGGCAAGTTCGTGCGCGATCAGCTGATGCCGTTCGAGCAGACGGTTATCGCCCGCGAAAACAAGGGCGAGGGCACCTATCTCAACGCCGAGGAGACCGCGAAGGTCGACGCCGTCAGCCGCGAGCTGGGCCTGTGGGGCCTCGACGCGCCGGAGGAAGTGGGCGGCATGAACCTGCCGATGGTGGCGATGGTCGGCGTGAGCGAGGAGCTCGGCAAGACCGTCGTCCCCTATTATCTCCCGCCCGATTCGCCCAACCTCAGGATGCTGATGGTCGCCGCTGACGAGCGCCAGCGCGCAGCCTATCTCGAGCCCTATGTGCGCGGCGAAACGATCAGCGCGATCGGCATTTCAGAGCCCGGCGCCGGGGCCGATCCGCAGCGGATGATCACCACTGCCGTGCAGGATGGGGACGACTGGATCATCAACGGCCGCAAGATCTGGATCACCAAAGGGGCTGAGGCGCACTTCACCATCCTGATGGCGGTGACCGACAAGAACCCCAATGGCCGCAACGGCATGTCGGCCTTCCTCGTCGACAAGGGCACCCCCGGCTTCAACGTGCTGCGCAAGATCCCGATGATCGACGGCACTTCAACCTATGAAATTGCGCTCGACGATTGCCGGGTGCCGGGGTGGAAGCTGCTCGGCCAGCGGGGACAGGGCTTTGCGCCGATGCAGGTGCGGCTGGGCACGCGGCGGATCGAGATGGCGTCCTGGTCAATCGGCATGGCGCAGCGCGCGCTGGACATGATGATCGACTATGCGCCCCAGCGCACGACGTTCGGCAAGCCCCTCTCGTCGCGCCAGACGGTGCAGAACTGGATCGCCGACGCCGCTACCAAGATCCACGCGATGCGGCTGATGACCTATGACTGCGCGTGGAAGATCGACGAGGGCCGCGATACCCGCAGCGAAATCTCGATGATCAAGAGCTTCTGCATCGAAAGCGCTTACGAGATCGTCGATCACGCGATGCAGTTGTTCGGCGGGATGGGCATGACCCGCGAATTGCCGCTCTACCTGATGAGCAACAAGCTGCGCACCATGCGCATCTATGACGGCCCGAGCGAGATCCACAACTGGGTGGTCGCGCGCGGATTGCTGGGCACCTATGAGTGAAACGAAAACGGGCGGGACAGCGTGAACTGTCCCGCCCGCCTCTGTGCCACTCAGCCCGCGCGTCAGAACGATCCGCGCACCCCGAGGTAGAAGAACCGCCCGCGCACCCCGATCGGCCGCACCAGACTGCCGAGGTAAGGTTCACGGTCGAAGGCGTTGTTGATCCCGCCATAGAGGCTGAACTTCTCGGAGAAGTCGTAGCTGGCGAAGAAGTCGCTCACCAGCGAATCCCCGGTGTCGCGCTGGGACAGCGGCACGAGGGTGTTGTCGTCCTTGACGACCACCTTGCCACCTTCAATCGCGACATCGACGACCTGGATGTTGGTAATGCCGGGCGAAAGCTGGCTGCTTTCGAACCGCCCGGTCCAGCCGAGCGTGAACGCGTCCATCTTCCAGGTGATGCCGACATTGGCGATCCATTCCGGATTGCCGAACTCGCCCAGATTGTCATTGTCGATTGCCTGCGAGATTTTGTCCTGTTCCGCCACGAGCGGGTCAGGATCGGGCGTTCCCGGGGTCGCGCTGAAGATCTGCGTGTCTTCAAGGAAGTGCGTGCCAGTGAGCGACAGGTCGATGGTGCCGTAATCAGCCCCGAACGGCACATCGAACTTGTAGTTGGCGGCAAAGTCGATCCCGCGCACCGCGAGCGAGCCGAGGTTCACGTTACCAGCGGTGAAGTTGTCGATCACCCCAGTTGTGGGGTTACGGGTAATCGCGTCGCAGAACTGGTTGTCCGTGCTCGGCAAGTCGACGCAGGCCGCTGCAATCTGCAAGCCGGTGAGCGAGCCCACTGCGCCAGTGATCTTGATGTCGTAGTAATCGGCGATCACACTCAGCCCGCTGAGCATCCCGGTCGGCTGCCACACCAAACCGGCGGTGAAGGTTTCGGCCTCTTCCTCTTGCAGATTGGGATTGCCCCCCGTCGTACCCGGACGGAACGCCGAGGCGAAGTTGGCGGGGTTGAACCCGGCCGGCACGAATTCGAGGCAATTGGCCGGACGAAACGAGCTGCCCGAGTTGACGTTCGCCGCGGCGCAGGGATCGGCCAGCAGGCCAATTGTGGCCGAGCGGACCGGGCCGAACAGTTCGGCCAGGTTGGGCGCACGCACCGCGACAGAGTATGTTCCGCGGAAGGCCAGCGTTTCATGCGGCTTGTACCGTCCGCCGACCGTCCATGCGGTGGTCTTGCCGATGGTGTTGTAATCGGAGAAGCGGATCGCGCCGTTGAATTCGAGCAGGTCGACGAAGGTCATGTCGGCCAGCAGCGGCACGCGCACTTCGCCGAAGCCTTCGTAGACTTCGATCGAAGGGTCCTGGAAGCGCGGATCGGGTGAGGGATTGACCGGCGAGCCGCTTGAGACGACGCCGCTGGTGATCCCCGGAGAGTTCTGGAGCGGCGAGGGCGTGAACAGCGAGGTGTCCTTGCGGTATTCGAAGCCCGCGGCAAAGCCGATGGCACCGCCCGGCAGCTCAAAGAACTCCGCCGTGTCGCCTGCCAGCGAGCCAAGGATCTGCTGCTGGGTCAAAATGGTCGAATTGGTGATATCGACAAAGGAGAAGTCAGCCCCGGCGCCGTTGATCGAATCGGGTCCGAAGATGTTGATCGGTGCACAGACCCCGGTGCGCGGGGTGAAGCTGATCGCCCGGCCCGTGCCATCGGGGTTGCGCGGCGGACGCGGGAAGGGCGATACGCCCGGCGCGGTCCCGTCAAGCTCGCTGCGGCAGATGATGTCACCTGCCTGCGCCGTCCCGGGATTGATCTGCACGTTCTGACCGCCGCGGATGGCCGTGACAGTGCGGTTGTTGGCTCGGAAGCCGGCGAGGTTGTCGGCGTTCAGCGCAATCGCGTCGATCGCGTAGAAATAGCGGTCGTCCAAGCGGGTGTTGCTGAACACCGATTCCACCTCGGTACGGCCATAGTTATAGGACAGTTCCCACTTCCAGCCGAGCTTCTCGAACTCGCCGCGCAGGCCCGCTACGAACCGCAGCGTCGAACGCTCGGTCTCTTCCTGCGGCAGCACGTCGATGTCCTGAATGTCGCGCGAAACCGCGATCACCGGGCTCTGGCCAAGGCCCTGGAGCTGGGTAACCTGGGCGCGCAGCCCGGCCGGGATGAAGGGGTTGTCGAGCCGGATCGGAATGTCATCATTGAACGGCGTGCCGGTGGCATCAACGCCATTGGTGAAAGCGTACTTGCCCTCGAAGAAGGCCTCGATCCCCGGAGTGATCTCGAAATCCGCCCCGGCGGAGAAGACCAGCTGTTCCAGTTCGGGCAGGATCAACTCGTTGACGTTCGCGCCGATCCCGTCACCGCCCGAAGCGCTGAAGGCGTCGACAAAGGTGCCAGACCCGAAGGCGCGCAAGGCCGTTCCGTCGAACACCTGCGCGACCGGGATGTTGGTGCCGGGAAGGAACGGCACCGAACCATTCGGATTGATCAGGTTGACCGCGTCGAAGGCGCTCGCGAAACCATTGTCGAGGGCGATGATCCCGAACCGGCTCGATACCGGCAGGGTCACGTTCGGGTAGAAGGCTTGGCTGGGACGCTCGCCCGCAGGCAGGCCGAAATCGGCGTCGGTCAGGCCGAGCAGATCAAAGATCGCATCATTGGCAAATCCGAGCCCGAACAATCCGGTCCCGGCAAAGTCGCGGTCGGTGGCCTTCAGCGACTTCTGCTTGCTGTAATCGACCGAGAACACCGCGCTGCCGCGCCCATCCATGAACTCACCGCCGCCGGCAAGGCTGACGCTGTAGTTCTCGGCATCGCCCTGATCGGAAATGCCGCCCTGAACGTTGAACTCCAGTCCGTCGAAATCACGGCCTGACCGCAGAGTGAAGTTGACGACGCCGCTGACCGCGTCGGCGCCGTATACCGAGGACGCACCGCCGGTCAGCACTTCAACGCTCTTGATCCGCCCCTGCGGGATCGCGCCGATATCAACGGCAGCCGAACCGCCGGTGCCCGGCACATGGCGGCGTCCGTCTTCAAGCACCAGCGTGCGAACCGAACCGAGCTGACGCAGGTTCAACAGGCTGAGGCCAAGGTCCGAACTGTCGCCGGCAGCCACTTGGTTGACGGAGTCGGTGCCCGGCAGCGAGCCTTGCAGCGCGGGAATATTGCGCAGCTGGGTGGCGAGATCGGCCTGCCCGCTCAGCGCGATGCTCTCAGCGTCGATCACCGTGATCGGGCTGGTGGATTCGGTCGCCGCGCTCACAGAAATGCGCGAGCCGGTGACGACGATCTGTTCCGCGGGTTCGGCGGCAGGGTCTTCCTCTGCCAGGCTGTCCTGCGCGCTGGCTTGCGCGGGCGCCAGACCGGCGACCAGCAGGGCCGCAGCGATGGCGGGAAGCGACGACGAACGGAGAGAGAGCTTCGTAATACGCATGATGTGTCCTCGCGTAGGTGTGACCGGGACAAGGCCTGCGATGCTACGTGGCATTGCAGTGCCGTGCCGTCGTCGTCAGAAGCGCCGTCCCGGTGCGAGGGTTGATCCCCCGTCGAGCGTGCCCTGTACGGTCCTTCCTGCGCGAGGTCGGTGGCCGGGCGTTGTCGCCCTTTGCCTGCCTGCCCCAATTGCGTTGCGACGCGCGCCAGCGCCCCCGGCGTCGTCATGTCCGGTATTACGGTTGGGGGTTTCGGTGGTAAGTGGTCATTCTACGTATATCCGGGCAGCAGCCGCATTCGCGGGGCAAACTGTCACCCATCAGCAACATAGGTAAGATTCTGGCGCGATTTTGCGGGTTCGCTTGCGGACGCCTGCTCTGCTAGCACGGCTGGCATGAGCGAATGGATGGCAGTGGCGCGCGCTTCCCTGATAGCGGCGCGCGAATATTCGGAAAGCGTGCGGGAGACGGTCGCGGGTGTGGTTGCACCCGGCGGGCCGGTCGATCCTGCGCTGCTGGCGCGCGAGCAGCACCAGGTGCATGGCTTTGCCTGGATCGCGGCGAGCTTCGCGGCGCTGGAAGCCACGCTGGACTGGGCCGTGCGCGCCGAGGCTGCCGGACGGTTCGGTGCGGCCGAGGAACTCGTGGTGCGGATCGGCTTTGGCGAATATCTCGCCCAGATCGCGTCCGGCTTGCCGATGAGCGCGAATGAGGTGGTGCGCCCGTCCGCTTTCGGCACCGAGGCTGAGGCCCGCGCCTTCGCCGCGCATCCGGCCACCGCGCGATTACTGGCTGAGGGCAACTGCGCCCAAACCCGCGCGGCCTTGGCCGCGTTGCTGGCTGACGGGGTTCGGCCTGATGAAGCGTTGGGCGACGACGCGCTCGATCAGGTGCGAGACCAGCTGCGCGCCTTCACCGCTGACGCGATTACGCCCCATGCCCACCAATGGCACTTGGCCGACGCGTTGATCCCCGATGCCGTGATTGCCGAGATGGCAGCGCTCGGCGTGTTCGGGGTGTGTATTCCTGAGGCGCACGGCGGGTTGGGGCTGGGCAAGCTGGCGATGGCAGTGGTCTCGGAAGAATTGTCGCGCGGGTGGATTTGCGCCGGGAGCCTTGGCACCCGTTCGGAGATTGCGGGCGAGTTGATCACCGAGAACGGGACGCCCGCGCAGAAGGCGAAATACCTCCCCCGGATTGCCGATGGCTCCTGCCTGCCGACTGCGGTGTTCACCGAGCCCGATACCGGGAGCGACCTCGCTGCGGTGCGGACACGCGGTGAACGCCAGAGCGATGGTAGCTGGCAGGTCACCGGCGCGAAGACATGGATCACCCACGCCGCCCGCGCCGATCTGATGACCATGCTGGTGCGCACCGATCCCGCCGTGCCGGGCTATGCCGGTCTGTCGATGCTGCTGGCCGAGAAAACGCGCGGCACTGACCCCGCGCCCTTCCCCGATGCGGGGATCGAGGGGAGCGAGATCGAAGTGCTCGGCTACCGGGGCATGAA
>DLGU01000074.1:53820-57902 GCA_002482865.1 Porphyrobacter sp. UBA7686
CGCGTGGAACGCGTTCGATCTGGCACTGGATTATGCGCTGGGGAGAAAGCAGTTCGGACAGGCGCTCACGCAATTCCCGCGCGTCGCCGACAAGCTGGCGCTGATGGTGGTGGAAATCGTGATGGCGCGCGAACTGACCTATGCCGCCGCGCGCGCCAAGGATTCGGGCGCACGCTGCGATATCGAGGCCGGGATGGCGAAGCTGCTCGGCGCGCGGACGGCGTGGAGCGCGGCGGATAATGCCGTGCAAATCCACGGCGGCAATGGCTATGCGCTCGAATATCCGATCAGCCGGGTGCTGTGCGATGCGAGGATTCTCAACATCTTCGAAGGTGCAGCTGAGATTCAGGCGCAAGTGATCGGACGCGGGTTGCTGGCGGGGCAGAGGCAGGCGGCTGCGGCTTAAGGCACGCGGCGACATTGATCAGTCGAACGAGCCACAGTCTCCCGGCCTTGGGGGCTGTGTCGTTGGGTTGTTGGGAATGGCCGGATTCACTGCAAGGCGGTTCGGCTGGGATTGGCTGGCCGCCTCGCGATGCTTCCTAGTGTGCGCTATCGGTAGGCTGCACCCCGGTGGTTGCCCCGTTGTCGGCGGGTTATGTCGCGGTATTGCCCCGGTTGTGTCGCACTGCCACTGTCGCCCGTAATGACCAGCGATTCTCTGCAAGCAGCGCCCAACAGCGCCCGCATCGGCCCCTTCTTTGTCACGCAAGGCATTCATAATCTTCGGGATTATGGCGGCTATGCCATACCCGGCGGTGGGCGGGTGCGCAGCGGCGTGCTGTTCCGCTCGGGCCAGCACATGGAAGCGAGCGACGATGACCTGGCGCTGCTCCACGCGCTCGACATCCGCACCGTGATCGACCTGCGCGGGGTGAGCGAGCGGGACAGCTTCCCGTGCAGACGCCATCCGAGCTTTGCGGCACAAGTGATTGCATATGATGGAGAAACCAGCAACTCGCCGCCGCATGAAGGCGGGGGCGGGCAGGTGGTGATGACCCCACAAAAGGCGCGCGAGCGGATGCTGGCGGTCTATACGCGGATGCCGGTCAATCCGGCGATGATCGCGATGTTCACACGCTATTTCAATGCCTTGGATGAGAATGACGGCGGCAGCCTTGTGCATTGCTTCGCCGGGAAAGACCGCACCGGCATTGCGGCAAGCCTGCTGCTCCATGTCCTCGGCGCGCATCACGATGATATCGTGAGCGAATTTCTGCTCACCAATGATGCGCCGACCCGCGAGATCCTCGAACGCCAGTCGCTCCCTCGGATGGAAGCGCATTATGGCGCGATCGAGCCTGAGGCGTTGCACAATCTTATGGGTGTTTTACCACAATATATAGACACTTACATCGCAGAGGTGACACGCGATCACGGATCGCTTGATGCCTATCTGGCGACAAGATTAGGTGTGGACGAGGCAAGAAAACAGCGCCTTCGCGCCAAGCTGGTGGCGTGACAATCGCGTCCGAAATCCCCATATCGCTCCCCTGAAATCCACCAGAGGCACCCGTCATGGCGACCCACACCACCAAGATGCTTATCATCGGCTCCGGCCCGGCAGGCTATTCGGCCGCGATCTACGCGGCGCGCGCAATGCTGGAGCCGATTGTCGTGCAGGGCCTCCAGCCCGGCGGCCAGCTGACGATCACCACCGACGTCGAGAATTACCCCGGCTTCCGCGATGTGGTGCAGGGCCCGTGGCTGATGGAAGAAATGCGCGCCCAGGCTGAGCATGTCGGCACGCGCATGATCTGGGACACCATTGTCTCGGTCGATCTCGACCACGGCTCGCCCTTCCGCGCGATCGGTGACAGCGGCGACGAATACATCGCCGATTGCCTCGTCATCTGCACCGGCGCGCAGGCCAAGTGGCTGGGCGCTCCGGGCGAGATGGAACTGGGCGGCAAGGGCGTCTCAGCCTGCGCGACCTGTGACGGGTTCTTCTACCGGGGCAAGCGCGTGGCTGTGATCGGCGGCGGGAATACCGCAGTGGAAGAGGCGCTCTACCTCACCAACCACTCCGACAACGTGACCCTGATCCACCGGCGTGATTCTTTGCGCGCCGAGAAGATCCTTCAGGAACGGCTGTTCGCCAATCCCAAGATCACCGTGCTCTGGAACAAGGGCGTCGACAGCTTCGAAGCGGGGGAGAACGGGATGCTCCACCACCTCGCGCTGACCGACACGGTAACGGGCGAAGCCTCGACGCTCGAAGTCGACGGGGCCTTCGTCGCCATCGGCCACGCGCCGGCGACCTCGCTATTTGTGGGCAAACTGCCGATGGATGAGAGCGGCTATCTGCTGACCGAACCCGGCACCCCCAAGACCGTGATCCCCGGCGTGTTCGCGGCTGGCGATGTGACCGACCACGTCTATCGCCAAGCAGTGACGGCGGCGGGCATGGGCTGCATGGCTGCATTGGATGGCGAGCGCTTCCTCGCCGCGCGCGCCCATGCGGTGCAAGAGGCGGTGGCGGCGGAGTAACCCGCCGCCCCGCTGTTCCGTTCAGCCGTGCAGGTGCAGGTCGAACACGGGAATAATCGCGTGGAAGATCAAAACCATCAGCGCAATGCTTGACAGCGCGAACAGCGCGAACCGCACGGCGACGCGGTTGACGGTTGCCTGCACAATCGAGTGTGCGATCCGTAGCCCGACATAGGCCCAGGCGACTATGGTGTTGGGGCCGTCGCCCTGACCGATGATCGCGAGCACAATCGCTACTGCATAAAATAGCGTAGGAGCTTCGTGCAAGTGATTGTAATTGTCCGCTTTCCAGCTCACTTTATCGGGCAGTTGCGCCCGCAGGCTTGCGCCCGTCGAGCCGACCATCCCCTTGGCGTCGATGCCCGCTTTCAGCATTGCCGGTATGCGGGTGGCATACATCCACACCCACATCACCATCGTCCACGCTAGCAGCACCACCACGGGCTGGAGAATGTCCATTCCGATCATCTTGTCTCTCCTTAAATGGGCAGGGCCGAGGGGTCGGCGAACAAAGTCGCCATCGCGGCGCGGATCGCCAGTGTTAGCAGCGCGAGGCTTGAGACGAGGAACAGCAGGAAGCGCACCGGCACCTTGTTCACGGTCGCTTGCCAGATCGAATGGATGATCCGCAGCACAACATAGACCCACGCCAGCGTCACATCGATTGCACCCGCGCCCATGATCGCGAGGATCACGACCGTGGGATAGAACACAGTCGGCTGCTCCATCAGGTGCGAATAATTATGCGCGGGCCAGTTGATGCGCGGCTCGACCGCACCTTCGAGATCTTGCCCCCGGCCGCCGGGCCGCGCGCCCAGATCGATCCCGGCCTTCTTCAGTGCGGGCAGGCGCACGCCCGCCATCCAGAACAGCATGATGAGCGACCACACCACCAACACGGCGGCGGGCGCGAGTATTTGCGCTTGCATGACTTCGATCCCCTTCGAGAGCCTCTCTCAGGCGCACAGACTGCGAGAGCGGCGATTGATTGTCAAATGCAACCTATTCCCCTGTGGCATTGGACAGACCGCGCGCCCCTGCGCTAACTTTCCGGCGATGCATATGGTCCACGATCCCGCCGCCCCGGCTGAGGCGTCCATCGCCTTTGACGACTTCCTCAAGGTCGATATCCGCGTCGGCCGGATCATCCGGGTCGATCCCTTTCCCGAAGCGCGCAAACCAGCCTTTAAGCTGACGATCGACTTTGGCCCCGGCGTGGGGGTCAAGCGCGCCTCGGCGCAAGTGTGCGGACTTTACACGCCGGAGATGCTGGAGGGGCGGATGGTCGCCGCGGTGGTCAATTTCCCGCCGCGCCAGATCGGCAAGTTCATGTCGGAGGTGCTGACTTTGGGCTTTCCCGATACGGCGGGCAACGTGGTGCTGTTTGCGCCGGACACCGAGGTGCCGCTCGGCGCACGGTTGTTCTAGGCGGGGCGCCCCGAGGCCTCCCGCACCGCCACTGATAGCGCGCGGTACGATCCCGAGGCCATCGCCGCCATCGTCAGCGCCATGCCCGCCAATCCTGTCAGGGTGAAGACCAGCGCCATCCCGCGCTCCGGCCCGGTGCCGTACCAATGCCCCACCGCCGCAGC
>DLGU01000074.1:57989-67615 GCA_002482865.1 Porphyrobacter sp. UBA7686
TGGGCAAAGCCGAACACCCGGCCCTGCCGCTCGAACGGGACGACCTGTTGCAGCGCGGTCTGCTCGGCAGCCTCGGCAAAGGGACTGAGCGCCAGCCACAGCACGCAGCCGATCCCGAGCAGCAGGATCGAGGACTGGACCGAGAACAGCGCCGCCACCAGCCATACGGCCAGATTGACCAGCATCAGCGTGCGTAGCGGATTGGGGCCAAGTCCGGCCTTGGCGATGATCAACCCGCTGACGATGAAAGCGGACGAAGCCCCCGCCCATAGCAGCCCCCACGCCTCGACGCTCATCAGCGACAGGCCATAGGCGTCCATCAGCGCCATGAACACGCCGCCCAAGAGGTTGTTGAAGCACGCGAACAGGATCAGCGCACCAAGCCCCGGCACCGCGCGGATCACCGCGAGCGTGCCCGACAGATCGACCCGGCGCGGCGCGTCATCCTCGCCCCGGTCGGTGCGGGGTTCTGCCAGCCGGATGGTCAGCATATGGCCGAAGGCGATCGCCGTCGCCACCAACGCCAGTGCCAGCGTTCCCCGCATCCCGTTCCACGCCACCAGAAAGCCACTGATCGCCGAGGTGATCAGGAAGCCGAGGCCCGATACCATGCCGACCAGCCCATTGGCCTTGTCGCGTTCCTCCGGCGGGATCAACGCCGTCACCAGCGTCGGCAGCGCGATCATCCTGAGGTTGCCCGCAATCACGCCGAGCATCGCGATGCCGGTGAAGACCCACAAGGGTGCGCTATCCACCTGCGACAGAGCGGCGGGCGGCGCGATCAGCACCACGCCGAGGGCAACGGCATAGAGCACGAAGGACGCGATGCTTGATGCCAGCATCACCGTCCGCTTGGCATGGTGATCGACCAGGCTGCCGAACCACGGGGCCAGCAGCGCGCCCAGCACCAGATAGATGCCGCCGATCATCCCGGTGACGAACACCGAACGGGTCTCGAGAAACGCCCAGAACACCAGCGCGAACCACACCGTGAAATTGACGAGGTTCTGGACGAGGTTGTTGGCGAGAATCAGATGGAAGACGCGAGGCTGCGACATGGTCGGGGATGTGGCACAAGCCGGCGCGGCACGCGAGGGTTTGCCAGACTGACGCACGCGAAAGCTCGATCAGCGGCACACACGCGGCTGGCCGTTCTTGACCGCACGATTCGCTCGGATTTCCGAAGGTAGGGTGGAGGGCAGGCGACCTAGTGCGACAACCTGCAACTTCTGTTGGCTGGGGCGGAAGGATTCGAACCTTCGCATGCCGGTACCAAAAACCGGTGCCTTACCGCTTGGCTACGCCCCAGCAAGAGCCGCGCTCTATAGCGGCTGAAATGCATATGGGAAGGGGGCGGAGGCGCAGAATTTTGCGCCTCCGCCCCCGTCTGCGTCCTATTGCGGGGCGCTGGTCACCAGCCGCTTGCCGACGAAGTCGGCGGGCGAGTGGCGTTCGCGCAATTGCGTGTCCTCATCGCCCCACACCTTGTTCACGATCCGCCCGCGCTGCACGCCGGGACGGGCGCCGATCTCAGCGACCCAGCGCGCGACGTTCTTGTATTCGTCGATGCTGAGAAAGGTCTTGGCGTCGTTGTAGATCTGCCCGGCCACAAACGGCGCGAGCCAGGGATAGTTTGCGATGTCGGCGAGGGTGTATTCGTCCCCCGCAAGGAAGCGGCTCTCGCCAAGACGTTTGTCGGCGACGTCGAAGATCCGCTTGGTTTCCATCGCATAGCGGTTGATCGGATATTCATATTTCTCGGGCGCATAGGCGTAGAAATGGCCAAAGCCGCCCCCCATGAACGGTCCGCTGGCCACTTGCCAGAACACCCAGCTCAGCACTTCGGCGCGGGCCGCGGGATCTGTCGGGAGGAACATCCCGAATTTCTCGGCGAGGTGGACAAGGATCGCACCGCTTTCAAAGATGCGGAACGGCGCGGCGGGATCGCTCTGGTCGAGAAGGGCGGGAATCTTGGAATTGGGGTTCACACCGACAAAGCCGCTGGTGAATTGCTCGCCATCGCCGATGTTGATCGTCCAGGCGTCATATTCCGCGCCGGAGTGCCCGGCTTCGATCAGTTCCTCGAACATGATCGTCGCCTTCACCCCGTTGGGCGTGGCGAGCGAATAGAGCTGGAAGGGATTGGTGCCGACTGGCAGCGCCTTCTCCTCGCGCGCGCCGGCGGTCGGGCGATTGATGTTGGCAAAGCGCCCGCCGGAGACAGTGTCGGCGCTCCAGACGGCGGGCGGGGTATAGGTGGCATCGGCCATAAGGCTCACTCCTTTTGGCGCAGCAAAAGCGCGCGCTATCGTGAAAGCCTAGCTGGCGTGGGGAGAGGCGCTGTGCAAGGCGGAACATTGCCAGCGGCGGGCGCATTTCCTTGGATATGGAAAAGCTGGTCTATGTTGACGATGATCTGCCCGGCATCACTCGGCGCCGGGCGGGCAAGGGCTGGGCCTACTATGATCCGGCGGGAGCCTTGATCCGCGAGGCACGCGAAAAGAAGCGCCTCAATGCGATCGCTCTCCCGCCCGCCTACAAAGACGCGTGGTTCTGCCCAGCGCCGAACGGGCACATCCTCGCCACCGGCTATGACGATGCCGGGCGCAAGCAATATCGCTACCACCCCGATTTCCGCGCCCAACAGGAGCGCGCGAAATATGACGCCTGCACCAGCTTCGGCAAGCTGCTCCCGCTGGTGCGCCAGCGCGTTGCTGAGGACATTGGAGGGCGCGGCGTCCCGCGAGAGCGGGCGCTGGCAGCTGTGGTGCGATTGCTCGACCTGTCGGCGATCCGCATCGGCAACGAGCATTACGCCAAGGCCAACGACAGCTACGGCGCAACCACCTTGCGCGCCGATCATGCCGAGGTGGGCAAGCGCAAGCTGGAACTCCACTTCGTCGGCAAGGGCGGTAAGGAGCACGAGCTTGAGGTGAAGGATGCAGGCCTTGCTGCGGCGGTGCGACACATGGAAGACCTCGACGATACCGAGGACGACCATTTGTTCCGCTACGAGGACGAAGACGGTGAAGTCCGCCCCGTCACCTCGGCTGACGTTAACGCCTATCTGCGTGAAACGATGGGCGATGATTTCAGCGCCAAGCATTTCCGCACCTTCCACGCAAGCAGCCTTGCCTTTGAGCGGCTGGCAACCGGAGAGGGTCATGTGAAGTTGTCCCAGATGCTTGAGCATGTCGCCGAGCGGCTCGGCAATACGCCAGCGATCGCGCGCAGTTCCTATGTCCATCCGGCGGTCATCGCCCGGATCGACGGGCAGGAGGATTGGCGCAAGGGATTGCAGCTTCCGCGCAAGACCAGGTGGCTGACCCGTACCGAGCGCGGGCTGATTGCCTTCCTCGAGGAATGCGGTGCGGCGAGCGATTTTCTCTCAGGCGACCAAGGCTGAAGGCTGGACTCTAGGCAGCGGGGCATGTGCGCGTTACAGCCGCCCCAGCAGGAGACGCCAAGGCGATGAGCGAAGCCCACCCCTTTTTCGACATGCACGAACACGGCTTCGTCCGGGTGGCGACCGCCACGCCGTGCAGTCGCCCTGCCGACGTCGCCTACAACACCGCAGGCGTGCTGGCCGAAGCGCACAAGGCGCACGACGCGAACGTCGATCTGGTGGTGTTTCCCGAACTGACCCTGTCGTCCTATGCGATCGACGATCTGTTGCTCCAGCACGCGCTGATCGAGCGGGTCGAGCAGGCTTTGGCCGAGGTGGTCGCAGCGTCGGCTGACTTGCACCCGGTGCTGATCGTAGGTGCGCCGCTCCGCCGTGCGGACAAGCTCTACAATTGCGCGGTGGTGATCGCGCATGGGCAGATTCTGGGTGTGGTCCCCAAAAGCTTCCTGCCCAATTACCGGGAGTTCTACGAGAAGCGCCACTTCGCCCACGGGCGCGGGTGCACCGATCTGTGGATCGGGGTGGCGGGCGAGGAAGTGCCGTTCGGCACCGATCTGGTCTTCGCCGCCGCGAACCTGCCGGGCTTCCGCTTTGGCGTGGAAATCTGCGAGGACTTCTGGGCTCCGATCCCGCCGGGAATGACCGCCGCGCTCGCTGGCGCGCTGATCCTGTGTAATCTTTCGGCCTCGCCTGTCACCATCGGCCGTGCGGATGATCGCCACCTGCACTGCCGTTCCTCGGCCTCGCGCGCCATCGCCGCTTACGTCTATTCAGCGAGCGGTTACGGCGAGAGCACGACTGATCTCGCGTGGGACGGGCAGGGCGTCATCTACGAGATGAGTAGCCTGCTCGCGCAAAGCGAGCGCTTCGACCGCAGCGGCGAACTCACCATCGTCGACATCGACACCGAACGCCTCGCCGCTGAACGCCTGCGCAATCAGACCTTCGCCGATGCGGCGGAATGGGCCGGACGGCCGGAGGACAGCTACCGCCGGATCGTGTTCGAACACGGCTATGCCGAGGGTGACATCGGGCTGGTTCGTCCCGTCGCACGCTTCCCCTTCGTCCCCGACCGGCCGGAGAAGCTCGACGAGGATTGTTACGAGGCGTTCAACATTCAGGTCGATGCGCTGATGCGGCGGATCGAATCCACCGGCGCCAAGAGCCTCGTGATCGGCATTTCCGGCGGGCTCGACAGCACCCACGCACTGATTGTGGCGGCGAAGGCGTGTGACCGGCTGGGGATGCCCCGCACCGCGATCCGAGGCTATACCATGCCCGGCTTCGGCACTTCGGATGGCACCAAGACCAATGCTCACCGGCTGATGGAGGCGATGGAGATCACCGCGGGTGAGATCGACATCCGCCCAGCAGCGCACAAGATGCTCGAAGATATCGGCCACGCTTTCGCCAACGGCGAGCCGGTGCATGACGTCACCTTCGAGAACGTGCAGGCGGGCCTTCGCACGGACTACCTGTTCCGCCTCGCCGGGCAGCATGGGGGCTTTGTGGTTGGCACCGGCGATCTCAGCGAATTGGCGCTGGGCTGGTGCACCTATGGCGTGGGCGACCATATGAGCCATTACGGCGTCAATGCCGGCGTGCCCAAGACATTGATCCAGTATCTGATCCGCTGGGTGATCCGCACTGGCCAGTTCACCGATGCTTGCGGCGAGGTGCTGAGCGACGTCCTTGGCACGGAAATCAGCCCTGAGCTGGTGCCGCCGGGCGCGGACGGGGCGATGCAATCAACGGAGAGCCTGGTCGGCCCTTACGAGCTCAACGACTTCTTCCTCCACCACGTGATCCGCTACGGCCAGCGCCCCTCCAAGGTCGCGTTCCTCGCGTGGCACGCGTGGAAGGATGCAGGCAGCGGGCTGTGGCCGGCGGGCTTCCCCGGCGAGGGCAAGAACGCCTATGACCTTGCGACCATCGCGCACTGGATGGACAAGTTCTGCGCGCGGTTCTTCGGTTTCTCGCAGTTCAAGCGGTCGGCGCTACCCAATGGGCCGAAGGTGTCTTCTGCGGGCGCCTTGAGCCCCCGCGGTGACTGGCGTGCGCCGTCCGATGCGGTCGCAACCGTGTGGCGCGAGGAGCTGCGTGACAATCTGCCCGAAGACATCGTGCGCGAGGTATTCGGCAGCACTTCCCCCTGATGCCGAAAAGCCTGCCACTCTCTGCGCTCGGCATCATGCTGTTCTGCAATGTCGCCTGGGCGCTCAACATCGTGGTCAGCAAGATCGCGGTGAGCACCCTCGGCCTGCCGCCGCTGTTCTACACGGTGCTGCGGTCGGGGACGGTGCTGCTGGTGCTGTTCCCGCTGCTGCTGCGTCAGCGCCCTGCGCGCCTGCCGCTGGTCCTGCTGATCGGCTTTGCGATCACCGGGGGGAGCTTCGGGCTGCAATTAGTGGGGCTTCAGACTGCGAGCCCCTCGGCAGTCGGCATCGTCAACCTGTCAGGTGCGCCGCTGACGGTGCTGTTCGCGATCATCTTTCTCGGCGAGGAAGTGCGCTGGCGGCGCGGGATCGGCATGGCATTGGCGCTGGGCGGAGTGGGCCTTGCGATCGGCGCGCCGTCCGACGCGGGCGATCCGGTCGGGCTGGGATTCGCCTTTGCAGGCGTGTTCATCGGGGCCTTTGCCTCGGTCTTCGTCAAGCGGATCGAGATCGGCGCGGTCGCGCTTCAGGCGTGGGCGGGGCTCGCCTCCCTAGGCGTGATGCTGCCTGCGACCCTGCTGCTGGAAACCGGACAGATCGCTGCCGTCGAAGCTGCGCCGCTGGCGGTGGCGGGATGTGTGCTGTTTGCCGGCGTGATTGTTTCGGTCGGTGCGCACTCGGCCTATTTCCGGCTGTTTCAGGCGCATGATGCGAATCTGATCGTGCCGCTGACGCTGCTCACCCCGCTGCTGACGATTGCCTTCGGGACATGGCTGACGGGCGATACGATCGGCTGGCCGCTGATTATCGGTGGCGGGATGGCGCTGGTGGGCGTGGCGATTATTGTCATCCGCCCGAGCCGCACGCTGTTCAAACCGCAGCTGGCGCGTCCGAGAGACTAGGGCCGCCGGGGCGGGAATGCGGGTGGGAAGGGGGCGGTGCGATCCCGACAACCGCCCCCAACCATCACCTTACGCAGCCAGACGCTCAGCCGTTTCGCGGGCGGCGGCAATCTTGGCTTCGCCGTCGATGCCCATGATCCCGTCAGCTGCGACGATCTCAACATCCGTGATGCCGAGAAAGCCCAGGAAAAAGGTCAGCCAGCGGCTCATGAAGTCGATGTCGCTGCCCATCGGCGTGCCGCCGCTGGCGATGGCGAGGTAAGCCTTCTTGCCGGTCAGCAGGCCTTCGGGGCCGGTCGCGGTGTAGCGGAAGGTGGTGCCGGTGCGGGCGACCAGATCGGCCCAGGCCTTGAGCGTGGCGGGCGGGCCGAAATTGTAAACCGGGCTGGCAATCACGATGGTGTCGGCGGCTTGCAGTTCGGCAATCAGCGCGTCGGCGATGGCGGCAAGCTCGGCCTGTTCGGCGGTGCGCTCAGCTGCCGGGGTGAGGTTGGCGGCAAAGCGCTCGGCGCTCACATAGGGCAGGTCGTTGGCGGCGAGATCGCGGGAGGTGACGCTGGCGCCAGTTTTGGCGGCGAGGCCGTCAACGATGCGCTGGCCGAGGCTGCGCGACACGCTCTCGCTGTCCGAACGGATGCTGGCGGTGATGTAAAGGATATTGCTCATCGCTGTGTTCTTTCGATGCAAAGGGGGGGTGGAGCCGGCCGGCAGGGGGGATGGGGGAGACCGGCCGGCTCCGAGGGGCTGTTACGCGGCGTCGACCAGCACAACTTCGCTGTCTTCGAGCGCGGTGATCGTAATGCTGGCCAGCGAGGTGATCGCTACGCCGTCACGGGCATTGGCTTCGACATCGTCGATGCGGATCTTGCCGGTGGCGGGCACCAGATAGAGGTGACGGTCAGCGCTGCGGGGCGTGTAGGTCACGCTTTCGCCCGCCTTGATCGTCGCTCCGAGCACCCGGGCATCGGCACGGATCTTGAGCGCGTCATTGTCATTCGCGACCCCGCTGGCGAGCGGGACGAAGGCGCCGTTGCGGTCGTCCTTGGGGAACTGCCGTGCGCCCCAGCTGGGTTCGCCGCCGCGTTCATCGGGGATGATCCAGATCTGGAACAGCGTGGTTTCCTCGCCTTCGAGGTTGTACTCGGAGTGGCGCACACCATTGCCCGCGCTCATCACCTGCACGTCGCCCGCTTCGGTGCGACCTTCATTGCCCATGCTGTCCCGGTGCGTGATCGCGCCGGAGCGGACATAGGTGATGATCTCCATGTCGCTGTGCGGGTGGGTCGGGAAGCCGGTTCCGGCGGCGATCTTGTCATCGTTCCAGACCCGCAGCGCACCCCAGTGGACACGGGCCGGATCGTGGTAGTTTGCAAACGAGAAGTGATGGCGCGCGTCGAGCCAGCCGTGGTTGGCGGCACCCAGCGTACCAAAGGGACGAAGTTCGATCATGGCGTTTCTCCTTGGTTCGGAGTGGCCCGTTGATGGGCTCGCTCTGTTGGAGTGGAGATAGGCGAACGGTGCTGAACGGATAAGTGCGATAAAACTTGCCAAGATGTTCGGATTATCTGAACATATGCGCATGAAACTCGGTGAACCCAGCCTCGATCAATTGCGCATCTTCATCGCTGTGGCGGAGCATGGCAGCTTCGGCAGCGCGGCCAAGGCGATGGGGCGCGCGGTCTCGGCTGTGTCTTACGGCATCGCACAGTTGGAGGCGCAATTGGGCCTCAGCCTGTTCGACCGTGAGGGCTCGCGCCGCCCCGTGCTGACGGCGGCGGGGGAGGGCTTGCTGGCCGAAGCGCGCGGGATTGCCGATGGTGTGGACGCGCTGCTCGCCAAGACCCGCTCGCTTCATGCCGGGCAGGAACCGTCACTGACGCTGGTGGTCGATGTGATGGTGCCGGGCGAGATCACCGCCCATGTGCTCGGCGAATTCCGCCGGATGTTCCCGACCTGCGCGCTGACCTTGCGGATTGAGGGGTTGGGTGCGGTCGCGGCCTGCGTGATCAACGGCGGATCGGACCTCGCCATCGGCGGCCCAGTGATCGGCGATCAGCCCGCGCTGGAACGCCGAGCGGTGGGGGAGATCGACCTGATCCCCGTCGCCGCGCCGTCCCATCCCCTCGCGCGTCCCGGAATCGCCCCGGGAGAGAGCCGCCGCCATCTGCAACTTGTGCTGACCGACCGTTCCCCGCTGACCGAGGGGCTGGAGTTTTCCGTCCTGAGCCCGCTGACCTGGCGGCTGGGCGATCTGGGGGCGAAACATTCGCTGCTGAAAGAGGGGCTGGGCTGGGGCAATATGCCGCGCGCGATGGTGGCGGGCGATCTGGCGAGCGGTGCGCTGGTCGAGCTTGATCTGCCGGAGAAGCCCGGCGCGCATTACGGCCTTAATGCATTGTGGCGGCGCGACACGCGGCTTGGCCCGGCGGCAAGTTGGCTGGTCGATGCGTTTCGGGAGGGGTTGGGGGAGAAATAGTTATCAAATCTCCCCATCCCGGGCATGACCCGGGACCCCGCTTGCTTGCCACAAAAGAGCTGGGCCCCGGATCAAGTCCGGGGCGGGGTTGGCCCTAGTAGAACCGGCGCTTCGCATTCCTGCCACGGGGTGAATTTGGGCATGACATTGGCGAATAGGTCCGACGCCGCCAGCCGCTCAAGCCAAGCCTGCAAGTGCGGCAGGGGCTGCGCGGCGAACCAGTTCGGATCAATCGCGGCAAACTGGCGGATGAAGGGAAACAGCGCGATGTCGGTGAGGGCGCGGGTTTCCCCGCACATCCACAGCGCGGCCTGCAACCGCGCCTCCAGCGGAGCGAGCAGGGCGAGCGCGGCGGCGCGGTGTTCGGTCACGCCGTCCTCCTCATAGCGCCCGGGATACTTCGCGCGGTCGAGGTGATGCTTGAACACCCCGTCATTCGCCGCGATCAGGGCGGCATCATCGCCCGCCAGCCAGCTTTCGGGATCGCTCTGCGCCAAGGCCCATCGCATGATTGCCAAGCTCTGGTCGATCACGGTTCCATCCGGCAGGACCAGCACCGGCACGGTGCCCTTCGGCGAGGCGGTGATCAGCTCCGGCGGCTTGGCGGCGAGCTTAACCTCGCGCAGCTCCACGGTGATCCCCGCCACCCACAACGCCATCCGCGCCCGCATCGCATAGGGGCAGCG
>DLGU01000074.1:67630-88210 GCA_002482865.1 Porphyrobacter sp. UBA7686
CGGAAGGAATAGAGGAGCGGCGCTTCGGTCATTCCTTCGGCGAGCGCACCGCGCCGACGTGCAATTCCCCGCGCGCCTTGGCGAGGGCCTCCTGCCGCTGGCGCTCGGCATAGCCAGCGCGTTGTTCGGGCGTGCGCTCGTCGATGCAGGCGGGGCAGCTCACGCCGTCTTCGAAATCGGGATGGGCGAGCGCTGCGGCATCAAGCGGACGGCGGCAGGCGCGGCACAGCTGGAAGGTGCCTTGCTCAAGCCCGTGGCGCACCGTCACGCGTTCATCGAAGACGAAGCATTCGCCCTGCCACAGGCTTTGGTCTTCAGGCACTTGTTCGAGATATTTGAGAATGCCGCCCTTGAGGTGATAGACCTCCTCCACCCCCTCCGCCCGCAGGAAGCTGGTGGATTTCTCGCAGCGGATGCCGCCGGTGCAGAACATCGCGACTTTCTTTTTGCCGGCCAGCAGCTCCTCGCGGTGGGTGCGGAACCATGCGGGGAAATCGCGGAAGCTCGGCGTCTGCGGATCGACCGCGCCCGCAAAACTGCCGACGGCGACTTCGTAATCATTGCGGGTGTCGATCACCAGCGTGTCCGGATCGGCGATCAGCGCGTTCCAGTCATGCGGATCGACATAGTGGCCGACGGCAAGCGTCGGGTCGATGTCCGGCTCGCCCATGGTGACGATCTCGCGCTTCACGCGCACCTTCGTGCGGTGGAACGGCATTTCGGGGGCGGAGGAAAACTTCACCTCCAGGTCAGCGCAGCCGGGCAGAGCGCGGATGTGGTCAAGCACTGCTGCCAGCCCCGCAGCCGGACCCGCGATGGTGCCATTGATCCCCTCACGCGCGAGCAGCAAGGTGCCTCTGACACCCGCCGCCTCGCACGCGGCCAGCAAGGGCGCGCGCAGGGCTTCGGGATCAGAAAAAGCCGTGAACTTGTAGAGCGCGGCGACTTGGACAGGCTGGGTCATTCGTCGTCATTGTCTTTGGCGACTTCGCGCCGCCACGGCCGGGTTGCTGCGGACGGTTTCCAGCAATTCTCGAGCGATTTCGCAAATTCTACAGCCCAGCCGCTGGGGAGATCGTCATCGACAGCTCCTTCGTAGCGAACATCGGTGAAGTAGTTTGGGCGGAACCGCACTTCGACCGTGTCAGCGTGGAGGACGATGGCGATGGAGTCGGATGGTTCCTCCACCAACGGCACGCCAAACCACCGCAAGTCATCGGTGGTGCGCGCATGGTTCAAAGCCGCAGGACATGTGGCAAGATCCGCTTCCAGCCATTCGACCGCGCCATTGTCGAGCGCCTTCAGCAATTCCTCGCGCGACGATACGCCCTTGGTGCCGAGCTCATTAAGCAATCGGGTGCCGCGCCAACGGGGGCGTTCGGGCTCTCCGTCATAGGGGGCGCGGACCATTCGCACTTGCAGACGGTCACGGCACGAGCGGTCGCCCTCGGCATCCGCGTCGTGGCACCCCTTGTACAGCGCGAGCCCGTAGACCGGATAGTCGTAGTCATCACCCAGATAGCGGACGGTCAGGATGGGATCGGCGATATACCGCCCCTCGAAGAACCGTTCCGGATCGAAGGCTTCGGCAAGAACCGCCTGGTGCAAGTTGAAACCGCGGCGGCTTTCCGCCTGTGCCGGAAGCGCGGCGAGCAAGACCAAGGCGGCAAAAAGGAACTTCAAACCCGCATCACCCAGCCGTGGCTGTCGGCGATCTGTCCGGTCTGGATGCCGACCAGCGTCTCGCGCAGCTTCGCCGTGGTTTGGCCGATGCCGCCTGCACCGATGGTGAACGCGCCGTCCGGCCCCGCGACCGTGCCGACCGCGGTGACCACCGCGGCGGTGCCGCAGGCCATCACTTCGACGAGATGACCGCTTTCGGCATCCGCGCGCCATTGGTCGATGGAGTAAGGCGCTTCGGAAACCGTGAGCCCCTGCTCGGTCAGCAGCGCCATCAGGCTGTTGCGCGTGATGCCGGGGAGGATCGTGCCCGTCAGCGGCGGGGTGATGACGGTGCCATCGGCGAAGACGAAGAACAGGTTCATGCCGCCCAGCTCCTCGACCCACTTTCGCTCAACCGCGTCAAGGAACAGCACTTGGTCGTGCCCCTTGGCGAAGGCCTGTCCGGTAGGCACGAGGCTGGCGGCATAGTTGCCGCCGCATTTGGCCGCTCCGGTGCCGCCGGGGGCGGCGCGGGTGTAGTCGGAAATCCAGATGCTCACCGCCTTGGCGCCGGACTTGAAGTAATTGCCCGCTGGCGAGGCGATGACGATGAACTTGTACTTCTTCGCCGGGCGCACCCCGAGGAACGCCTCGGTCGCGATCATGAAGGGCCGCAGGTACAACGATCCGCCCTCGACCGCCGGATACCAATTGCCATCGACGTCGAGCAGCGCGCGGATGCTGGCGATGAACAATTCGGGTGGGACATGCGGCATGGCCAGCCGGTCAGCCGAGGCATTGAAGCGTGCGGCGTTGGCCTCGGGCCGGAACAGGCCGAGCGCGCCATCGGGGTGGCGATAGGCCTTGAGGCCTTCGAAGATCTCCTGCGCGTAATGCAGCACGCTCGCCGCCGGATCGAGAGGGATCGGCTGACGCGGGCCGATTGTGGGAGTCTGCCAGCCGCCAAGCGCCTCGTCATAATCGACCACCACCATGTGATCGGTGAACACCGTCCCGAAACCGGGATCGGCGATCAGCTGCGTGCGGGTGGCATCAGGCGTGGGCGAGGGGTGAGGCAGGCGGTCAAAGTGCATCATTCGCGCCTAATCCCGCGCGCGGATTTGGGCAAGACGCGTGTTGGGTGGGATCGACGCTGCGCGCCCTCGCCTTGAGGGGAGAATCAATGGGCCGCAGACCGCCGCAGACTGCTCGCGCTATTCCGGGCCGCAGGCCCGCAAGGCTACGCACAAGAAGTCTGGTGGGCTGTGAAACGGTCGCAAAGCGACCGCAAGGCCAACCGGCCGCCCGCAGCGACGCGCCCGCAGGGCGTGTGAGCGAGGATTTCGCATCGCGGATGCGATGCGGAACACAAATAATGAAAAGGGCGCTTCCAGCCCGTCGGTGGAAACGCCCTTTCATGGTCAGCGGCCGGAAGTGCCGCTCACGAAGCCTTACTCGGGCTTGAGGATTACCGAGTATGCTCCGTAGGGATCTTCACCGACCTCGCTACTGAACCATGAGACATCGGATCACCTCCTTTCACGCTTGTGAGCCAGACCCCAACGTTTCACCGGGGGCCGAGAGCCGCGTTCGCCGCTGGCCTCGGAGGCAATGTGATTCATGGGGCGCGAAAGGACAAGACTTGAATAAATCTTTTCCGCCGTCATACTGCTTCCTCGCCGCGTAATACCGCGGTTATGCGCGCCTGAGGGAAACCTCGGGCGCTTTTCGTTTCAGGGTCGGGCTGTGGACAGGCTGGGGGCAAGCCTGTGGATATTAATGTATAGAATCGCGGAGGCGGTGCGGGGAACTCACTGGTTCGTCATTGCGAGCGAAGCGAAGCAATCCATGAATTGCCATCTCCGCTTGGCGCATTGGCCGACCGTGGATTGCCGGGTGGCCGTTGGCTCCTCGCAATGACGAGCGTTAGCGGCAGTCTTCAATCACTCGACTGACCTCGGCATGGCTGGGGAGATAGAGCGGGGCGAGGCCTTCAACCTCGACAGCAAAGCGCCCCTTCGACAGCGCCATTGCATCAAGCAGCGGATCGTTCGGATCGAGCCGAAGCACCACCCCCGGAAACTGCTCCGCCACCGGTTCGGCGATTCCCGACCGGCTGGTGGTTTCGGTCAGGATGCGCATCGGCAAAGGGCGGTCGGAGCGGCCTAAGCGCAGCAGTGTGACCTGGCGACTTTGCGCGTTGCACGAAAGTGAAAGGGCCGTCTCCATTCCGGCAGGACCGCGGAAAATCGCCTGCGAGCCGAAGGGGAAGGCCGTGAAGGACCACTCCCCTACCGTGGCCGGCATGTCCATCCAGCTGGTCCCGGCAGCGGTGGGTGTGGTCATAGTCGGAGTCTGAACCGGGGCCGGGCGCGAGGGTGCAGGGCGTGCCGGAGCCGTCATCGGTGCTGGCGGGGCCTTGGTGGCGGGCACGCAGGCCGCAAGCGCAAGGATCGAGACGAGGGTAGGCAGAGCAGCTTTCATGCCTGCACTTTGCGCGCTAGAGCCTCGACTTGTCCATGCCCGATCACCCAACTCGCCCCGCCAAGCCTGCAAAGCGCCGTGTCGATCAGCTGCTGGTCGAACGCGGGCTCGCCGAAAGCCGGGCGCGGGCGCAGGCGCTGGTGATGGCCGGGCTGGTGTTCATTGGCGACAACAAGGTCGACAAGCCCGGTCAACAAGTGGCCGACGACATCGCAATGACCGTGCGCGGACGCGATCATCCCTGGGTCAGTCGCGGCGGGATCAAGCTGGCCCATGCGATCGAACATTTCGGGCTCGATCCGGCTGGGGCAACCGCAATGGATATCGGCTCGTCCACGGGAGGCTTCACCGATGTGTTGCTGACCCATGGCGCGGAGCATGTCTTCGCGGTCGACAGCGGCACCAATCAACTGGCGTGGCGGCTGCGCGAAGATCCGCGCGTCACCGTGCTCGAACAGACCAGCGCGCGCATCCTGACGCCGACGCTGATCGACCGCCCCTGCAACTGGGTGGTGTGCGATGCGAGCTTCATCGGCCTTGCCAAGGTGCTCGACGTTCCGCTCCAGCTGGCGGCGACGCCGTGCCAATTGGTCGCGCTGATCAAGCCGCAGTTCGAAGTGGGGCGCGAGGAAGTGGGCAAGGGCGGGGTGGTGCGCGATCCCACACTGCACGCGCGCGTCTGCGAAGACGTGCGCGGCTGGATCGAAGGGCTGGGCTGGGAGGTTCAGGGAATTGTGGTAAGCCCGATCACCGGGCCGCAGGGCAATGTGGAATTCCTGATCGCCGCCCGGCGTACCGCATAGGGGGGACTATCTGATGAAGAACAAGGGTATGATGATCGCCGCGCTGGTGGCTGTCGCACTGGGCGTGGCCGTGGCGCTGGGCGCTCTGGGCTAAGCCAAGCATAACCCTGCCGCCCAAAAGAAAAGACCGGCAGCAACCCGAAGGTTGCTACCGGCCTGTTTCTTGTCCGTGCTCCCGACACTAGGTCGGGACAGGCAAGCCGTTAAGGCTTACTCAGCAGCCGGGGTCTCGGCAGCGGCCGGGGTTTCGGCAGCCATCGCGTCAGCAGCCGGGGTTTCGCCAGCCATCGGGGTTTCGGCAGCCATCGGCTCTTCAGCAACGGCGGTGGTGTCAGCTTCGGTCGCAGCTTCTTCAGCCGGCTTCGAGCAAGCGGCGGTGGCGAGGGCGAGAACGGCGACGAGCGCAAAGGTCTTCTTCATGGTGTATTCCCCTATGGACCCAAGCGGGCCAGTAATGAGCAAAGCGCGTTATTCTGATCTTCCTGCCGCCTACGCACTTTCGAATCACGGCAGGAATAAGGCAGCCTCTAGCAGGAAGATTCGCAGACCCCAAAGCGTTTCGTGACCTCTTGCCCAATTTTTACCACATTTTTGTCTTTCCCCTCGGGCGCGCTGTGGCCGGATGGTTCATTACGGGGCAACTCACAGGCGTCTTTGCGGCCTATCGCTGCGCTGCTTGAGGCCGAAGGTTGGCGTCGCGGCGCGGCTCTGGTATCGCCGCGCTCCCGCGTGCGGACCCTGGAGAAACCATGAACGTCCTTGCTTCCCCTGCTCAATTGCGCGCCAGCTTCATCCGCTGGGCGCTGTTCATGGTGCCGCTGATCCTGCTGATCGGCTTTACCGCCGGACAGCTGGGGGGGCCGAACACGCCGTGGTTCGCCGGGTTGGAGAAGCCCGCGATCTATCCGCCGCCGGTGACCTTCGGGATCGTATGGACGGCGCTTTTCATCATGATCGGCGTGGCGCTGGCAATGGTCGCGAGTGCTTGGGGCGCACATGGGCGGGGCATCGCACTGATCGCCTTCGGGGTGCATTTCATCATTTCGCAAAGCTGGACCGCGGTGTTCTTCGGCAAGCAGGACATGATGGCCGGGCTGATGGTCTTGGGTCTCAGCGTCGCGAGTCTGTTGTTCGCGCTCGCGCTGGTGTGGCGGGTGCGGCGACCGGCGGCGCTGCTGCTGATGCCCTATCTGGCGTGGCTGTGCTTTGCGACGGCGCTCAACTACCAGTTCATCGCCGCTAACCCCGACGGTGGAGTGCAAAGCGCCGATGGCGCGGCGACGCGGGTGCAATTGTAGATCTGGGGTCTTCGCGCGGCTGGGTTCGGACGCCGTGGCGCGTTCGCAAGGCCGACGGGCCTCAAGTAGCGAAGCGGTAGGCCAACAAGAACGCCGTGAGAGCGAGGAGGATGCTTGCACTTCAGTTCAAGCATCTCCAAATAACCAACATGCAAAGCCAGAACCCGATCATCGCCGACCTCGTCAAACTCGCCAACAGCGCCGCCGGAACCATGGCGGGCATGAGCCGCGAGGCCCGCGAAAGCGCGCGCGAGCGCCTGCGTGAGGCTTTCGGCGGGATCGATTTCGTGAGCCGCGAGGAATTCGAAACGGTCAAGGCGATGGCCCAGAAGGCTCGCGAACAGGCCGATGCGCTCGAAGCACGGCTGGCGGCGCTGGAAGCCAACTCCAAGTAACAGCCCCTTCCGTCGCCCCTGCGAAGGCAGGGGTCCATTCACGCTGGCGAACATCCGCTAAGGGTCGTATCACGGTGCGATGGGTGGCTGGGTCTATATCATGACGAACGCACCGCATGGGACGCTCTATATCGGCGTCACGGCGGATCTGGCTGCCCGGGTCTTCGCGCATAGGGAGGGCCATGGCTCGACCTTTTGCCGCAAATACGGCTTAACGCGGCTGGTTTACGCCGAGCGCCATGAGTCGATCACCGATGCCATCGCTCGCGAGAAAGCCATGAAAAAGTGGAAGCGTGAGTGGAAACTCAAGCTGATCCGCAAGGACAATCCGCACTGGCTCGATCTGTTTGAGGCGATCAATGCTTAGTCGGTGTCATCGAGCCCTGATGGGCCCCTGCCTGCGCAGGGGCGACGGTCTTAAACCTTGAACCTGCGCGCCCCTGCCATTCTGCTCGCCTCGCGTCATCAGGGCGAGACCGGGGCGATTGCGCGGCTGCTGACGGCTGAGCATGGCCTGATCACCGCCTATGTCGCTGGCGGGCGTGGGCGGCAGATGCGCGCGGTGATGGTGCCGGGCAATCGGGTCGCGGTCGAACTCACCACCCGTTCGGCCAACCAACTGCCCTTCGCGCGGTTGGAGCTGGAACACTCCCGCGCCGCCTTGATGACCGAGCCGCTGCCAGCCGCCGCGATCCAGTGGGTCTGCGGCCTTTCGGCGACCGCCTTGCCCGAACGTCAGGCCTATCCCGACCTCTATGAAGCGCTCGACGCGCTGCTGGGCGCGATTGCCGTGGCCCCTTCGGCGCGCGGGTGGGTGAGCGGGCTGATCGCTTACGAAACGATGCTGCTGCGCGAACTCGGCTACGGCGGCGGCGCACTGCCCGATGCGCCCGATTGGCCAGCGCAGCACGCTTTATTGGGGATACTCGAGCGCCAACTCTCGCACTACCTGCTTGCAGGCCACAAGGGCGATGTTATGGGCGCGCGCAGGCTGCTGACCGAGCGGTTGGCGCGCATGGGGTGAGAGACGTTACCATGAAAATCGCAGTCCTGCCCGGCGACGGGATTGGCCCCGAGGTTACGGCAGAGGCCGTGGCGGTGCTTGAAACGCTCGGCTTGCCGGGTTTGACGCTGTTCACCGGCGATGTGGGCGGCGCGGCCTATCATCGCCACGGGCACCCCTTGCCCGAAGAGACGCTGGTGATGGTGCGCGCGGCGGATGCGATCCTGTTCGGCGCGGTGGGCGATCCCTCCTGCGACGCGTTGGAGCGCCACTTGCGCCCGGAGCAGGCGATTCTTGGCCTGCGCAAACATCTCGGCCTGTTCGCCAACCTGCGCCCGGCGCGGGTGTTTGCGGGGCTGGAGCACCTTTCACCCTTGCGCGCCGATATCGCGGGCGGGCTCGACATGCTGATCGTGCGCGAGTTGACGGGTGACGTCTATTTCGGTGCCAAGGGCCAGCGCACCAATGATGCAGGCGAGCGTGAGGGCTGGGACGCCATGTCCTATGCCGACAGCGAAGTGCGCCGCATCGCCCATGTCGCCTTCCGTGCAGCGGCAAGTTCGGGCCTGCCGCTGACCAGCGTCGACAAGGCCAATGTGCTCGAAACCAGCCAATTGTGGCGCGATGTGGTGGTGAAAGTGGCGGGGGAATATCCCGGCGTGACGCTCGACCACATGTATGTCGATAATGCCGCGATGCAGGTGGTGAGCCATCCGGAACGCTTCGGCGTCGTGCTGACGGGCAATCTGTTCGGCGATATTCTGAGCGATCTGGCAAGCGCGGCGGTCGGCTCGATCGGCCTGCTGCCGAGCGCCTCATTGGGCGAGCGCGAGACCGATCACGGCACTTTCGGCCTTTATGAACCGATCCACGGCAGCGCGCCCGATATTGCCGGGCAGGGCAAGGCCAATCCGATGGCGACGATCCTGTCGGCAGCGATGATGCTGCGCCATTCCTTCGGGCTTGAGGCGGAGGCTGTGCGGATCGAGACCGCCGTGGCCGCAACGCTGGCGGACGGCATCCTCGGCGGCGATCTGGGTGGCAGCCATGGCACAGCGGCGATCGGCGCGGCGGTGCGGGAGCGGCTCTAGCGCCCCCGGCGAGCTTGCGAGTCATGGTTTATAAAGAACTATCGTGCATGAGGGGGCGATGGAATATGGGACCCTTCCGAGCACCGCCAGCATCCGAGCAACGCCGCGGCGCGCGGTGGGAGAAGCCATGACGCTCGACCTCGCGATCATCCTGCCGACGCTTAACGAGCGCGGCAATCTCGGCCCGCTGGTCGAACGGATCGACCGCGCGATCGGGACGGCGGCGGTGTGGGAAGTGATCATCGTCGATGATGACAGCCGCGACGGCACGGCGGATGAAGCGCGCGCGCTGGCGCTGACCGATCCCCGCGTGCGGGTGATCCAGCGCATCGGGCGGCGGGGCCTTGCCAGTGCCGCCATCGAAGGCTTCTGCGCCACCGCCGCGCCGTATGTGGCGGTGATGGACGCCGACCACCAGCATGATCCGGCGCTCCTGCCGGGGATGCTCACCGCGCTCAAATCGGGTGAGGCCGAAATCTGCGTCGCCAGCCGCTTTGCCGAGGGCGCCAGCACTGCCGAGTGGGCTGCGCCTGAGCGTGAGAAGCTGTCGACCTACGCCAATGCGCTCGCCCGCAAGATCACCGGCGTGGAGCTGAGCGATCCGATGAGCGGATATTTCATGCTCCCGGCCGCCACCGCGCGCACTTTGGTGCCGCGCTTGTCAGGCATCGGGTTCAAGATTCTGCTCGACTTGCTCGCGACCGCCGATGCGCCGATGACCGTCAAGGAATTCCCCCTCAATTTCGCGGCCCGCCGCGAAGGAGAAAGCAAACTGGACCGCGCCATTTTGTTCGATTTCCTCGCCGGCTTGTATGACAAGACGCTCGGCAAGGTGATCCCGACCCGCTTTGCCTTGTTCGGCACCGTTGGCGCGTTCGGCGTGCTGGTGCACTTCGTGGTGCTGAGCGTGTTGCTCTTCGCCCTGGGTGAGCGCTTCGCGATTGCGCAGACCGCAGCGGTGCTGGTGGCGATGAGCTTCAACTTCTGGCTCAACAACTGGCTGACCTACCGCGACAAGCGGCTGGTGGGCGCAGTGGCGCTGCTACGCGGCTGGCTGGGTTTCATCGCAACCTGCGCGATCGGAGCCTTCGCCAACGTGGCGATTGCAACCTTCATGGAAGGCAGCGGCATCCACTGGGTGCTGGCGGCGCTGGCGGGGATTGTGGTCGGGTCAGTGTGGAACTACGCCCTGTCCAGTCGGTTTGTATGGGGTAGGTTTTAGGTCAGGTGCCTCCCCGCTACGCAGGAATGGGGAGGGAGACCGCCCGCGCAGCGGGTGGTGGAGGGGGTGGCGCGATCCGACCCCTCCGTCAGCCGCCTGCGGCGTCTGACACCTCCCCACCGCTACGCGGCAGGGAGGGACTTTATCACCGCCACCCGTTCAGCCACATCCACGTGACATAACTGTCCGCGCGCGTCAGTGGCAGTGCAGCGATGATCGGGAAGAACCACGCGAACACCGCCGCCGATGCCGCCGGAATGCTCCATGCGAGCCACTGGCCTCTGGGTAAGCGACGCAGGTCGCTGCACGTCAGAGCCAGCGCCGCGAGCAGGAAGAAGCTCGGCACAAAATAGTGGTAATAGAACTGCACCGGCTTGGGCGCGACGATCCAGAAGCCGAGGCTGACTCCGTAGCCGATGACTGCGCCCAGCCGCGCCCAATCGCGCACCCACACCCCGCGGCCGAGACACCACACCAGCGCGGGCAGCCCCAGCCACATCGTCAGCGGATTGCCGATCAGCAGCACACCGCGCTGCGCGCCGTCGATCGGCTCGTAGAGATACCAGATTCCGCGAAGGTTCAGCACCCATTGCGGCCAGTTGCTCATGTAACGGTGCGGGGTCATCAGCTGACTTTGCAGCGCGAAGATGTCGTGGTGGAAGCCGATCAAGCCCTTCTCGGCCAGCGGCGAGGGGTGGAGATTTTCGACCAGCCAATAACCCGGCAGGAAGGTCGCCGCGTACACCAGTAGCGGCACGATCCCGAGCCACACAAAGGCCTCGACCAGCGTCACCCCCGGCACAGGCGCGCCCCGGCGGCTGAGGAGCAGACGTCGGCGTCCGGCGAGCGCGCGGGCGATGAAGAACGTCAGCCCCGGCACCATGGCGAGGGGGATCGCGTTCCACTTGGCCCCGAGGGCGCAGCCAATGGCGATCCCGGTCAGCGCCAGTCTGCGCCGCCCGGTCTCTGGCTGCGCGCAGGCACCGGCGAACTGCCACGCCGCCACGCACAGCCCCGCGACCATCACCATGTCGAGCATCGCGATGCGAGCGTGGATGAACAGGTGGAAGCCCGTTGCCAGCAGCACCGCGAAGGCCAGCGTCGCAAAGCGGTCTGCGCTGGCGTGCCACAGCGCCCGCACCGCCGCAAAATAGGCCAGCACCCCGCACAGCCACGGCACGATCCGCCAGCCCAGCGGATTGTCCCCGAACACGCCCATGCCGAGCGCAATCAGAAGCTTGGCGAGTAGCGGATGCTCACGATTGAGGTAGGCGCCCTCGCCTTCGGTAAACAGCGCCAGGATCTCGCGCGCGGCAGGGAGGTAGTGGACCTCGTCGAAATAGGGGATCGAAGGGATCGCCAGCCGCCACCCGGTCAGTACAGCGAACAGCCCGGTCAGCGCCGCAACCCAAGCCAGCGGATCACGCGGGCGCAGGGGCGGGTGAGCGGCGGGAGAGGGGGACGCTTGCGCCTCGGCCATGGCGCGCGATTAGGGAGCGGCTAGGCCGAGAGCAAGGGGGGATTAGGCAGACCGGGCTTTGGATTGCCCCTCCAGCCAGAACAACCGCGAACACATCGCCAGCAATCCGATGCTGGCCGTCGCCAGAATGAACACCGTCCATAGGATCAGGTTCATCCCCTGCGCCTTGGCGCGCGGGAGAATCAGGAAATAGGCGATGCTGAGCGAGAACAGCAGATCCCACCATACCTGCACGCCCCACAGGTTGCTCGTATGATTGAGCACCACCGGGAACACGCCTTCGGTGGCGATGGTGACGGCGCTGAACGCCGCAAAGCCTGCGGAGAGTGCGCCCGCCAGCAGCGCATTGCCCGGCGCCTCGGGGCGCAGAAACATGCTCAGCACTCCGGCCACGGTAAACACCAGCCCGCCCCCGGCGAGCGCAAGAAAGGGGGTGAGTTCGGTGGGCATAAGCGCGATCCTCCAGGTATGTAGCGACTGCTACGTTCGCTTGTAGCAAGCCCCTCCCGCCGCTACAAGCGCCTCATGGCCGATGCTCCAAAAAAGCCCCCGATGACCAAGGACAGCCTGCTGCCGTTACTGACCGCGCATGTGCTGTCGCATGGGCTGGGCGGGGCGAGCCTACGGCCGCTGGCCAAAGCGGCGGGCACGTCGGACCGGATGCTGATCTACCATTTCGGCACCAAGGAAGCGCTGATCGTCGATCTGCTCGGCTATATCGCCAAGGTCTATGCCGCCGCGCTCGACGCCGCGATGGGGAGCGAGCGTGCCGCGACCCGCGCCGATGTGGTTGCCAGCATTCTCGCCCACGGCGATGCGCCTGCGATGCAGCCTTTCATGCGGCTGTGGTGGGAGATTGTTGCAGGCGCCGCCCGCGATCTGCCCGGATACCAGCTGGCAGCACAAGCGATGATGGGCGAGCTGCTCGGCTGGCTCGAAGGGCAGATGCCCGCAGGCGATCCCGATCCCCAAGGGGGCGCGCGTTATTTGATGACCGTGATCGAGGGGACAGCGATGCTCACCGCTGTCGGCCACGGCGATACCGCGCAGCAAGGCCTGCTTGCGGGCGGGCTTTTGCCGTCCTAGAGGCCCAATCCATGAAGAAGACCACCGGCATGGACCGCGCCGCCACGGCAAACTGGCGCCCCGCAACCCGCGCGCTGCGCGGCGGCACCTGGCGCTCCGAACATGGGGAGACCAGCGAAGCGCTGTTCCTCACTTCGGGCTATACCTATGACGACGCCCAGACCGTCGCCGACCGGTTCGCGGGCACGGCACAGGGCATGACCTATTCGCGCCTCCAGAACCCGACCGTGGCGATGCTGGAAGAACGCATTGCGCTGATGGAGGGGGCCGAGGCCTGCCGCACACAGGCGACCGGGATGGCGGCGATGACCGCAGCCTTGCTGTGTCAGCTGGCGACGGGCGATCACGTAGTCGCCGCGCGCGCCGCCTTCGGAAGCTGCCGCTGGCTGTGCGACCAATTGCTCCCGAAGTTCGGGATCGAGGTCAGCATCATCGACAGCGCCGACAACGCCGCGTGGGAGGCCGCGATCCGGCCCAACACCAAGGTGTTCTTCTTCGAGACCCCGGCCAACCCGACGCTCGACATCGTCGATCTGGCCTACGTCTGCGGGCTTGCCCGCGCTCACGGGATCACCACCGTGGTCGACAACGCCTTCGCCTCTCCGGTGTTGCAGCGCCCGATGGAGTTCGGCGCGGATGTGGTCGCCTATTCCGCCACCAAGCTGATGGACGGGCAAGGCCGCGTGCTGGCGGGCGCGATCTGTTCAAGCAAGCAGTGGATCGACGAGGTGCTGATGCCGTTTCAGCGCAACACCGGGCCGACCCTCAGCGCCTTCAATGCCTGGGTCGTGCTCAAGGGTCTGGAGACGCTCCCCCTGCGCGCCTTCAAGCAATCCGAACAGGCCGTGGCGCTGGGCGAATTCCTCGAACCGCGCGTTACCAAGGCGGGCGGGCACCTGCTCCACCCCGGCCTGCCGAGCCACCCGCAGCACAATTTGGCGATGGCCCAGATGGACGCGACCGGCCCGATCTTCGCACTGGATGTCGGCACCCGCGCGCGGGCGTTCGCGGTGCTCGATGCGCTGAAGCTGGTCGATATCTCGAACAATATCGGCGATGCCCGCAGCCTGATGTGCCACCCGGCCTCCAGCACCCACGCCAACATGGGCGACGAAGCCCGCGCCGCGATGGGTGTGACTGAGGGCCTGCTGCGGATCAATGTCGGTCTGGAAGACATCGCCGACCTCACCGAAGATATGGACCAAGCGCTCGCCGCGGCGGGCATTTAAGGATCATCCGATATGGCCAATCGCGTTGAACTCGTGTTCGATTTCGTCAGCCCCAACGCCTACCTCGTCTGGTGGCCGCTGCGCGAGCTCGTCAACCGTTACGAGGCCGAACTGGATGTCATTCCCGTCTTCCTCGGCGGGATGCACAAGCTCACCGGCAATGCGCCGCCGATGATCCGCGATGCCGAGGTGAAGGGGAAAAACGAATACGCGATGCTGGAGATGAACCGCTTCATCACCAGGCACGGCCTCGGCAAGTATCGCCTCCATCCGCAATTCCCGTTCAATTCGATCACGCTTCAGCGGATGCTGTTCGCCGCCGATCAGGATGGGCGCGGGGTGCAGTTCGTGGAAAGCCTGCTCCGCCCGATCTGGGAAGACGGCCTCGACATTACCTCACCCGAAGCGATCGGCGCGGCGCTCACCGCGGCGGGCTTCGACGCCGCTGACTTGTTCGCCCGCGCGCAGACCGACGCGGTCAAGCAAGGCCTTGTCGCCAACACCGATGCGGTGGTCGCGCGCGGTGCCTTCGGTATCCCGACCATGTTTGTCGGACCGAAAGGAGAGGGCGAGATGTTCTTCGGCAAGGAACGCCTCGGCCAGATCGAGGAGTTGCTGGCGAAGGGGTAAGTCGAGGGCTGAGGCAGCCTTCGGGTGCATGCGACGTCGGGGCTGATGGCCGGGATTGGGTGGATTGCGGACCTATTGTGCGCAGCGCTCCAAAGTTTCGACGGCTGATGAAGAGAGAGGCTGATTATGCCAGATCCTTATTTCGGCGGTGCCATCTGAAGGCTGCACCGAGAGGCGCATTTGCCCGTCGGCAGACAGATAAGTCATCCCAATTGGGCAACGGGCGCTTCCCGGGCGGCATATACTAATAGGCTGGAGGTCACTCCTGATCTGCCTACTTTTGCTGGAAATGCACTCCATGACATTGCTCAGGCTTCGCTCACTGACATAGAGCGTTGTCGAGGCATACTCATCCCCCCGCACGAATTTCCACACCAAGACTGCTCCCACGAGAAAAACGAAGATAGCGAAAACGCTTCTGATCACGGCATGCCCCTGAACTATTCAATCAGATAATGCGTTGTTTCGCCGGAGGACTATGCTGTCAACGTCCGCTATGGGGTCGTTTGCGGAAGGTCTGCTTTCGGCGCTATTAAGGCCCTAGCTGCCCGGCTGGTTTCAGGATCAGGCGTGGTGTCTGCGGATGACCAGAGTTGGGTGGATTCCGGATTGGCGGCTTTCACAGGGCGAGCGTCGGAGAAGGTCTCTTTGGCCTTATTGTGCCGCCACCGGTCGCTTGAAGTAATGAAATGGCGGCCAGCTCGACACATAGGTCCAACCAGCTTTTCTCAATTCTGCCCGCATCTCGTCGGCCATCCAAACTCCTCCGATCCGCCGCTTGTATTCCCACTGCTGGTCAGTCTTGCGAAAGATGAGTTTGAGCAAGCCGGCATCAATCAACTCATGACCGCTCTCCCCTTCCTGCCCGAGGATGCGCATCTCGTTGAAGGCGTGCGCACCTAGCCTAACCACCTTTTCGCCTTCAGCTTGCGTGGTGTCACCGTCGTCCATTTCGAGCTTAAAACGCTGCTGGGCCGCCTGCTTCGATATACCAAGCGCATCTCCGATATCTGACCAGCTTAGCCCTGATCGCCGCGCGGCATCGACCCAGCGCTGTAAATCCAGCCGTCCTTCATCGGCCACCAAGTGCGCTGCCGTGATAGCGTCTCTGAATTCGTCGGCGCGCTCGCCTGTGAAGGGCGGTTGGCGGTTGTTTGCCCACTCAACCATTACCGCTGCCGTGCTTTTTCTGATGGCTTGTTGCTCTGCGAGATTCACCGCCGATCTCCGTCAATGAGTTCCTGACGAATCGTCAATATGAAGTTGACGATTATCCGTCAATAGATTGTTGACGAAAGGGTCGAGGGCAAATGCAGGTGCACTGCGATGGAGCGTCGGTAACGGGGTCGATTTCAGAATGGCGGCTCTTAGGAATAGAGCCCGCAATAGCCTCCATTCGCAACACGAGTTTGCCCCTGTCGGCTGTCGACCCAGACCAGCCATTCACGGAGCTGAGATCGAACGTCGGGTTCCGCTCTGAGCTGTCATCCCGATTTCAGGATTGAGCCCCGACCCGCTGATGACTGCAACTGGTGGATAGACGCCACGCCGGTGTCACCTCGGGCGCCGTACCCGCAACTGACGGGGCGCGCTTAACCACTGCCCCCTCCAAGGCTGAACATTGTTCATCTGTTCGTAAGGTGATGGGCGATAATGATGGTTTCCCAGCATGATAGGAGCAATTATGTCCATCTTGTTTGCCGCCGCTGTGCTGCCCTTGGTCGCCATTGGCGCAGATGATGAGAGGCTCAAGACCAGGCGCACCTTCGTTTCCGAAGAAGCCCGGATGGCGCTCACGCATGATGTTGAAGATCGCGTGCTGTGCCTTGACCGCAAACGCGAACGCAGCATTTGCCTGACCGAGAGTCAGTGGAACACGGCCATTGCCTTGGCTGAACAGCAACCGCGCCGCCGCCCGCATGCCTTCATCCCGGAACTTGGCAACGTCGCTTCTGACAGAAGCAGCTTCAGCCTAGGTCATTGACCTCTCACAGCCTATCCCACGGACAGAATAAGACGCGTTGAGAATCTCCGTTCTGGGGTGGGTTTCTGCATGTCGGATTTCGTGCCGCAATCCGCCAAAGCGGACCTGACACCGCGCAGCAACAACCGCCCTGCACTTACCGCGCCGTTACCGCCTCCAGCGGCACATCCATGATCGGATAGCGCCGCCATTCGGCCCAGTCATAGTGCCACCATTCGTTGGCGAGGGGGACGAACCCCTCGGCCACCATCCATGCCTCAAGCATCCGGCTCAGCTCCAGCGCCTGGGCCGGGGCGGCGATGTTGCTGCGATAGGCGGCCGGGGTGAAATCGTCATAGGGGCTGGGCATCACGACCTCGGTGCCGCCCCGGTGCAGTGTAACGTCGATGGAACAGCCACGATTGTGGCGCGATCCGGTGCGCGGATCGGCAACGAATTCGCGTTTCTCTGGCGGGGTTTCCTCCCACATCATCCGCGTGATGCGCCAGGGGCGATAGGCATCGAAGATCAGCAGGCCATAGCCTTGCGCCTCGGCGCGGGTCTGCACTCTGGACAAGGCTTCGGCGACCGGACGCTGGGCCACGGCGCGGGGGAGGGGATAGAGCACCCGGCCCATGAAGTTGGCCTGCGTGGCATAACGGATATCAAACCTGAACCGCGGATCGAAGCGAGCGAGGTCGACCAGATCGGGCGCGAGGTCGGCGGTGGGGTCGATGGGGAGGGCGAGGGGTGCGGGGGCAGGGGCAAGACCACGCGGGCCAGCGCAGCTTGCCAGTATGGTCGCCCCGATGGCTCCTCCGATCCCTGTCAGCGCCGCGCGGCGGGTGACGGGAGCTGCGGTGATCGATGCTGGCGCGGGCATGGCGGCAGGCCTATGCCATTGCCGGTATGCGCGCAACCGCATCGCGCTTGCCGGAATTCCTGATGCGGTCGGGATACAGCGTGGATTAAGAACGTTGCCCCTCTTGTGACCACACGAAGAATCGCTAACTTGCGAGGCGACATGAAAGAGTTTTTCCAGCACGCCGCCACGACCGATGGGGTCACTGTACGGGTAGCCGTCAACTACCTGCCGGAACAGTCGCATCCGGAGGCGGGCAAGTGGTTCTGGGTTTATCACATCCGGATCGAGAACGCTTCGCACGAGGCCATGCGCCTGCGCACCCGGCACTGGCGCATCACGGACGGGCGCGGGATGGTGAACCATGTCGATGGCGAAGGCGTGGTGGGCGAACAGCCGCTGCTCACGCCGGGGCAGAGCCACGATTACGTCTCGGGCTGCCCCTTGACGACGCCGTTTGGCTCGATGGAGGGGTTCTACACCTTCGAACGCGCCGATGGCTCGCCCACCGAGGTGCGCATCCCCTTCTTCCCACTCGCCGCGCCGGAGACGGCTGAGGGCCGCACGCCGCGCTGACTCTTGCGATAGGCGCAAAGCGGGCCTAATCGCATCTCCCGTGAAGCGCACCCACTTGCCCCTCAACGCCTTGCGCGTGTTCGATGCCGCCGCGCGGCACCTCTCCTTCACCCGTGCTGCGGACGAGCTGGCGGTCACCCCCGCCGCCGTCGGCCAGCAGATCCGCGCGCTCGAGGACGTCCTCGGCGTCGTCCTGTTCCGCCGCACCTCCAAGGGCCTCGAACTCACGCCCGAGGGTGAGGCCGGGCTCGACCCCTTGCGCGAAGGGTTCATGCGGTTCGAGGAGAGCGTCGCCGCGATGCAGGCGGGCCAGGCCTCCGACCGTTACACCATCGCCGTCCCGCGCGAGTTCTACGCCGAGTGGCTCGCCCCCCGCCTCGCCAAGTTCCAGGCCGGCACCCCCGGCGTCCAGTACATCCTCGCACCCGACGAGCATGCCGACTTCACCGAGGCGAACCTCGATCTCGCGATCCGGCTGGTCGACGGGCCGGGCGAGCTCCAGGGCGTGCAACTCGCCCCCGCCATGCGCGTCACCGTCGCCGCGCCGGAGTTCCGCGAGGCGTGGATCGACTGGCCGGGCATGACGCTGCCCGATGGCATCAACCCCTGCATCCGCGCCGGCTCCCCCGGACAGGCGCTCGCCTCAGCGCTGGCGGGGATGGGGCGCACGATCCTCCCCCTCGCGCTGGCCGAGCGCGCCATCGCCAGCGGCACCCTCACCGCCCTGACCGAGCCCGAGCCCGGCACCCGCGCCTACTGGCTGCTCGCCCCCCCGCCGCAATGGCGCTCCAAGAAGGTGCGCGCGCTGGTCGGGTATCTGGCCGCCGCCTGACCCCCCACGCCGGCCCAAGTTGCCGCGCCGTTGCCGCCCCGCCTCCGGCCCCGTTCAGCTGACGCGCTGTTGGAGACACAGGAGACACGGTCCAGAACCCAAAAACCGCCCCCCGCACGAACGCTGCCGCCGTGCCGTTCGGCAACGGACGCGCGGCGAGGGGAGGGGGCGGGCTGACGGGTCATGGCGCGCGGGGAGATTGCAGGTTTCGGCGGAGTAGGAAACCGCAAAGCCCCCGCCTCTTCAGGGGGAGGGCGGCGTCCTTCCTCCCTTGTTCGTCACCCCGGACTTGCCTGCCCCGGCGCAGGTCGGGGATCCGGGGCTAGGCTTTCTTGGGTTTCACGCGAAGACGCGAAGACGCGAAGAGGGCGGCGCGGGGGGCAGCGGGGTTCACGCAGAGATCGCAGAGGAGCAGAGAGGCGCAGAGGGGCCGGCGCGGGCGCGGGCGCAGAGGGCCCTAAACTCCCCTCCCCTTGCCCCCGGCTCAAGGCCGGGGCAGGTATCGGGGCTGGGGGAGGGGGGCGGAGCCACAACCGAGCGTATCCCACAGAACCGGCGCGCAGCGCCGCAAGCGCGACCGCGCGCCGCGCCTTATGGCGCGAAAGCCAAGCGGGCCGGATGGCCCGCGCCCGGCGCCTGAGGGCGCCAACAAACAACTCGCGGAGGGGAGGGGGTAGCGTCCGTCCCCCCTTCCCTTGCGGGACGGGGTGGTGCCCCCAAAATTCCGTATTCCACTGTACCGGCGCGCAGCGCCGCAAGCGCGACGTCGAAAGCGCATACGTGCGAAGCACATTTGTAAGCCCCGCGGTGATCCAGTCGAAGTGGATCGGCTAATTTTCTGTAGACGAGCATCTCTCAAGGAGTGGCGGACCCAGACCAATCCCGCTAAATTTTGTCTTCAAGTGCAGGGAGTAAGGCTTTGAAGCGGTGGTTTTGGAACACAGTAAGCGCGCTGATCTTAATCGCGCTTACAACCTTCGTTACTGCGGGCCTTAACGGGCCTATCAACGATTTCGTTAGCAGGGACAAGCTAAAAGCACAAGTAATTCTAGCGCCTTGGATTGAGAAACCCGACTTTGAGAAATTAAAAGATGACAAAGAATCCGATATCACATCTGGCATGACTGAAAATGAGAAGATACTTCGAAGCCTCCTCGAAGATATTCAAGGAATATCAACGTCAAATTACCTAAGTGAAAACTTCAATGTGGCTAGAGTAAATATTGAAAATGATAGTCAATCGACCGTTGAGAATATCAATTTTCGGTTAGAATCACCGTATAGTGAGCCTGAAATAGTCATCATTAATGCAGAAGGTGATCTCACGCCAATCGGGCGGGCTGATCGAATAAAAGTTCCTGATATGAAACCTGGGGATCGAGTTGTCGTGTTCATGTGGGGTAATTTTAATTCTTATACATTCCCCGATAGCTTCAAATCTTACTCATCTAAAGGACACTTCAGGGTGTCTTTTGATTGGGCGACGACCCAAGAATTTAGATTCGAGAGTGGAATTTCCTATTATATTGAGGAATATTCCGGATATCTTATTGGCGCTACATTAATTCTTGCATTTCTTGGTATGGTAATTGCGGCAGCCGCTCAAGAAGCTTACTATAAAGCGTTGTTAAAGGAGCCGTCAGCTTACGAATTTGAGCGCGGAAGGTATCTTAAGGATCCGAACAAGTTTACCGCTGATTTTACGTCTGTCGAGACGATTGTTAAAAAGGCGGAATCGGAACTTGCGTCTGTCCATGTCGATGAGAGAGAGGATTCTTAAGGCAGCAAGGCCTCTGCCCGTAGGTTGTGGGGATAGTTTACCCAATATTTTACCATGTCCCGGTGCTGAGAAAGGTAGAATGCCGGGTTATAGGCAGCGCCCACGCTGTCCCGCTCTCGGTGAACGAGGGCGATCTCGATCCAGTCGCGCTCGAAGTGACGCCTTCTCGCACTTGCCGCTAACC
>DLGU01000074.1:88225-88459 GCA_002482865.1 Porphyrobacter sp. UBA7686
GACAGCGTGCGTAAGGTGCCGCCGGATTCGTGAACGAAAGCCTGAGCCGCTAACTCGGCGGCCACGGTTGTATCGTGGCGGGGATCGAGTTCGCAGCGGACGGGCGCCGCGTGGCCTACGGCGCCCTGACGGCAAAGTTGCGCCCGATAGTTTATGAATTGGGCATTTTGCCAGATTGACGAACGCAGCCGTAGTGGCTTCCCGAGTCTGCTTGTTTTCGCCCTCAAGCGCCGG
>DLGU01000074.1:88496-88688 GCA_002482865.1 Porphyrobacter sp. UBA7686
CCGCTTGGCTTACGCGCCATAAGGCGCGGCGGCCGGTCGGCCTTGCGGCGGCTGCGCCGCCGGTCTATCGCCACACGCGCTGTCGTCGGGTGCCGCTTGGTGCCAAACGCTAGGGCGTAGGACTGCCGCTCGGCTCCAACTCCCGCCTTGACCCCCAACCCAAACCCGCCTAAGGGCGCGCATCTTCCGGGG
>DLGU01000026.1:0-4059 GCA_002482865.1 Porphyrobacter sp. UBA7686
CAGGCCCTGCGTCAGCAGCCAGTCGGCCCGGTCCGCCAGCAGCGCGGGCAAAGCCTTTTCGCCCGCCGCCAGTAGCATCCGCCGGTCAGCGACGCCCGCGCTCGGATCGACATGGAAGCGGAAGCCTTCAAGCCGGCCGATGCTCTCGCCCTCCACGGTCAGGTGGCCATCGGGTTCGAGCGTGACGGGCAGCGCACTCGCGTCCTGCCCCAGCGATTTCATCAAGAGAGTCGTCCTTCGGTTCACGAACCGCTCGGTCAGCCGCGCGTGCAGCGCATCCGAGAGTTTCGCCTCGACCGCGCGAGCTCGCGCAGCCATTTCGTCGCGTGCCAACACCCAATCGGGGCGCTGGCAAATGTAGGCCCAGCTGCGAATCGCCGCGATTCGCCCTTGCAGCGTGTCGATGTCGCCCTGCATCCGGTCAAGCTCGGCGATGCGGGCAGCGACGAAATCCGCGCCGAGATACCCTTCACGCAGGTCGTCCCACAGCCGGGCGACGAACCTTGCGTGCTGTTCCACGCCAAGGCTGCGGAAATCGGGAAGCGAGCACGCCTCCCAGAAGCGCCGCACCGCGCCCGCCCCGCGCACAGAGCGCCCGATGTCGTCCTCGGCCAGACGGCGCAGCACCGCCATGTCGATGGCTTCGGGCGCGGCGCGCAGCACGGCATGATCGGGCCGCGCTTCGAGATCGGCGATCAATGCGCCCAGCGAATCGAACCGCGGATCGGCATCGCGCCAGAACAGGTGGGTGAGCGGGGCGAATTTGTGCTCTTCAATCGCGTAGACTTCCTCATCGGTAAAGGCGAGCGGCTCTCCGTCGCCTTTCCCGGTGCCGGACAGCGTCCCAAAGGTGCCATCGCGCTGGTGCCGCCCGGCGCGCCCGGCGATCTGCGCCATTTCCGACGGGGTGAGCCGCCGCTTCCTCCGCCCGTCGAATTTCGACAGCGCTGCAAAGGCGACATGATCCAGATCGAGGTTCAGCCCCATGCCGATGGCGTCGGTGGCGACGATGTAATCGACCTCGCCCGACTGGAACATCGCGACCTGCTTGTTCCGCGTCTCGGGCGAGAGCGCGCCCATCACCACCGCCGCGCCGCCACGAAAGCGCCGCAGCGCCTCGGCCATGGCATAAACCTGCTCGACGCTGAAGGCGACCACGGCAGAGCGTTTGGGCAGCCGTGAGAGTTTGCAGATGCCCGCGTGGGACAGCGTGGAAAAGCGCGGACGGCTGGTGATCTCCGCCTTGGGGATCAGCGCCTTGACCATCGGTTCCAGCGTGGCGGAGCCGAGGATCATCGTCTCTTCCCTGCCCCGTGCGTGCAGCAGCCGGTCGGTGAAAATGTGCCCGCGTTCCGGGTCTGCGCCCAATTGTGCCTCGTCCAGCGCCACGAAGGCGTGCTGGCCGCTGGTGCGCGGCATGGCTTCGGCCGTGCAGAGGAAATAGCGGGCGTCTGGCGGTTCGATCCGCTCCTCGCCGGTGATCAGCGCGACCTGCTTGTCACCTTTGATGGCGCGCACCCGGTCATAGACCTCGCGCGCCAGCAGGCGCAGCGGGAAGCCCATCATGCCGGAGGAATGGCCGCACATCCGCTCGATCGCCAAGTGCGTCTTGCCGGTGTTGGTCGGCCCCAGCACCGCGCGCACACGCACGTCATCGGCGTTTTCACGCGGAGAGCCGAGGCTGGCGAGCTGGCGGGCAGACGGGGGAGCTGGCACGGTATCAGCGGTTCTGTCAGGCTTGCACCATGGGGGCAAGGCCGCCAGTCCACCGGGGTTGCGCATAAGGGAAACGTCTGGCCGTGCTGGCGATGCAATTGGCCGCTGGTTAACCGTGCATTTACTATGATCGGGCAAAGAAATGCGACATGGCACGCGCGGCCGTCGGACGGGACGTCCTTACGGGTGCAGCCTTCGGGGCATAAATGTTGGATCATGCGCGTAAATTGATTGATGGGCCCGAGGCTCATGACGCGCCTTACAGTGCGGCTGATGCGCGCGTGTTTGCTCACGTGCCGCGCGAACGGATTGACACGCCAGCCGCACCGGAGTCGCTGTCTCATCTGAACAACTCAACGACACTCGCCCCGCCCACCAAGGCGCAGAAGGCCAAGCATCAGGCTGTTGCGCACCTCGGGCGGTTTGCCGAGCGGTATGATGCATGGCGTCTTGCCGCCTCAGGTTGGTTTGCCGGGCTCGACCTGGCCCCCGATCTGGCGGAGGATATCGGCAGCCGGCGCTGGCTGCGCGGGCTGGGAACGATGGTGGGCCTTGGCGCTGTGGCGCTGGCGTTCTGGCCGGACTTTACGCCGCTCGAAGCCCACCCCGCCATGCCGCAGGGCGCAGATGTGGCGAGCGAGATGCGCAGCCAGATGATCCTGCCGCTGGCGCTGGGCGCCGATAGTGGCCGCCGGATGGGGCCGACCGCAGCGGTGATCCCGCTCAAAAGCGCACCCGAGCGCCCGCAGATCCAGCTGGTGGTGACGCTGGCCCCGGGCGACAGTTTCGTCTCGATGCTGCGCCGCGCCGGTGTGGCCGCGGGCGATATCGACCGCGCGGCAGCGCTGGTGGGGCAAGCCGTGGCTGTGGGCGATATTGCGGCGGGCACGCAGATGGACCTGTTGCTCGGCCGCCGACCGGCTCCGGGTGCGCCGCGCCCGCTCGACAGCTTGGCCTTCCGCGCCCGCTTCGATCTTGAGCTTGAATTGACCCGCCCCGGCGTCGGCACGATTGCGGAGGATGGCACGCCGGTCGTCCCCTCCGGCCCGCTGGCGCTCAAGCGCAACATCATCCGCGTTGATGAAACCCCGCTGCGGGTACGCGGCCTGGTCGGCAGCAGCCTCTACCGCTCGATGCGGCAAGCCGGAGTCCCGGCCAGCGCGGTCCAGGAATATCTCAAAGCGCTCGACGCGCAGATCGACATGGACCGCGAGGTCAGCTCGGCCGACGAATTCGACATCATCATCGCCTATCGCCGGGCCGCCACGGGTGAACGGCAGGCGGGGCAATTGCTCTATGCCGGGATCGACCGCAGCGGCCGTCCGCGCACCCAGCTGATGCGCTGGGGGAGCGAGGGGCGGTTCTACGAAGCCTCGGGCGTGGGTGAGCAGCGGCGTGGGCTGCTGGCACCCGTGCCGGGAGCGGTCACCTCGAACTTCGGAATGCGCCGTCACCCGATCCTCGGGTACAGGCGGATGCACGCCGGGATCGATTTCAAGGCGCGTTACGGCACGCCGATCGTGGCGGTTTCGGATGGCCGGGTCAGCGCCGCCGGGCGCGCGGGCGGTTGCGGCATCGCGGTGCGGCTGGAGCACGGCGGCGGCCTCGCAACCCGCTATTGCCACATGAGCCAGATGGCGGTCCGTTCCGGCCAGCAGGTGCGGCGCGGGCAGGTGATCGGCTATGTCGGCTCGACCGGCCTGTCGACTGGCGCGCACCTCCATTATGAAATGTATCGCGGCGGGCGAGCGATCAACCCGGCGAGCGTGCAATTCGTCAGCCGCGCCGAGCTTTCGGGCACCGAACTGATCGATTTCCGCCGCCAGCTGAGCCGCCTGAAGGAGATCAGCGTGGGTGAGGCGCTCAAGGATCTCGCCCCGCTGCCAAACGAGGTGAAAGAGCCGGTGCGCGAGATCGAGAAGGTCGAAACCGCGCGGGCAGGCAAGCCTGCCACCACGCTGTAACGAGCACTTGTCGAGCGTGCGCGATTGGGCGTAAGCCTGCCCGCATGACCGGACACTACCCCAACACCCGCCTGCGTCGCACCCGTGCCACCGGCTGGAGCCGCGCGCTCCACCGCGAGACGGTGCTCACCCCCTCTGACCTCATTTGGCCGCTGTTCGTGACCTCGGGCAAGGGCGTGGAAGAGCCAATCGCGACGCTGCCGGGCGTCTCGCGCTGGTCGGTCGACGGAATTGTGGCCCGCGCCAGGGAAGCGGTGGACCTCGGCATTCCGGTGATCGCGCTGTTCCCCAACACCCCGCGCGAATTGCGCAGCGATGACGGGGCCGAGGCGCATAATCCCGACAACCTGATGTGCCAGGCGATCAAGGCGATCAAGGA
>DLGU01000026.1:4139-5320 GCA_002482865.1 Porphyrobacter sp. UBA7686
GGGCAGGACGGGCTGGTGAATGACGCGGGCTATGTCGTGAATGACGAGACCGTGGCGATGCTGGTCGATCAGGCGGTCAATCAGGCGAATGCGGGCGCAGACATTATCGCGCCCAGCGACATGATGGACGGCCGCATCGGAGCGATCCGCCGCGCGCTGGAGATGAACGGGCATCCCAACGTCCAGATCATGTCCTACGCGGCGAAGTATGCGAGCGCCTTCTACGGTCCGTTCCGCGATGCGGTGGGTTCCGGCGGGCTGCTGAAGGGCGACAAGAAAGCCTACCAGATGGACCCCGCCAACGCCGATGAAGCGATGCGCGAAGTGGCAATGGATATTGCCGAAGGTGCGGACTCGGTGATGGTGAAGCCGGGCCTCGCCTATCTCGACATCATCTACCGCGTGAAGCAGCGCTTCGACGTGCCGGTTTTCGCCTATCAGGTGAGCGGCGAATACGCGATGATCGAGGCCGCGCAAGCCGCCGGGATCGGGGATCGTGATGCGCTGGTGCTCGAAAAGCTGATCGCCTTCAAGCGCGCCGGGTGCAACGGGGTGCTGACCTATCACGCCGCGCACGTTGCCCGCCTGCTGAATGGCTGACGACACATTGGCGACGGAGCGATTGATCCTGCGCCCGCCGGTGCCGGATGACTTGCCGTGGGTGCTCGAACACATGAACACGACAAGCGTGATGCGCCATCTCGCCGGGGTGCGCGCGCCCGAGATGGTGGCCGAGAGCCTCGCCGACGATATTGCCGCTTTCCACACCGGCGGGCATCAGCGCTGGACGGTCTGGCTGCGTGACGGCGCGACTCGGGTGGGCCGCTGCGGGCTGTTCCACTTGCGTTCCCCCGCCGCCCCCGAGGCGCTTCAAGGCCAGCGCGAGATCGGCTGGACTTTCGCAGAGCCGCATTGGGGCCGCGGCTATGCGACCGAGGCGGCGCGGGCCGTTATCGCCTATGCCTTCACTGAGCTGGCATTGCCGGTGCTCTATTCGCAGACCAGCGATTCCAATGCCGCCTCGACCCGGATGATGCAGCGGCTCGGCTTCACCGCGCGGCCCGAGCTCGGCTATCATGATCCCGACTACCCGCCCGAAGACAACCCCACCACCGTATGGTCGATGGACGCACCCGCATGACCGAATTCCGCCACGAAACCGCTCGCCTCACCTTGCGCGA
>DLGU01000026.1:5380-5930 GCA_002482865.1 Porphyrobacter sp. UBA7686
ATGCGCTGGCTCGGCGGCGTGCAGGACGCTGCGGCGCGCGCGGCGGGGCAGGCGCGGATCGAGTTCTATCGGCGCGATCACGGTCACACCTTCTGGGTGGTTGAACGCAAGGAAGACAGCGCGCTGCTCGGCTTTTGCGGGTTGAAGCGCTCCAACCAGCCGGGCGGGCCGCAGGGCATGATGGAAGTCGGCTGGCGGCTGCGCGAGGATGCCTGGGGGCAGGGATACGCAAAAGAGGCCGCCACCGCTTCGCTCGATCTCGCCTTCGACCGCTTCGGCGCCGACGAGGTGATTGCGCTGACGGTGCAGGGCAATACTGGCAGCTGGGGACTGATGCTCCGGCTCGGGATGGAGCGGCGCGCTGATCTCGATTTCGACAGCACCGACTTCGGATCCGAGGACCCGCGCATCATCGCCTATGGCATCACGCTCGACCAATGGCGCGCGGCGGCGGCATGACGGCGACCGTGCTTACGACAGAGCGGCTGGTGCTGCGCCAGATCGGCGAGGACGATCTTGATGCGCACATGACCTTGCTCAACACGCCCGC
>DLGU01000026.1:6021-13256 GCA_002482865.1 Porphyrobacter sp. UBA7686
AGGAACGCGACACCGGAGACATCGTCGCTCATTGCGGGCTGCGCCGCATCGCCCATCCGCTCGCTCCCAATCCCACCGATCACGAAATCGGCTGGCTGGTGCGCGAGGATCGCTGGCGCATGGGCTATGCGCATGAAGCGATGCGGGCGGTGGTCGACTGGGGCTTTGCGGTGCACGCCGTGCCGCACCTGGTCGCTGTGACCTGCGAGGCCAATATCGGCAGTTGGCGGCTCATGGAAAAACTCGGCATGACGCGGCGGCCCGCGCTTGATTTTGACGATCCGTCGCTGGACCCGCATGAACGTCCGTTGATCCAATATGCCATCACCCGCGAAGAATGGAAAAGCCAGCAATGACACACCGTCCGGGCGTCAACATCATCCCGATCCACGGCAAGACGCCGGTGATTCACGACACCGCCTTCATCGCCCCCGGCAGCACCATTATCGGCGATGTCGAAATCGGGGCCGGCTCCTCGATCTGGTACAATTGTGTGCTGCGCGCCGACGTGTTCAGTATCCGCATTGGTGAGCGCACCAATGTGCAAGATGGGAGCGTGCTCCACTGCGACCCTCCGCGTCCGGGCGATCCCGATGGCTGCCCCTTGATCATCGGCGATGATGTGCTGATCGGCCATATGGCGGTGGTCCACGGCTGCACGATCCATGATCGCGGGTTCGTGGGCCTCGGCGCGATTGTGATGAACAAGGCGGTGATCGGGAGTGACGCGATGCTGGGCGCGGGCGCGATGCTGACCGAGCGCAAGGTGATCGAACCGCGCGAGCTGTGGGGCGGACGTCCGGCGCGCAAGATGCGCGATCTCGATGACGCGGCGATTGCCGGGATGCGGATCGGCACCATGCACTATGCCGAGAATGCCAAGCATCACGCCGAGGCGGTTCGCGCGGCGCTCGGCCAAGAACGGGGATAATGGCTCGGCCGAAGCCGGATCTGCCAGACGCTGAGGCCCTGCGCGCCTGCATCAATGCCGAGGGGCGGCTCGCGGTGCGGGTTACGCCCGGTGCGCGCGATCAATCGGTCGTGATTGCGGAGGGCGCGGTGCAGGTCAAAGTCCGCGCACCGGCAGACAAGGGCGCGGCGAACGAAGCGGTGATTGCATTGCTGGCTGAGGCGCTCGATTGCCCACCTTCGCGCCTGACCTTGCTGCGCGGCGCGACATCGCGGCAGAAGCTGTTCCGGGTGGAAGACTAAGCCGCGCGTTCGATCCGCAAGGCCGCGCCCCACAGCAGCAGCGCAAAGCCGAACGCCGCTCCCGCCGCAGCAAGGGGAGCCGTCAGGCACAGTCCGCCGCCGACAACTGCGCCCGCCGCCAGCGCGCTCCACAGCAACCCATAGCCGCGCGTCGAGGTGAGCGGCTGGCGGTCGATCCGCGCGGCCAAGCCTTGGCCGAAGCGCACCAGCGCGCCGGTCATGTAGGTGACACCCACGGTCACCTCGCCATCGCGCACGAAGACATTATTGGCGAGGCCCATCGCCATCGCCGAAGCGCCGAGGAAAAGGATCGGCAGCCCCACTGCCAAAAGCCCCGCACCTGCGCCCAGCAACGCCGCGACCAACCCAAGCAGCACGCGCTTGCGGTGCCCGCCCGCGCGCCGCCCGATCACCGCGCCGCCGATCACGCCCGCCAGAAAGCAGGCGATCAGCCCGAGCGGCGCGAGTGCCAGTGCGGGCCGCTCCACCAGCTCCACCCCCATCCGGGTCGTGTTCCCCGACATGAAGCTGGTGAAATAGCCCCCCGCCACCACAAACCCCGTCGCATCCACCAGCCCTGCCAACCCGGCAAGGCCGAGGGCAAGGCGTTGGCGGGCGGGGTCGTAGCGGTGCATTATCGCCGCGCCTCAGGCGGCAGGCGGTTGGCGCAGATAGCGGAACATGAAGCCGACATAATCCGCCTTGCCCAGCGGCACGCCCGCTGCGCGCAGGATCGCATAGGCGCTCATCAAGTGGAAATAGAACTGCGGCAGCGCCCAGTCGCGGACATAGCTTTCGGTGTGCAAGTCGAAGGTCATGCCGTTGGCGAGTGAAAACTCAACCGGGGCATCATCCGCACCGAATGGGGTGCTTTGCCAGCCAGCAATCAGGGCGCGGGTCGCGGCGATCCGTTCACGTGCACCCGCCAGCGTGGTGTCGTCGATATCGCTGGAGGAATAGGCCACCCCGGCGACCCCCGCCATCGCCTCGCCCGGCAGGTTGCAGGCAAAGCGGATCTGGCGGGCGAGCGGGAACATGTCCTCCGCCAGCTTGGCATCGAGCAGCGCGTCGCCGCTTTCGTGATCGGCGGCCTTCGCTAGCCAGCCATCGAGCGAGCCGAGCAGGTTGTCATAAGTGGTGAGCAGAAGCGTGTTGGTTTGCATTGGGCAGGGGTTACGCGCCGTTCAGCTCTCGATCAACATCCGTTCTCCTTTGTCATTGCGAGGAGCCGAAGGCGACACGGCAATCCATAGTCCGTTGTGAGAGTTTGCGCGCGCAGACCATGCATTGCTGCGCCCCGCTCGCAATGACGAGGTTCTGGCTCAATCCTTCACCAGCGCTCGCAACGCTTCGATCCGGTCCGCTTCGTGCGCTGGCTTGTCCCAGCGGATGCGGTGGATGCGGGGGAAGCGCATGGCGAGGCCGCTCTTGTGGCGTTTGCTGGTGTGAACGCTGTCGAACGCTACTTCGAACACCAGCTCGCGCTTCACCTCGCGCACCGGGCCAAAGCGGTTCAGCGTGTTCTGCCGCACGAACTTGTCGAGCTGTTTCAGCTCGGCATCGGTGAAGCCGGTATAGGCCTTGCCCACGGGAAGCAGCTCGGCGCCGGCATCGGGATCGCCGTCCCAGCAGCCGAAGGTGAAGTCCGAATGGAAGCTCGACCGCTTGCCGCTGCCGCGCTGAGCATACATCACCACGCAATCGATCAGCAGCGGATCGCGCTTCCACTTGTACCACAGGGCAACCTTGCGGCCTGCGACATAGGGGCTCTCCCGATGCTTGAGCATCAGGCCTTCGATCGCTTCGTCGCGCGCGGTATCGCGAATGGCGGCCAGCGCGGCGAAATCCTCGGCCTCGACCAGCGCGGAGAGGTCGAAATGGCTGGCGGGCAGGCGCGGCATCAGGCCTTCCAAAGTCGCGCGGCGCGACTTCCACGGGTGTTCGCGCCAATCGGTGCCATCCAGCAGCAGCACATCATAAAGCCGCACGAAGGCAGGCGCCTCTTTCAGCATCTTGCCCGACACGGTCTTGCGACCGAGCCGCTGTTGCAGCGCATTGAAGCTGGCCGCACCGCCAGCCTCGCCGCCTTGCGCTGACCCCCGCACCAGCAATTCGCCATCCAGGACCGCGTCCATCGGCAGCACGGTCAGCATCTCGGGGAAGCTCGCCGAAATATCATCGCCTGATCGCGAATAGACCCGCGTTTCGCCGCCCGCACGGACAAGCTGCACCCGGATGCCATCCCACTTCCACTCGGCGGCGTAGGCCTTGAGGTCGACCTCGCCGTCCTCCAGCGGGTGGGCGAGCATGAAAGGGCGGAAGCGCGGCACTCCGGCGAGGTCGGGTGCGGGGCCGCCGTCTGCGCCCCATGCGAACAGCTCGGTGTAAGGCGGGGTGAGGGCGTGCCAATATTCCTCGACCTCCTCCACCGACACATTGAAGGCGAGCGCGAAGGCAGTCTTGGCCAGCCGCGCCGAGACGCCGACGCGCATTCCGCCGGTGGCGAGCTTGATCAGGGCATAGCGGCCCTTGGCATCCATCCTGTCGAACAGCAGCGGCAATTCTTTCGGAGCCGTCGCACGGGTGAGGGCGGAGAGTCGCTCCACCACTTCGGCCAGCGTGAGCGGCGGTTGCGGTGCGGCATCCTCGGGCTCAGGCCAAAGCAGGCTTGCGGTCTCGGCCGTATCGCCGACGAAGTCGCGGGACAGCGCCCACAGCACCGGATCGACCCGCTCCATCATCAGATTGCGCACGGTCGATGACTTCACCGCCGGAAAATCCAACCCCTCGGTCAACCCAGCCAGCGCCCAGCCGCGATCGGGATCAGGTGCCACGCGCAGATAGGCCGCGATCAACGCCAGTTTGCGGTTGCGGCTGGTGGTGTAAACCAGCGCGTCGAGCAGGGCGGCAAACTCCTCCATCAGCCGCGCATCCCCTGTTCGTCGATCCGTTCATTGCAGTGCCATATGGATCGGCTAAAGCGCGTCGCCGACGCCGCATGGGTGCGCGTCTTCAACAAGGATTTGCCGCTATGAAGTTTGCTCCGCTTGCTGCTCTGGGCCTCGCCGTGGCCGCTCTGACCACCCCGGCTTTCGCTGACGACAGCACGCCCACGGCCGCCACCGCAGCGGCCTTCACCATCGACACGCCGATCGAAGCGCTGATGGCGGACGAGCGCGCCAAGGCCGTCGTCGCCAAGCATTTCAACGGGATGGACCTGACGCAGCACCCGGCCTACGAACAGTTCAAGTCGCTGAGCCTCAAGTCGGTCGCGCCCTTCTCGCAGGGAATGATCACCGAAGACATGCTGACCAAGATCAGCGCCGATCTGGCCGAGATCAAGTAAGCGGTGACGGGGGGCGAGGGGTTCAGTCATCCTCGTCCTCGTAACCCACCAGCGCCAGCGCTCGCGCGCGGCGCTGGCTGAGTTCGCACCAGCGCAGCAGCGCTTCCTCGCGGCCGTGGGTGATCCAGGTTTCCTGCGGGTTCACCTGCGCGATGGTGCGGGTGAGTTCGTTCCAGTCGGCGTGGTCGGAGATCACCAGCGGCAGCTCGACGCCCCGCTGCCGGGCACGGGCGCGGACCCGCATCCAGCCGCTCGCCATCGCAGTGATGGGATCGGGCAGACGGCGGCTCCAGCGGTCGTTCAGCGCTGAGGGCGGGGCGACGACGATCGCGCCGCGCATCTCATCCTTGGTCGCATCGCTGACAAGGCGCAGATCGCCCAGCATCACGCCGTGTTCTTCATAGAGCCGGCACATCGCCTCCATCGCACCGTGAAGCCAGATCGTGTCCGTGTGGCCCGCCGCGCGCAGTTCTGCGATCACCCGCTGCGCCTTGCCCAGCGCATAGGCGCCCACCAGGATGCAGGCGTCCGGGTTTTCGGCACGCGCGTCGAGCAGCTTGCCGATTTCCTCGCCGATTGGCGGATGGGTGAAGACCGGGAGGCCGAAGGTCGCCTCGGTGATGAAGATGTCACAGGGGGTGACTTCGAAGGGCGCGCAGGTCGGATCGGGCGCGCGTTTGTAGTCACCGGTGATGATCACCCGCTCGCCCGCGTGTTCCAGCAGGATTTGCGCCGAGCCGAGAACGTGGCCTGCGGGCAAAAAGGTCGCCGATACACCGCCGCCGAGGCTGATGCTCTCGCCATACGCCACCGGCACCGCGCCGTCCGAAGTTGCGTAGCGCAACTTCATGATCGCCAGCGTTGCCGGGGTCGCAATGGTTTCCCCATGCCCGCCACGCGCATGGTCTGCATGGCCGTGCGTCACCAACGCCCGCGGCACCGCGCGCGAGGGATCAACCCAGATATCGGCAGGGACGACATGGATGCCGTGCGGCTCCGGCCGGATCCAGGAGAATGGGGCGGTCATGATACACTAAACAAAAAGGGCGCGGGAGATGTTCCTCTCCCGCGCCCCGTTTTTCGTTTCGGTTGGCCTCAGCCCTCGTCCGTCTCGGTCGCGGGCTTTTTTGCGGGCGCCCTTTTCTTGGTCGAGACCTTCTTCACCGGCTTCACCTTCGGCGGGGCCGGGGTCATTTCGAAGGACGGCTTGTTGTCCTTGATGCTGACATGCACCTCGCCGCCTTCGGCCAGCTTGCCGAACAGCAATTCCTCGGCGAGCGGCTGCTTGATCTTGTCCTGGATCAGGCGGGACATCGGGCGGGCGCCATAGAGCTTGTCGTAGCCCTTGTCCCCCAGCCAGGTGCGCGCGTCGCTATCGAACTGGATGTGGACGTTCTGTTCGGCCAGCTGCAATTCCAGCTGTAGGATGAACTTGTCGACCACGCGGGCGACGATGCTCTTGCCGAGATAGGCGAAGGGCACGATCGCATCCAAGCGGTTGCGGAATTCGGGGGTGAACATCTTGTTCACCGCCTCGGTCCCGGCGTCGGCCTTCGACACGTCGCCAAAGCCGATCCCGCTGCGCGCCATGTCAGACGCACCGGCATTGGTGGTCATGATGAGCACCACATTGCGGAAATCGACCGTCTTGCCGTGGTGATCGGTCAGGCGGCCATTATCCATGACCTGCAACAGGATGTTGAACAGGTCGGGGTGGGCCTTTTCGATCTCGTCGAGCAGCAGCACGCAATGCGGGTTCTGATCGACCGCATCGGTCAGCAAGCCGCCCTGATCGTAACCGACATAGCCCGGAGGCGCGCCGATCAGACGGGAGACCGAGTGGCGCTCCATATATTCCGACATGTCGAAGCGCTTGAGCTCGATCCCCATGATGTTGGCGAGCTGCCGCGCGACTTCGGTTTTGCCGACGCCGGTGGGGCCGGAGAACAGGAAGCTCCCGATCGGCTTGTCCGGATCGCGTAGACCCGCACGGCTCAGCTTCATGGCAGTGGCCAGGCGGGTGATCGCCTCGTCCTGCCCGAAAACGACATGCTTCAGATCGCGTTCGAGGTTTTCGAGCGCCTTCTTGTCGTCCTTGCTGACCGACTTGGGGGGGATCCGAGCCATCGTCGCGATCACCTGTTCGATCTCGCGCGCGGTGATGGTCTTCTTGCGGCGGCTGGGGGGCACCAGCATCTGCATCGCGCCAACTTCATCGATCACGTCGATCGCCTTGTCGGGCAGCTTGCGGTCGTTGATGTACCGCGCCGACAGTTCCACCGCCGTCTTGATCGCGTCAGGGGTGTATTTCACCTTGTGGTGATCTTCGAAGGCGGTGCGCAGACCCTTGAGGATCTTGATCGTGTCCTCGATGGTCGGTTCGTTCACGTCGATCTTCTGGAACCGGCGCAGCAGGGCGCGGTCCTTTTCGAAGTGGTTGCGGAATTCCTTGTAGGTGGTGCTGCCGATGCAGCGGATCGCGCCGCTCGACAGGGCGGGCTTCAAAAGGTTGGAGGCATCCATCGCCCCGCCGCTGGTCGCGCCCGCGCCGATCACGGTGTGGATTTCGTCGATGAACAGCACCGCGTGCGGCATCGCCTCCAGTTCGGAGACGACCTGCTTCAACCGTTCCTCAAAATCGCCGCGATAGCGCGTGCCGGCCAGCAGCGCGCCCATG
>DLGU01000026.1:13288-13445 GCA_002482865.1 Porphyrobacter sp. UBA7686
CATGTCGAGCGAATAGATCACCGCTTCGGCCAGCACTTCGGGCACATCACCTTCGACGATCTTGCGCGCCAGGCCTTCCGCAATCGCGGTCTTCCCGACGCCCGGATCGCCCACATAAAGCGGGTTGTTCTTCGACCGGCGGCACAGGATCTGGATC
>DLGU01000148.1:0-2067 GCA_002482865.1 Porphyrobacter sp. UBA7686
AAATTCGCCGCCGTCGGCGCGGACGGGCTGATCGAGACGCGTGCCGGCATCGGCTATGCGCTCGGCCCCTGCACCCGCGCGGGCGGCTGAGGGCGCGGCGTGATCCGCGCGGTCAAGGAATGGCTCAAGGCCCGCTGGCCGCGGCTCAGGCTGCGCACCATCGTGTTCGCCACCCTGTTCACCGTCGCCGCGCTGCCTGGCATCGCGGCGATGTTCTTGCGGGTGTACGAGAACACGCTCGTGCGCCAGACCGAAGCGGAACTGGTCGCACAAGGGGCCGCGCTGGCCGCCGTTGCCGCGTCGCAATGGCCCGGAGCGGCTGTCACTGTGCCCGATCCGCAGGACTTTCGTCCCGAGCCGCCGACCATCGATCTCAGCAGCAGCGACATCCTTCCCGAGCGCCCCTCGGCGCAACCGAAGGCTTTGGCCCCTGATGCCGATGCCGCCGCTGTCTGGAGCACGCTCGCACCAGTCGCAGCGCGCACGCGGCAGGTCACGCTGTCCTCGATCCTGCTGCTCGACCGGCAGGGCCTGATCGCGTCGGAACCAAGCGGACAAAGCCTCGCCGCTCTCCCGGAAGTCGCGACCGCGCTTGCCGGCCGCCCAGAGACCGTCCTGCGCCGCAATGGCGACTACCGCGCCACCTACCAGTTCGAATGGCTGTCCCGCGCGGCGGCGGTGCGGGTGCATCATGCGCGCCCCGTCATCGTTAATGGTCGCGTCGTCGGCGTGTTGTTGCTGTCTCGTTCGGCGCGCAGCCTGTTCAAGGGGCTCTATGCCGATCGCGGCAAGATCTTGCTCGGCATCGCGGCCATTTTCATGCTGCTGCTTGTGTTGAGCAGCGTGTTGTCGCGCGGGATTGTGCGTCCGGTCGAAGCACTGGCACGCGCAAGCCGGGCGCTCGCCTTGGGACGGCAGGACTTCCCCGAACCGCCCCGCACCGCCGCAGCCGAGATCCAAGACCTCTACGCCGACTTCGCCCGCATGGCCGAAGCGATCGAGCGCCGCTCGCGATACTTGCGCGATTTCGCGCACGCAGTCAGCCACGAGTTCAAGACCCCGCTATCGGGCATTCGGGGCACGCTCGAAATTCTCGGCGATCATGGCGACAGCATGGCCCCGGACGAGCGCCGCCGCTTTCTCGCCAATGCCGATGCCGATGCGGCGCGGCTGACGATGCTCTCAACCCGCCTACTGGAACTCGCCCGCGCCGATCTCAGCGCAAACGACCCCGCCGGACGGGCAGACCTTGCGGCAATCCTCAACCGTCTCGCAGATGCGTACCGGGCTGATGGCTTTGTCGTTGCGGCGACCCTGCCTGAAAGCCTGCCACTCCTCGCCATCCGCGACGCATCGCTCGAAGCCATCGTCAGCGCGCTGATCGACAACAGCCGCCAGGCCGGGGCGAGCCAGGTTAGCTTTTTCGCCGATCAGGGGGCAGACGCCGTGCGGATCACAGTGACAGACAATGGTCCCGGCATTGCCAAAGCCGATCGCGCGCGCATNNTTCGAGCCCTTCTTCACGACGCGGCGCGCGACCGGCGGAAGCGGCCTGGGACTGCCGATCATCAAATCGCTGATCGAGGCGGCAGGCGGGTCGCTGGCACTGGTGGACAGCGATCGTGGTGCGGCGTTTGAGCTTGAGCTGCCGCTGGCCAATTAGGGAGCGTGGCAGGCCCACAGCCTTCTATTTCCCCCGGGCCGCGATCAGTTCAGCCGCCGCCTGTGCCATCAGACCATTCTTGTGGCCGACGCCGGGCACGTGTTCCATTCGCCAGCCAAACGGCGCGTCCAACCGCGTTGCGAGAGCGCGCCCTTCGGCAAAGAAACTCTGCCCCCGCGCAAAACGGTGAGGCCCCTGCCGGTTGGCCTCAGGCGTGGTGCGCAGGTCGGGATCAGCAGTGTCCGTGTCCGCCGTTCCGAGCAGCACCGTCAGCGGCTTGGCCAGCACGGCTTTCAGCGTGTCAGGCGCGACCGGTGCGCCTTCCACGCCATAGGGAAAGGCGACCGTAGGATCGGGCATCGTGTACCACCCGGCATTGGCGGCAATCGCCTGCTCGATCCGCG
>DLGU01000148.1:2097-6554 GCA_002482865.1 Porphyrobacter sp. UBA7686
ATAGCGTTCCGCTGCCGTCCCGAAACGGCGGCGAGTCTCGTCGAACAGCGGCTCGATCGCGGCAAAGGACCAGCGGGTGCGCGGACGCAGGGTGCCGTCCGCCTCGGCAAAGAAGCCGGTGTTGTAGCTGGCAGCTCCGGGAAAGTCAGACCGGCTGAATTCTGGGACAATCACGATGAAGCGGTGTTTCATCGCTAGGCCCGCCCATTCGTCGCGGTAGCGATCAGCATCGCGGTTGACGCCGTGCATGACCACCACGACCGGCGTATCAGGCTTCACCTCGTCGGGCAGCTGATACCACACCGGCAGCGGTGACCCCTCCCATCCGGTGAACACAAACCGACCTCGTCCTTCGTCGGCAGCAGCGACGGTTGCACTGCCGAGCAACAACGCCATCGTCGTAGCAATCAACCGGGAGACCATTCGCAAAACCATAGCGGTACTTGGCATCATCGCAGTTTTCCCATTTGACCTGACCCGCCCATCAATCACGGAACCGCGCAGGTTTCAGATCATACTTCGCCAGCTTGTCATAGATCGTCTTGCGCGGGGTTTGGAGCATGGCTTGCACCAACGCGATGTCACCTCGGCACTGACGCAGCGCATCTTCGAGCACAGTCCGCTCGAAATCGGCGACGATCGCATGGAGTGGGCGCTGTCCAGTGAGCGGGCTTGCCGGGCTCTCGATCTCGGCCAGACCCAGCACAACCGCGCGGGCATAACCACTGAGTTCATGCAAGTTACCCGGCCAGTCATGCGATTGGACATGCCGCCAATGCGCTTCGCCGATTGTGGGCGCGGGCACGCCCGCGTCGCGCGCATGACGGGTGACGAACAGACGGAAGATTTCGGGCACATCCTCGCGCCGGTCAGCCAGCAGGGGAAAGGCGATCTGGACCGCGCCCAGCCTGTGCCACGCCGGGTCACGCAGGCTGTCCTGCGGTTGTTCGGCAAGCCTGGCGATAATGATACGGATGTTGAGCCGCCGCGCAGTGGCTGCACCAAGCGGCCAGACCTCGCGCTTTTCGACCAGCGAAACGAGCCGCGTGGTCAAAACACCGCTGGCCGCGGCGATGTCGTCGAGCAACAGCGTCCCACCGTTTGCGCGTTCGATCAGGCCGGTCCGGGACAATTGTCCCGCTCCCGGATCGCGCCCGAACAGCAGCAACTCCGCATCCTCATGCGCCAGTACACCGGCGTCGACCGTCACGAATGGACGGCTGCGACGCGCGCTGAGGTCATGGATTAATCTCGCGCCGTAGCTTTTGCCGGTCCCCGCCGGACCGGTCAGTACGACGTCGATCTCCGACCGCGCGACGCCTTCGATTACAGACCGCAGCCGCTGGGCCGCGGCGGACGAACCGGGAATGGCAAGGCCGACATTGCGCCCGGCCTCTTCACGCAGCCTCCGGTTCTCCAGCGCCAAGCCGCGCCGCTCGCTGGCAGCGCGCACGGCGCGGATCAGATCGGCCGAGGCGTAAGGCTTGGTCAGGAAATCGGCCGCGCCATTCTTCATCGCCGCCACAGCCATCGCGATATCGCCATGACCGGTGGTGAGGATCACCGGCAGATCGCGGTCGATCTCACGCAGCGCGGCGAAGAAAGCGATCCCGTCGATCCCGGGCATCCGCACATCGCTGACCACGACGCCGGGGAAGTCGGCATCCAGCCATCCGAGCGCTGCACGGGCATCGGCGAATGCGACCACATCCGCGCCTTCGAGCGTAAGGGTCTGAAAGGTCGCATCACGCAGGTCGGGATCGTCCTCGACCAAGGCGACCTGAATCGGGGGGGCGGCAGCGGCGCTCATGCAGCGGGCATCACCATGGTGAAGCGCGCACCTGTGGCGGTCTCTTCGTGGACCAAGTCGCCGCCGAGCTGACGCATGATGTCATGTGAAATGGCCAGGCCAAGTCCGATCCCCTCGCTCTTGGACGTAACGAAGGGCTGGAACAGGGTTTCGCGCAGTTCGGCCGGTACGCCCGGTCCATCGTCGCTGACGCTGAGCCGCACCATGTTGCTCTCCGCCGTAATCGCGAGCGCGATTTGGCCGCCCTCCCCGCAGGCCTGCACTGCGTTCTGGAGGAGGTTGACCAACACCTGCTCAAGCTGGACGTGGCGCGCGCGCACCTTTGTCGCGGCAAGGTCTGCGGCGGGACGGTCGAGGGTGAGGCCCTTCTGCCGGATCTGATCGCGCAGCAGCAGCAGCGATCCGTCGATCACCTCGGCAAGCATGATTTCGCGCGGCTCCTCTGGCGAACGGCGACTGAAATGAAGCTGTTCGGCGGTGATCTCGCCGATGCGACCGGCAAGCTGGGCGATCTTGTCGAAGTTGGCCGCAGCCTCGGTCTGGCGATCCGCGGCCAGCAGGCGTTCGCCATTTTCGGCATAGACCCGCATGGCGGCGAGCGGCTGGCGGATTTCGTGGCCGAGTCCTGCGGTGATCTGGCCCAGTGTCGCGAGCCGGTTTGCTTGCTGCAATTGTTCGCGCAGCAGCGCGGTTTGTGCCGAAACCTGAGCAACGGCGCGCGACTGCCGCTGGCGCCGCCACAGATAAGCCCCCGCCCCCGCCAGCCCAAGCAGAACAAGCGCGATCACACCCGCGAGCCTTCCATTGGCGAGCGCAACCGACAAGCGCGGCGCAGGATCGGCGAGCAGATGTAACTCCCAACCGACCGGCGCGATCGGCTGGATCTTCTCAATCATTTGCAACGGTGAAGTCGCATTCCCTGTCGCAGGCATGGCAAAGCGCTCGGGCTGCGCCACACCAAAGCGCCTTGTGTTGTGCACCAGGTCTTCCGCCTGAGCGTTGGCGCCACTCCTCTCGGCCGTTTTGAAACGCCAATCGGGATTGCTCGCGAGCAACACGATCCCGCTCTCATCGGTAACGAACACACCGTCTTCGGCATCGCGCCACTTGCGTTCTAGGCTGTCGAACTCAACCTTGACCGCCACCACCCCGAGCGGGGCCGATGCCGGGCCGACCCGTTCGGCAAGATACAGCCCCGGACGGCGGCTGACAGTGCCGAGCGCGAATTCGCTAGCCGTGCCGCGTCTGGAAGCGCCGGAGAAGTACTCGCGGAAACCGTAGTTGGAACCGATGAAGCTGTCGGGCCGGTCCCAGTTGCTGGCCGCCAGCGTCGTCCCCCGCGCGTCCATCAAGTAGATCGCGGCGGCATTGGTCTGTCCCGCCAGCGCGGCAAGCCGGCGATTGAGCACATCGCGCCCGGCGCTCTGCCCACCCAACAGCGCCGCGACCTCGGGATCGACCGCCAAGACGCGCGGCACCAGACTGAACTTGTTAAGCTCGCTCTCCAACCCAGCAGCCAGGATCGCCGCCTGACTCGTCGCTTCAGCGCGGGTCTCCGCCAGCGCATTGACCCGAACCGCCCGCTCGATCCCAAGCATGGCGAGCGCGGCCAGCAGCGTCAGGGCGATCAGCCCCACCGCCACCAGATACCACCGCCCTAGCCTGACCTGCCGCACATTCCCCCTTCCGATTCCGCGACTGACTTGTGCGGATTTCCGCAAGCGGCGCAAGAAACTTGTGCGGATTTCCGCACAAAGAGGCTGACTGTATGGTTTAACCCCCTGATATTGAGTGATCGTGTCACAGTCACAGAGAATGTTGCAAAGCGCCGGCGCGTGGCCGATTTTGAATGGCGGAGAGACACTGAAGGGGAGGGAACCGCGCAGCCCATGGGTTTGCAAGCAACCATGACGCCGGACGCGCGTCCCGCGCCTGCGCGAAAGCCGTTCTATCGCCAGCTTTATGTTCAGGTGCTCACCGCGATTGCGTTGGGGGCGCTGGTCGGCCACCTGTTCCCGGAAACCGGTGCCGCGCTGAAACCGCTGGGTGACGGCTTCATCAAACTCGTCAAGATGATCATCGCGCCGGTGATCTTCCTCACTGTCGCCACCGGCATAGCCGGGATGCGCGACATGAAAGCGGTGGGCAGCGTTGCGGGCAAGGCGTTCGCCTATTTCCTGACGTTCTCCACCCTCGCACTGGTTATCGGGCTGTTGGTCGGCAACATCGTGCGCCCGGGCGAGGGGCTCAACATCGATCCCGCCACGCTCGATACTGCAGCCGTCGCCGATTATGCCGACAAAGCCGAAGCGCAGAGCATCAGCGGGTTCCTGCTGAACATCATCCCCGACACCCTGTTTAGCGCCATGACCGAAGGGCAAATCCTTCAGGTGCTGCTGGTCGCCATCCTTGCCGGGGTCGCCATCGCCATGACCCGACCGGCGAGCGACCTGGTGATGGATGTGCTCGCCTCGTTCAGCGAGGTGGTGTTCCGGCTGGTGCACATGCTGATGAAGCTGGCGCCGATCGGAGCGTTCGGGGCGATGGCCTTTACCATCGGCGAATTCGGCATCGGCAGCCTCGCCAACCTCGCCGCGCTGGTCGCGACGTTCTACCTCACCTCACTGCTGTTTGTGCTGGTCGTGCT
>DLGU01000148.1:6582-11516 GCA_002482865.1 Porphyrobacter sp. UBA7686
TGCGCGAAGAGCTGCTGCTGGTGCTGGGCACGTCATCCTCCGAAGCCGCTCTGCCGAGTCTGATGGAGAAGATGGAGATTGCGGGCTGCCGCAAAGCGGTGGTCGGGCTGGTGGTGCCGACCGGCTATTCCTTCAACCTTGACGGCACCAACATCTACATGACGCTGGCCGCGCTGTTCATTGCGCAGGCTGTCGGGGTGGAGCTGAGCCTTACCGAACAGCTGACGCTGGTGCTGGTGGCGATGATCAGTTCCAAGGGGGCGGCAGGCGTCACCGGATCGGGCTTCGTGATCCTCGCTGCAACGCTGTCGGTGGTGCCGGGAGTTCCCGTGGCGGGCATGGCACTGATCCTCGGCATCGACCGCTTCATGTCTGAATGCCGCGCGCTCACCAATTTCGTCGGCAACGCGGTGGCGACGATCGTAGTGGCTGGCTGGGAGAACGCGCTCGACCGTGAGCGGCTGGCCGCCGCGATGGCGGGCGCGCCCATGCCACTGCCCGAAGAGGATATCGAACGCCACGAACGCAGCGGCCCGGTCAGCGAGAAGATCGCTGACATGATGGAGAATCGACCATGATTGCGCGGCGCGCCTTGCTGGTATTCGCCGCACTGCTGTCGCTGTTTGCACCGACGCTGCCCGTTACCGCCGCCTCGCCAGAGGAAATTCTGCTGTGGCCGGGCACGCCTCCGGGCAATGGAGCAGTCAACGGGCCGGAGAAAATCGGCGCCGAAGGTGCTGGCTTCGGTGCGGTCTCCAACATCGCCACGCCCCGGATGCGAGTCTTCCGTCCAGCAAAGCCCAATGGTGCTGCCGTGCTGGTCGCGGGCGGCGGCGGCTATTTCCGCATCCAGCTCAGGAAGGAAAGCACACCCGCGGCCGAGTGGCTGCAAGCCCAAGGCTTTACCGTGTTTGAGCTGATCTACCGTCTGCCCAATGATGGCTGGGACGCAGCGGCGCCTTTCATGGATGCGCAGCGGGCGATGAAGATCATCCGCACCCGCGCGGGCGAATTCGGGGTCGCGCCGGACAAGATCGGGATCATGGGCTTTTCCGCAGGCGGGCATCTGGCAGGCTTCACCGCCTACCAACCCGCCCGCACGCTCTATGCCGGGGCTGATCGCTACGAGGCGGCTTCCGCCCGGCCCGATTTTGCCGTGCTGCTGTTCCCGGTCGTCACTTTGCGCAAGCCCTACGACACCACCCGCACCCGGCGTGAGATCATCGGCGACAAGGCGGGGCCCAAGGCCGAGGACGAGTGGTCGCTGGATACCTACGCCTCCAAGGACGCGCCGCCGACGATCATCTTTGCTGCCGCCGACGATCCGACCACGCCGCCGGGGCACGGGATCCTGCTGTTCCAGACCCTCATCGCTGCCGGGGCCAGCGCGGAACTGCATCTGTTCCGCAACGGTGGGCATGGTTGGGGTCTAGGCACGCCCGAGCAAGTCATCAGCCAATGGCCCGCGCTGTTCGCGCATTGGGCACAGTCACTCAAAATAATTGAAAAACGGGGAGAATAATGATGTCGACGAAATTTCTGAGCAGGCTCGCCCTGATGTGCGGCGGCAGTCTGATCGCCGCCAGCGCCGCTTATGGTCAGGAGGCACCACCGCCAGCGCCTTTGCCGGAAGACGATGTGACGAGCGAGATCATCGTCACCGGGACTCAGATCCAGGGCGCCAAGATCAACGATGTGCTCCCCGTCACCGTGCTGGACGAAACCGACATCGCCAATGTCGCGGCGACATCGGGTGACGAGCTGTTCCGCGCCATCCCGCAGGCGGGTGCGGTTGCGTTCAACGAACAGAACGATGTCAGCTCGAACAACGCACGCGGCGATGCGGCCTCGATCAACCTGCGCGATCTGGGAACAGGCAACACGCTGCTGCTGATCAACGGACGGCGCATGGTGCTGAACCCCGGCTTCCAGACTGAATTGCTGGTGCCGGTCGTCAGCCCCGACACCAATGAAATCGCACCGGGCAGCGTGCGGCGCCTTGAAGTGCTGCGCGATGGCGCGTCGGCGATCTATGGCGCGGACGCGGTGGCGGGCGTGGTCAACACCGTGTTGCGCGGCAACCGCAAGGGCGGCTTTATCGAAGGCGAGTACCGCAACTCGGACGGCACCGGCCTTTACAGCACCCAGATCAATGGCGGCTATGGCTTCGATTTCGCAGGCGGGCGCGCCAACCTGACCGTCTATGGCGGGTACTTCTACGAGAACGGAATGGACGCATCAGAGCGGGCCTACTCTGCCGATGACGACAAGACCCCGCTCTTGGTCGGCACCGCGTTCGAAGGCGATACGCAGTTCAACAATCGCAACACCTTTGGTCCGTTCGGCCAGTTCGATATTCAGATCACGAACAACAACCAGACCCCGATCCGCGACGATGACTTCTATCTTCAGCCGTCGACCTTGACCGGTTGTCGCCTTGAGCTGGGGAACGGTTTGTGCGCGCGTAACGGCGATAACCCGGCGGTCGGGGTGCGCTATAACCGCGCCTTCGGCACCACGCTGATTAGCGAGAAGACCCGCATCAACGCCGTCGCCCTGTTCAACTACGAATTCAGCAACAATGTCGAAGGCTATTTCGAAGGCACCTATTACCGTTCGGAAAGCAGCCGCAACATCACCCCGGCGGCGATCCTCAGCGCGGTGCCGGTGGGGATTTCGCGCAATGCCTACTGGAACCCGTTTGGCCCGGTGACTTTCCCGGGCGGAGCGGCCAACCCCAACCGCGTGCCCGGCATCACCGTCCCCGCAGGCGGCGCGGATGTCATCATGGAGCGGTACCGCTTCGTCGATGCCGGCAACCGCACGGTTGACGTCGACAAGGATTCCTTCCGCCTTGTCGCTGGCCTGCGCGGCAATTTCGGCGCGTGGGATTTCGACACGGGCTTTGTCTATTCCGAAGCCAAGGCGACCGATCTGGAAGGCAACCGCGTTTCGTTGACCCTGCTGCAACAGGCGATCAACAAGTCGACGCCGGATGCTTACAACCCATTCAACGGCGGCTGCGTGACCGGCGATCCGGGCAACGACGATTGCACCCCCAACCCCGCAAGTTCGATCGACCCGTTCCGCATCAGCGTATTCCGCACCGGCGGCACCAGCCTGGCGCTGGCTGATTTCAAGGTCAGCAACAGCGCTCTGTTCGCTCTGCCCGGCGGCGATGTCGGGGTGGCAGCGGGGATCGAATGGCGGCGCGAAACCTTCTTCGATGACCGCGACCCGCGCATTGATGGCACCATCACCTGGACCGACAGCGTCACCGGCGTGTTCGACGGCAGCGACGTTGCCGGCACCAGCGCATCGCCCGACACCCGCGGCGTGCGGACGGCCTATTCGGCTTTCGTCGAAACCTTCGTTCCGCTGGTGAGCGAGGATATGGACATCCCATTGATCAGCGCGCTCAACCTGCAACTGGCCGGGCGGATGGAGCACTTCAAGGATATTGGGGAGACGGCCATCGTCCCGCGTGCCGCCGCATCGTGGACCGTGGTCCCGGGCCTGATGTTCCGGGGCGCATGGTCGCAGGGCTTCCGCGCGCCGAACTTGGTGCAGGTCAATGACGAAGGCACCACCCGTTCCAACACCCGCGACGATTTCGTGCGCTGTCAGGCACAGGTCGAAAAGGGCGTAATCGCCAATCTGGGCGTCTGCCCGGGCGAAGGCATCATCAGCTTCCGTTCCGGCACCGACCAGCTGAGGCCTGAAGAAAGTGAGAGCATTAATCTGGGCACCGTGCTGGAGCCTGCGTTCATTCCCGGACTGACGCTGACGGCGGATTACTGGCGCGTAAAGCAGACCGGGCTGGTTGGCGTCTTCGGTGACGACAACGCCATCGCGCTCGATCTCTTGCTGCGCCAGAATGGTAGCAGCAACCCCAACGTGATCCGGGCTGCGCCAAACGCGGAACAGATCGCGCTCTACCAAGGCACCAGCCTTGCCGCGGCGGGTGATATCATCCGGGTGCTCGATCCCTATATCAACCTCGACAGCCGCGTATCGAAGGGCTGGGACTTCGGACTTGCCTACAACGTCCCCGAATTCGGCCTCGGCAAGTTCCGGTTGCGCTTCAACGCGGCGCGGCTCGAAAGCTTTGTCCAGTCCGCCGGTGCGGACGGGCAGACTCTGGTCGATGCGGTGGCCAACGGGGACTTGCCGCCCGAAGTGAGGATCGAAGGTCTGGGCCAGCTGCTGGAGATCGAAGGCAGGCCCAAGTGGCGTTACAGCGGCTCGATCAACTGGGGCAGCGGGCCGTTCGACGCGTCGGTGTTCGCCAGCTATGTCGGCAAGGTGTGGAACACCAGTGTCAGCCGCGACGTGCCGCTGGTGTCGGACGATCCCAACGCCAACTTCTTCCGCGTGAACGATATGCTGACGATCAACACCTCGATCAGCTACACCTTCGAGAACGGCGGTGCGCTGGATGGCACCCGCATCCGGCTGGGTGTGAACAACCTGTTCGACGTCGATCCGCCGCTGGCTGATGACACTTACGGCTTCTTCAGCGCCTTGCACTCGCCGCGTGGTCGGGTGTTCCGCGTCGATATCCGCAAGACCTTCTGATAGGCCCGCACCCATGGGGATCTCGCTACGATACCTGTGGGCCGGTCTGGCCATCACGTTGGGGGCGTGCGCGCAAACGCCGCCCCCTGCTGCTCTGACGGTGACGGACAGTGCGTGCCGCACCGCTTCGGTGATGCTCGCCTTCGATTTTGACGGAGCCTCTCCAGCGCGCTGCGCGGTCACGGGGGAGCGGACTTTCACTCTGCTGATCTCGCCCGAACACGCGCCGCCGATCAATCCCAGCCCGTGGTATGCCTTCCGCTACGAAGCCGATGGCACCGCGCCGGTCAGCGTGACATTGCGCTATCTCGGCGGAACGCATCGCTATGCTCCGAAGTGGCAGAGCGGGGATGCGA
>DLGU01000148.1:11610-12790 GCA_002482865.1 Porphyrobacter sp. UBA7686
TGCTGCGCTGGAGCAAGATGCTCGGCACGGCCCCTTTCACCCTCGGCCGCTCGCTTGATGGGCGGGCAATCGAGGCGATCCGGATCGGCAGTAAGGCTGCGCCGCGACTGGTGATCCTCATCGGCCGTCAGCACCCGCCCGAAGTGACGGGCGCGATCGCGATGCAGGCCTTTGTCGAGACACTGGTCGGCACCGCCGTGCGTGACGGTCTCGGCGATGTGCAGTTCCTGATCGTGCCGATGCTCAATCCCGATGGCACCGCCCGCGGGCACTGGCGCGCCAATCGCGGCGCTATTGATCTCAACCGCGACTGGGGCGATTTCTCTCAGCCCGAGACCCGCGCTGTAAAGGCGTGGCTCGATGCCCTGCCCGCTGACGTTAAGCCGGTGCTGATGGTGGATTTCCACTCGACAGGTCGCAACCTGTTCTATGTGCAGGGCGATGAGGCCAGTCCGGCGCAGCACCGCTTCCTTGCCGCATGGCTGGGAGGGCGGGAGCAAGCCTTTGCAGGCTACCCCTTCACGATCGAACCGCGCAACGCCAATCCGGGCAGCGGAACGGCCAAGAACTGGTTCCACGCCCGCTATGCCATTCCGGCCTACACCTATGAGGTCGCCGACACCGCAGATCGCACCGCAACGCGCGCAGCTGCCAGCGGCTTGGCCGAGGGCCTGCTGGGAGCGTTGGCAACGCTCGAGCTATAATGTCGGGATAAAGCCGGAATGGTGCCCCTGGCCAGACTCGAACTGGCACTTCTTTCGAAACTCGATTTTGAGTCGAGCGCGTCTACCAATTCCACCACAGGGGCGCCCAGAGCGGATGCGGCGCTGTTAGCGTTGCACCGGCGTCAAGGCAACAGTCTCTAGCGCAAAGCTCCGGCCAAAAGCTTGTGCAGCTTGGAATGCAGCGCATCATTCGCCGCCAGCACCTGATTCGCATGGATCGGTTCGGACCGGCCGCGGTAGTCGCTGACAAAGCCGCCAGCCTCGCGCACCAGCAGACAGCCCGCCGCCGTGTCCCATTCACTCAGGCCGCTTTCCCAGAACCCGTCAAATCGGCCCTGCGCCACGTAAGCCAGGTCGAGCGAAGCTGCGCCGAAACGGCGGATACCAGCAACCTCGGGCCCGATGGCGCCGAAAATGCGGCTCCATTCGGCAAAGTCGCCGTGGCCGAAGAACGG
>DLGU01000148.1:12899-20792 GCA_002482865.1 Porphyrobacter sp. UBA7686
CGCGCATCCTGAAGCCACGCCCCGCGGGACTTTTCCGCCCAGAAGGTCTGATCGGTGATCGGTTGATAGACCACACCAGCAACCACATCGCCCCAGCCCTTCCCGTCCGCGCGCGGTTCTTGCGCGGCGATGGAGATGGCGAAGTGCGGAATGCCGTGGAGGAAGTTGCTGGTGCCGTCGAGCGGATCGACGATCCAGCGCGGCATGCCCGGATCGCCCTCGATCACGCCTGCCTCTTCCATGACGAAGCCCCAGCCCGGACGGGCTGCGAGCAGTTCGTCATAGAGTGTGCGTTCGGCGCGGATATCGGCCTTGCTGACGAAATCGGCCGGGCCCTTGCGGCTGACCTGAAGGTGTTCGACTTCGCCGAAATCGCGCCGCAAACGCCCGCCCGCTTTACGCGCGGCGCGTTCCATCACGCGGATCAGGCCGGAAATAGCTGCCATGATCTGTGCTCAGCTCGCCTTGCCGACATAGGCTTGCTCATACACATCGACGATGATGCGCGTGCCGCTGCCGATGTGTGGCGGGACCATGATGCGCACGCCGTTGTCGAGGATGGCCGGCTTGTAGCTGGACGAGGCGGTCTGGCCCTTCACCACGGCGTCAGCCTCAACAATGGTGGCTTCGATCTGCGAGGGCAGTTCGACCGAGATCGGCTTTTCGTCCCACAGCTCAAGGTTCACCTGCATCCCGTCCTGAAGGAACGGGCGCGCATCGCCGAGCAGGTCGCCGGGCAGCGTGATCTGTTCGTAGGTGTCGTTATCCATGAAGACCAAGTCTTCGCCTTCGGCATACAGGAACTGGAAGGGCTTGGTATCGAGCCGCACGCGCTCGATCGTATCGGCGCTGCGGAAGCGCACGTTGGTCTTGCGGCCATCTTGCAGGTTCTTCATTTCGACCTGCATGTAAGCCCCGCCCTTGCCGGGCTGCGTGTGCTGGATCTTGGCAACCTTCCAGATGCCTTTCTCATATTCCAGAATGTTGCCGGGGCGGATATCGACGCCGCTGATCTTCATGGGGCTGTGGGCCTTCTTACGTGGTGGAAAGAGCGTTGAGGCGCGCCGCCGCAAAGGCGCACGCCCGCAAATCATGCGCGCCCATAGCCGAGCGGACCCGTCCGGGCAAGCGCGGGCAAAAGCCTCGTGAAAGACTTGGCCTTTCCGCGCGCCTGCTGGTAGAGGCGCGAGCATTATGAAGACCCGTTATGTGCTCCTGCTGATTGTCAGCGCCGCGGCTGCCGCTGCTTTCCTGCCGGGCGGTGCCCAAGGGCAAGACCGTAATGCGTCCCGGCCGCAAGGCCGTGCCGCCGCGCCTGCCAGCGGGATGCTCGGGATTCTTCAGCACGGCAACTGGCAATGCGCACTGCCGGGCGATGCCGGGGGCGAGGCCTTTGTCGAAGTGCCCGAAGAAGCCTTCCGGATCGGCACCGCCTCGAGCTATGTAAATCCCGAGGGCAACGGCATCTACCTGCTGCGCGGCACAGAGGTGGTCTTCACCCGCGGCCCCAAGAAGGACCAGCGGTTCCGGGTGCTGGGCGATAACACCTTGCAGAAGCTCAACGCGGACGGGAGCCTCAGCAGGCTGATCTGCACGCGGGTTGGCAACGGCAACTAGGTTTGGGAAGCTGACGCGGCGGCGGGGATCATGCAGCCGGTGATCTCTATCAAAGCGTTTGCTTCAGCGGGACCGATAGACCCGAAACACGGGCGAGTTCGCCGATCCACGCACCCACTTCGCGAATCTCATCTTCGGTGACTGCACTGCGCGATCGTTTGACATCGCGTGCTTCTTTGGTGGCGTAATCAGCCCCCGTTTTGGCGTCGGTGGCAAACACCGGGCCGTCCAGAATGGCGTTGATATCGCGCTTCTCTAACCCAAGTTCGAGATGCGCGGCTGATGCTGCAAGAGTGGCGGCGCGGTCTTTATCGAAATGCGAGCTTTGCAGCACGGCGACGCGCGATGCGCCAATGTCGCGTTGGGACATTTCGAACCAATTTTGCATCAAGAGCCATCCCAGCGCAGCAACTTGCAGATCAGTCATGCCGGGAATCAGCGCTTCAAAAGCATCGACTTCGCCCGCGTAAGCAGCCGCGACGAGATAGGTTTGTCTGCCCCATTGGCGACCCAACAATCCCTTGCGCACAATCGCCCACAGGAACTCATCCAGGGTGTTGGTCAGCAGGACGGCCTGCACATCCTTGCGCGCCACCATGATCTTGGGGATCAGACGGTTCTGAAAATTGCTCGGCTTGATCACAATTGCCTCTCCCGGGCAATGTGGTCGCGACAAGAGGTCTATGACCAAGGCGATCAGCTGGTCACCGGGATCGGTAAGACGGGAAAGACTGTTGAATATCTCCGGCTCGTTGAGGCCGAGGACCTTGCCCTCGACGACAAGCGCCCTGAGCAGCAGCGTGGACCGACAAAAGCCCGAATGGAAAATGAAGCTGACTGGCCCTGTTTGCAGGCGAGCGCCATGAAGGTCCTTGATCGACACCCACTGTTGGTCCTTGCCCGTTTGATTGGCGAGGAACTCATGTTCATTCATTTCGTCGCGGGTAAGCCGGACAAACAGCATTTCTTTGCCAGACTGATCGATCTGATGGGGGAGCCATTCAGGATTTGACAGAATCTGGTTAAGTGTAGCCATTCCGCCGTAGTATCGACCGGAAAGCTGGGCTGTGCAATGACGTTCCCAGAAGCGAACCCTCGCTTCAGCCGCGCATCGCCTTGGCGAATGCCTCAACGGCGGCAACCTCGTCCCCATTCCACACAGCGCCCGACACCGCGAGGAAATCGGCACCCGCTTCGATCAGCGGCTTGCAATTGTCCGGCGTGATCCCGCCAATGGCGACGCAGGGGATTTCGAAGATCTGGGTCCACCATTGCAGCGTTTCCAAATCGGGCACTTCGGCGTCGGGACCCTTATCCTTGGTGGTAGAGGGATAGAACGCGCCGAAGGCGACGTAATCCGCCCCCGCCTCGCCCGCTTCCATCGCCATGTGGCGGCTGGCGTGGCAGGTGACGCCAATCTGCGCTTCGCGCCCCAGTTCTTCGCGCGCATCGCGCGGGGAGCCGTCGTCTTGGCCGAGATGCACACCGTCGGCCTTCAACCGCTTGGCCAGCGACACCGAATCATTGACGATGAAGGCCACGTCATGCGCGGCGCAGATGGCTTGAAGCGGCTCGGCCAGCGCGGCGGCTTCATGGCTGTCGACTCCCTTCACCCGGAACTGGAACGCGGTGACGAGACCCTTCCCCGCCACCAACGCGCGTTCGAGCCGCTGGGGAAAGGTGCCGCCGACGTCGAGCGGGGAGATGAGATAAAGCTGTGTTTCGGTCATGGCCGGAACCGCTAATCGCTCGCGGCGTCGCTGTCACCTGTTCAGCCGCCACTCAGGCATCGGCGCTTTAAATCGCGCGCATGAACCATCGGCTCCGCGCCGCCCTGCCCCTTACCCTCGCCGCCGTGCTTGGTGCCTGCGCCGTCATCCCTGACCGCGCCGGAGTGGAGAGCATTCCGCTGCCTCAGGGAAGCCCCGCCGCGCTGCTCCAGACCGTGAAGGTTGGCGATCTGACCGTAACCCCGCAGGAAGTGGTCGAAGATAGCCGTTGCCCGATCAACGCCCGCTGCATCTGGGCCGGACGGTTGGTGGTCCGCACCCGGATCGACGGCGCAGGCTGGCGCGACACGGCTGACCTGACGCTGGGCGAGCCCTTCGGCACGCATGGCACGGTGATTGCCCTCACCTCAGGCGAACCCGCGCCCGAAGCCGGAGCTGGACGCGAAACTGTCAAGGAGGAGTACCGCTTCACCTTCGAAGCGCGCTGAGCCTCAGACGCTAGCGCTGGCGATCTTTTCAATCGCCTTGCCGAGCACGGTGTTGAATTCCGCATCCGACTGGCCCTTGCGCAAATCCTGCAACAGCCCGCGGCTGAAGCTGGCGATCATCCCGGGGTTCTGGGCGAGGCGTGAACAGGCGTCGTCGGTCGAAAACCCGCCCGACAACGCGACCACGCGCAGCACCTTGGGATGCTGCGTCAGCGGCGTGTAGAGACCGGCGGTGGCCGGGATCGACAGCTTCAGCATCACCTGCTGGCCTTCGGGCAGCGCGTCGAGGTACTTGAGGATTTCTGCGAGAAGAATCGCTTCACCCGCCGCACGGTCATCCGAGGTGATGTCATATTCCGGCTCGATAATGGGCATAAGGCCCGCAGCGATGATCTGCGCGCCGACCTCGAATTGCTGAGCAACCACGGCGGCAATCCCGGCCGGATTGGCGGACTTGATGACCGAGCGCATTTTGGTGCCGAACATCCCCGCCGCCACTGACTTTTCGAGCAGCGCCGCCAATTTCACCATCGGCTTCATCAATTGTGCGCCGTCCGCTTCATCGGCGAGGCCTTCGTCGACCTTGATGAATGGCACGATCCCGCGTGCCTTCAACGCATCCCCGGTCGAGACGCCATCCACCACGCCATCCATGGTGCGCTCGAACAAAATCGCGCCGATTACCTTGCCGCTGCCGAAGCAGGGCGAGGTGATGACGCGGGCGCGCATTGCGTGGATCTGCGCGAACATTTCCTCGTCACCCGACCACTCAGCGTCATCGACCCCGTATCCGCGCAGCGCCTTGGGGGTAGAGCCACCTGACTGATCGAGCGCGGCAATGAACCCCTGTCCGGTGGCGATGCGCGTCGTCATTTCGAGGGTATTCATGGCTGGCTTTCTCCGGTGCGAAGGTGGTCTGAGGTGGGGCCTGCTTGCGTCTATGCATAGGTATGCACAAACCCGATGACGCGCCATTAGCGAGCCGTCGCGGATGCTGCAACCGCGAAGGCGGCCGCGATGCGATCAGCGGCGGGTCAGGCGTCGGATGATGCCGGTGAAGCTCAGCGCGGGCTTGCCGTCGCCGGTGATGATCCCGCGCACGAAGATCGTCTTGCCGCCCCCGCGCGTGACCTCCCCCCGTGCCTCAACCAGCGCACCGTCCGCGACCGAACCAAGGAAATCGCCGGCAAGGTTCAATGTGACAGCGTGGTCGCCGTTCAATTCGTCGGTTGCGATGGCGAACAGGGCAAAGTCGGCGAAGGTCAGCAGGCAGCCGCCATGCATGAAGCCGCCACCGTTCATGTGGCGCGGCTCGGCGCGAAAGGCGCTCACATAGGAGCCGTCCTGGTCACGCCGGTAGTAGAACGGGCCGGAGCGCGTTTCGAACGGATCGCCTTGCCAATAGCGCCACCCGGCAAACTCGCCGCTCTCCATGACGCTCAACTGGCCGTAACTGGTTTCTACCGCTTCGCTCATCGCTACTTCCACAGTTGCAGGCGGCTGACAGCCGCTGCGATGCTGTCGTCCTGATCGAGCCGCGCGAGGCTGCGTTCGGCCAGCTTCCACCCGCCGATCGTGCCCTTGCGCCACATGTCGGTGACCAGGAACCCGCCGCTCCAGACCTTCGGCCCGAACGCAAGTTCAAGCTCCGCTCCGGCCACGAACCAGGCGCTTTTGCCATAGGGCCGCACGATCACTTCGCGGAAGGCGAAGCGGGTACATGCAAAACCGCGCTCCATCGCTGCGAGGAAGCTTGGGCGATCGAGCAGTTGCGGCGGAGAACTGCCAACCAGCAGCATGAAATCGCGGCCGGTGATCTTCTTCATCGCCTTCACATCGCCTGCTACCCAGGCGCGCATCGCGCCGAGTGCCAGCGCTTCGATCTCGGCTGTGACGTCAGCCATGATCAGACTTCGAGCGCCGCCACGCCGGGCAGCACCCGGCCTTCCATCCATTCGAGGAAGGCGCCGCCAGCGGTTGAAATATAGGTAAAATCTTCCGAAACACCCGCCTGCGCGAGGGCCGCTACCGTATCGCCGCCGCCGGCCACGCTGATCAGCGAACCTTCCAGCGTGAGCGCCGCCGCTGTGCGCGCCAAGGCGATAGTCGCAGCGTCGAACGGCTCGGTCTCGAACGCGCCGAGCGGGCCATTCCACACCAGCGTACGGCAGGTCTTGAGCACGTCAGCCAACGCTTCCACCGCCTGCGGGCCCACATCGAGGATCATTTCATCGGCAGCGACTTCGTGGACGTTGCAAGTGCGCAAACTCGCCGGGTTGGCAGCGAATTCTTTCGCTACCACCACGTCATAAGGCAGATGGACAGTGCAGCCCGCATTGTCCGCTTCGTCCATGATCCGGGCCACGGTTGCGGCCAAATCGTGCTCGCACAGCGACTTGCCGACATCCACTCCGCGCGCGGCGAGGAAAGTGTTGGCCATGCCGCCGCCGATGATCAGGTGCTGCACCTTGCCGACCAGATGTTCGAGCACGGCGAGCTTGGACGAAACCTTGGCCCCGCCGACCACAGCCGCGACCGGCTGCTGCGGCGAGCCGAGCGCGGCGTCGAGCGCCTTCAACTCGGCCTCCATCGAACGACCGGCATAAGACGGCAGGAAATGCGTCAACCCCTCGGTTGTCGCATGGGCGCGGTGGGCGGCGCTGAAGGCGTCGTTCACATATAGCGTGCCATGTGCGGCGATGGCCTGCGCAAAGTTGGGATCATTGCCCTCCTCGCCCGGCCAGAAGCGGGTGTTGTCGAGCAACCCGATATCGCCGCTGCGCAGGATGGTGCTGACCGCCTGATCGACCACCGGCCCGGCGATCTCGGGGATGAACATGACCTCCTTACCCAACACCCGCTCGACATCGCCGATCACCATGCTGGTCGACAGCATCGAAGACCGCTGCCCGCCCGGACGTCCGAAATGCGCCAGCAGCAGCACCTTGGCCCCGCGTCCGGCGAGTTCAAGTATAGTGGGGCGCGCCGCTTCAACCCGGGTGACGTCGGTGGCCGAGCCATCCTTCATTGGCAGGTTGAGATCGACACGCACCAACGCGACCTCTCCGGTCAGGTCGGCGGGCAGATCATCGAGGGTTTTGAAGCTCATGGCTCACCACTTCCGTTCGGTTCGAGCGCAGTCGAGAACCGCTCGTGTCAGGGTGTCTCGACTGCGCTCGACACGAACGGTTCTATGCGGTCTGATCAGAGGAACTTCGCCATCACCCCGGCGGTGTCGATCATCCGGTTGGAGAAGCCCCATTCATTGTCATACCAGCTGACCACGCGGGCAAGCTTGCCCTCCATCACGCTGGTTTCGAGGCTGTCGACGGTCGAGGACGCCGGATAGTGGTTGAAGTCCGAGCTGACGAGCGGCTGATCGGTGTAATCGAGCACGCCCTTCATCGCCCCTTCGGCCGCCGCCTTCAGCGCTTCGTTGATTTCTTCCTTGGTCGTCTCGCGGCTCGGCACGAACACCAGATCGACCATCGAGACATTCGGGGTCGGCACGCGCACCGATGAGCCGTCGAGCTTGCCCTTCAGCTCAGGAAGAACCAGACCCACAGCGCGCGCGGCGCCGGTCGTGGTCGGGATCATGTTCTGCGCACCGGCCCGCGCACGGCGCAGATCGGAGTGGATCTGGTCGAGCATCCGCTGGTCATTGGTGTAGCTGTGGATCGTGGTCATGAACCCGCGCTCGATCCCGATCACGTCGTTCAGCACCTTTGCCACGGGGGCAAGGCAATTGGTCGTGCAGCTTGCGTTCGAGATGATCACGTCATCGCCGGTCAGCGTTTCGTGGTTCACGCCGTAAACGATCGTCTTGGAAACGCCTGTCGCAGGCGCGGAGATCAGCACGCGCTTAGCCCCGGCGGCCAGATGCGGGCGGCTCGCTTCGTCGGACTGGAAGAAGCCGGTGCATTCGAGCACGATGTCCACACCCATGGCGGCGTGCGGCAGGTTGGCCGGATCGCGTTCCTTGGTCACGGCAATCCGCTTGCCATTAACGATGATCGCATCGCCATCAGCGGTCACTTCGCCGCCGAAGCGGCCATGGA
>DLGU01000002.1 GCA_002482865.1 Porphyrobacter sp. UBA7686
CCCCTGGAAAGATTCGCGCGGCGTCATCGTCAGCACCACCCCGACGCTCGAAGGCCGTCCGATTCAGGAATACATGGGCATCGTCACCGGCGAAGTGATCGTCGGCGCAAACCTGTTCCGTGATCTGTTCGCCAATATCCGCGACATCGTCGGCGGCCGCTCGGGCTCCTACGAGCGAATCCTCGCCGATGCGCGCAATCAGGCGATCGAGGAATTGCAGGCCGAAGCCGCATCGCGCGGCGCCAATGCCGTGGTTAGCATCGATCTCGATTACGAGGTGATCGGGCCCAATGGCTCGATGTTGATGGTCAGCGCCAGCGGCACGGCGGTGCGGGTCTGAACGCTCACGCCAGAGCATAATCCACGATCAGCCACACAGCATTGAAAGCGGCGTGGTGCGCGATCGCCGCGCGCAGCCCCAAGCGTGTGCGGGTATAGGCGAGCAGCAATCCGCCGATGGTCTGGGGCAGCACCACCAGCAAGCCCAGCGGATGGGTCAGCACAGTGAAATTGCCGAGGTGGATCAGACCAAACAGCAGGGTTGATCCCCACACGGCCCAGCGGAAATGGCGCACAAACCATACCGGCACCATCGTATCACGATGGCTGACCAGTCCCCAATGGACCAGTCCGGCAAACACCAGACCCACCGCACCCAGCCCCACCAACGCGCTATCATCCGCTCCCAGAATGATACCGGCCAGCAGCAGGCCCATCGCGGCAAAGCCATAGGCGGCAAAGCGCAGCGCGGCCACTTGGCCCTTCAGCCAACTGCGGAACAAGAGCTCTTCGAAGACGGGCGCAAAGATCAGGAAATTGATGATCCGGCGCCTGTCCGATTGTGGCGCGAAATCGGAGTCCGGAAGAAAACCGGCCTGTGCGTCGAAGGCCGCCGTCAGACCCGCCACCAGCGGCGAGATCACGATACCGAGCGCCAACACCGTGACCAGTGCCAGCGCGGCATCCCGGCCCCAGGCCATCGGCTGCGCGACATAAGTGGGGCGCACCGCAAATCGCGCCACGTCCGCCAGCCGCTCGCGCCAGCCCATCGGCTCCGCCACACGCACCCTTGCATCGCCCTTACCTGCCGGAGTAAGGCGCGCGCTCATATCTCCAACATTCCGGTGAAGTTCGTCCAATGGCAGGCCATTCCAAGTTCAAAAACATCATGCACCGCAAGGGTGCGCAGGACAAGAAACGCTCGGCGATGTTCTCCAAGCTGAGCCGCGAGATCACCGTGGCGGCCAAGATGGGCATGCCCGATCCTGACATGAACCCACGCCTCCGCCTCGCGGTCAACGCCGCCAAGGCGCAGTCGATGCCCAAGGACAATATTCAGCGCGCGATCGACAAGGCGAGCATGGCGGGCGGCGAGGACTACGCCGAAATCCGCTACGAAGGCTATGGCCCGGGCGGCGTCGCGCTGATCGTCGAAGCGCTGACCGACAACCGCAACCGCACCGCCACCAATGTCCGCACCGCGTTCAGCAAGAACGGCGGAAACCTCGGGTCGGAAGGCTCGGTTTCGCATGGCTTCGAACGGCGCGGGCTGATCGAATATTCGGCCGCTGCGGGTGACGAGGAAAAGATGCTCGAAGCCGCGATCGAAGCGGGCGCGGATGATGTCGAAAGCTCGGAAGACGGCCACACGATCTGGACCGCCGCCGATGCGCTGCACGGCGTGGCGGGCGAGCTCGAAAAGGTGCTCGGCCCGGCAGACAATGTGAAGCTCGCATGGAAGCCGGTGCTCAGCGTCGACGTCGACGAAGCGACCGCCGGCACGCTGATGAAGCTGATCGACGCGCTGGATGATGATGACGATGTGCAGACCGTCTGGGGCAATTACGAAATCTCTGACGAGGTGATGGAGAAGTTGGGGTAACCCACCCGAAATCCGTTCGCCCTGAGCTTGTCGAAGGGCCGCATTTCTTCAGGCTGCGTTGAACGAAGAAGAACGGTCCTTCGACAAGCTCAGGACGAACGGGGTTTTCACAGTGACTTTGATCCTCGGACTCGACCCTTCGCTCTCCTCGACCGGATGGGGCGTGATCCGCAGCGAAGGCGCGCGGATTAGCCATGTCGCCAATGGCCAAATTAAAACCGACCCGTCCGCGCCGATGGCACAGCGCCTTGCCGCGTTGCAGGCGGGGCTGGCAGCGGTCATCGCGGAGCATCAACCGACCCGCGCGGCGGCGGAGGAAATCTTCGTCAACAAGAACCCGCAATCAACGCTGAAGCTGGCGCAGGCGCGCGGCGCGGTGCTGGCGGCGTGCGGGGCGGCGGCGCTTACCGTCAACGAACACGCCGCGCGGCTGGTGAAGAAGGCCGTCACCGGCACCGGGGCTGCCGAAAAGGTGCAGGTCGCCGCGATGGTGAAGGTGCTGCTGCCGGGCGTTGCCATCACCGGAAGCGACGCGGCCGACGCGCTCGCCGTGGCGATTGCGGACGCGCATCTCGCTCCGCGCAGTTGAACAGGAACGCCGCGCGAAGTTGACAAAGTTGACAGGGTGTCAAGCGCTCAATTTTCAATATTTCTACTAAAATTCAGACACTTGCGCCCGAAAAGCGAAGTTGACACTTCGGCGTCTCCGGGGGGGGGCTGTTCGCCGCGAGGCAGGGTGACAACAATGCAAAAAGAGCAGACCACCCCCTAGCGCGCCCGCACAATGTAGGAAATGCGCTCCGTCTGCTTTCGGATGGGGCATATGCTGGCCTGAATGGCAGGAAGTGGGTTGATTGTCGTCTTAGCCCTCTCCCCTTGCGGGAGAGGGTTGGGAGAGGGGTCCGGAGCAAAACTCCGGCCCTGCCCCCTCTCTCAACTGCGACTAGGCAGCAAGCTGCCAAGTCTCCGTATCTCTCCCGCAAGGGGAGAGATGAACTTGGCTGCAACGGGGTCGATTGCTGAAAGGCAGGAATTTGCTCCTAAGGGGGCAAAGCTGCCTGGACAGTGTTGGGACAGCGCGTCGGGCCTACTCTTGGCCGAGAATGGGTGGTCAGCTGTCTGACCACA
>DLGU01000057.1:0-12331 GCA_002482865.1 Porphyrobacter sp. UBA7686
ACCGGCACCGGCTTTCTGGTGACGCCAGTGGTGGGCGTCGTCCCGCCCGGCCTCTCCCTCATCCCCAGCCCCAGCGAAGTCGAAGCGTGGTTCGAAGCGCCCTTGGCAATGTTGCTTGACCCCGCCAGCTGGACCACCAACGAGGTGTTCTGGCGCGGGGCGAACCGGCGCTATCTCGAACTGGACTGGCAGGGCTTCCGCATCTGGGGCGTCACTGCGGCGATCATCGCCAACCTGTCACGGCGGATCACGCTGGAGGCTTTGCGCGATGCTGCGTGACCTGAGCCAGGCTGATTGGACCCGCCGCGCGGGGCTGGCCGCGCTGACCGCAGCGCTGGGGGCCGAGAATATCCGCTGGGTCGGCGGCGCCGTGCGGGACGGCTTGCTGGGCGTGCCCGTCCATGATGTCGATTGCGCCACCACGCTGCTGCCAGAAGAGGTGATCGCCGCCTGCAAGCGCGCAGGGCTGCGCACCGTGCCGACCGGGATCGACCACGGGACCGTGACCGTGATCCTCAAGGACGGCCCGGTCGAAGTCACCACTCTGCGCCGCGATGTCGCCACCGATGGGAGGCGGGCCACCATCGCCTTCGCGCAGGACTGGCCCGAGGATGCCGCGCGGCGCGATTTCACCATCAACGCGCTCTACGCCCATCCCGAAACGCTCACGATCGACGACTGGTTCGGCGGGCTCGATGATCTGCGCGAAGGCCGTGTCCGCTTCATCGGCGATGCGCGCCAACGGATCGCCGAGGATCACCTGCGTATCCTGCGCTACTACCGCTTCCAAACCCGCTTCGGCGCCGCGCTGGACGATACGGCCGAAGAAGCCTGCGCCGATCTCGCCCACACGCTGAAGGGCCTGAGCCGGGAACGAATCGCAACGGAACTTCTCAATCTGCTTGCCTTGCCCGATCCGCACGCCACCCTCGTCCGGATGAAAGCGCGGGGTGTGCTGGGCGTGATCCTGCCTGAGGCCTGCCCACCGCAGCTCGCCCTGCTGGCAAAGGTGATCGCTGCCGAAGCCGCGCAAGGCATCGCCGCCGATCCGGTGCGCAGGCTCGCCGCGCTGCTGCCGCCCTCCCCCGAGATTGCCGAGACCGTTGCCGCACGCCTGCGTCTCTCCAAAGCCCAACGCACGCGGCTAGTCAGCGCCGCCGAGCGCGGGGCGAGCGATGGGGCCGACCCCAAGGCGCTCGCCTATCGCCTGAGCCTGCCGCTGGCGATCGACCGACTGCTGCTGACGGGCCACGACGCCCGGGTGTTCGAAGGTTGGACGGTGCCGGTGTTCCCGCTCAAAGGCGGCGCCATCGTCGCGCGCGGGATCACCGCCGGGCCGGAGGTCGCAAAGCTGCTCCACAAAATCGAAGCCCGCTGGGTGGCCGAGGGTTTTCCCTCGACCGACCGCGTGAACCAGATGCTCGCCGAGGAACTGGGGACCAGCGCGTTCAAGTTCGATTGAGACCGGCCCTCAATCCCCCACTTCCGTTCGCCCTGGGCTTGTCGAAGGGCTGTCCTTCTCTTTGACCTCACACCCACGCCACTGAAGAAAAGCAATCCTTCGACAAGCTCAGGACGAACGGGAAAGGTGATCGAAACTAATCAAACCGGCCCGACTTCGGGAAGCCCTGCGGCGGCATCCGTCCGGCGGCACCGCGCGCCACCTTCCACATGCGGATTTCGGTTTCCGTGCGAGTGCGTTCGCCTGATCCGCCCATCTGCCAGCTGAGGCCATCGGCTAGGACGAAGGTGATCGCGTCCGACATTCCGCCGTCACGATACCGCTGCAACTGCACCCCTTGCCCGCGCGTCATCACGGGCAGTTCCTCAAGGTTGAACACCACCAGCTTACGATTATCGCCGACGCAGGCGACGTGGTCGTGGTTTTCGGCAATGTGGCGGATCACTTGCAGCTTTGCGCCATCCTTCAGGTTCACCACCTGCCGGCCTTTCCGGGTTTCGGCCAGCAGCTCGTTCATTTCCGCGACAAAGCCCTTGCCATGGCTGGAAGCGAGCAGCAGCCGTCCGCCCGGTCGATGCACCATCATCGCGCTGACGTTGGCGTCGCTTTCCAGATCGACCATCGTGCGCACCGGCTCACCAAACCCGCGCGCGCCGGGCAGCTTGTCGCAGCCGAGCGTGTAGAACCGCCCGTCTGACGCGGCGAGCAGCAGCTTGTCGGTGGTCTGGGCGTGGAGGATGAAGGCAAGCGCATCGCCTTCCTTGTATTTGAACTCCTGATCCAGCGGCACATGGCCGCTCGCCGCGCGGATCCAGCCCTTCTGGCTCAGGATCACGGTGACGGGCGCCTTCTCGATCATCGCGTCCATGCTGAACACGGCGGTCGGCGCGGCTTCGGCAATCAGCGTGCGGCGCGCGCCGAGCGGCGTGTCCTCAGCATAGGTCTTGCGCAGGGCGCGCAGATCGCGCTTCAGCCGGGTGCGCTGCTTGGCCGGGCTTTCGAGCAGGGCTTGCAGTTCTGCTTCCTCGGCCAGCAGCGCGTCCTGTTCCTTGCGCAGCTGCATTTCCTCGAGCTTGCGCAAGCTCCGCAGCCGCATGTTGAGGATTGCTTCGGCTTGCACATCGGTCAGTTCGAATTCGGCGATCAGCACCGGCTTGGGCTCATCCTCGGCGCGGATGATCGCGATCACCCGGTCAAGGTTGAGGTAGGCGATGATATAGCCGCGCACCAGTTCCAGCCGCTTGGCAATCTGCGCGAGCCGGTGGCGCGAGCGGCGCTGGAGAATGTCAATCTGCGCGAAGGTCCAGCTTTCCAGCAGTTCCTTCAGCCCCATCACCATCGGCGTGCGGCCAAAGCCGGGGCGTTCGTCGAGCACGTTCAAGTTGAGGCTGAACCGCGTTTCGAGGTCGGTCAGCTTGTACAGGCTTTCCTTCAGCAGCTCGGGATCGACATTGCGGCTCTTGGGGACGATCACGATGCGGATCGCCTCGTCGCTTTCATCGCGCACGTCTTCGAGGATCGGCAGCTTGCGATCGGCGATGGCGGCGGCGATCTGTTCGATCAGCTTGCCCTTTGGCACCTGATACGGGATTTCCGAGATGACCAGCTGCCACTGTCCGCCGCCCAGCCGTTCGATCCCCGCTGCAATGTCGTCCGCTTCCTTGGCCTCGGGCGCGTGGAAGCGGCCGCGCAGGCGGAAAGACCCGCGCCCGGTGAGATAGGCTTCGGTGATGGCAGCGGCGCTGTCGACCACTTGGCCGCCGGTGGCGAAATCGGGGCCGTGGAACAGCTCCATCAGCCGTTCATGGGTGACGGACGGGTTGTCGATCAGCTCCAAGGTGGCGTCGATGATCTCGGCGACATTGTGGCTGGGGATGCTGGTCGCCATGCCAACCGCGATCCCGCTCGCGCCATTGGCGAGCAGGTTGGGGAACAGGCCGGGGAAGATGACCGGCTCTTCCTCCTCGTTGTTGTAGGTCGGGATGAAATCGACCGTGCCTTCGTCCAGCCCCGACATCAGCTCCATCGCCGTGCGGGTGAGGCGGCATTCGGTGTAGCGATCGGCGGCGGCGTTATCGCCGTCGATATTGCCGAAGTTCCCTTGCCCCTCAATCAGCGGGTAACGCAGCATGAACGGCTGCGCGAGGCGCACCAGCGCGTCATACAGCGCGAGGTTCCCGTGCGGGTGGTACTTGCCCATCACATCGCCGACCACGCGGGCGCATTTCTTGAAGGCGCTATCGGGCGTCACGCGCAGCTGGCGCATCCCCCACAGCAACCGGCGGTGTACCGGCTTCAGCCCATCGCGCAGGTCGGGGAGCGAACGCGCGGTAATCGTCGACAGCGCATAGACCAGATAGCGCTCGGACAAGGCGGCATCGAAGGGGGCGTCGACGATGGCGTCGAAGCCGTCATCGGCTGGTTCGGTGGTGACGGGATCGGACATGGCCATCGTCTAGCAACCTGCGGGCTGTGCCGGGAGAGGGGTTTCCACAGGGTTGAAAATCGCCGGACTGTGGCGCTCGGCAAGAATGTGGCGGAATTGCGGTTTAATTATGGCCAAAATAAGGCATCATTGCGGCGAGGCTGACGCGGGCATCGCGAGTCGCGCCCCGCCGCTCCGCTTCACGAGGAGAGAGATACATGCGTAAGCCCTTGATTCTTGCTGCCACCGCCACACTCGCGCTTGCCGCCTGCAGCCGCGCCGATAGTGATCCCGCCGCCAGCGAAGCCGCCGATATTGCCGTGAACGAGGCCATCGTGGCCAAAGCCGTCCCTGCCGACGCCGCGCAAACAACCCCTGCCCTGCCCAAGCTCGACTCCATCCCGGTCAATCTGCCGCAGCTGGCCTATGTCTATGATTTCCGCTGGCGCATGGCGGCAGACGCAATCGGCGGGCTCCAGCGCCGCCATGCGTCCCTGTGCGAACAGCAGGGTCCGGGCGTCTGCCAGATCCTCGGCATGACCAAGACCGGCGAGCTTGAAGGCGAGGTTGCGGGCCAGCTCGAAATGGCAGTCGCGACCCGGCAAGCGCGGGCGTTTGGCGCGCTGCTGGAGGATGAGGCGCTGGATGCCGGGGCTGAGCAGGTGGCCGCCGAAATCGCCTCGGAGGAACTCTCCAAGCAGCTGGTTGACACCGAAGCGCGGCTGGAAGCCCGCAAGCAATTGCGCGACCGGCTGCAGCAGGTGCTGCGGACCCGCAAGGGCTCGGTCGAGGAACTGATCGCAGCCGAACGCAGCGTTGCCGCCGTGAACGAGGAGATCGATCAGGCGCGAAGCTGGCTGAAGGAGATGGAAGGCCGCGTCGCTTACAGCCGCGTCACCGTCCACTACGAAACCGGCACGCCCGTGGCGCGCGACTTCCTTGGCCCGATCAGCGGCGCGCTGGGATCGCTGGGGACGATCTTTGGCTGGATTGTGGCCTTGCTGATCCTTGTCGGAGCGGTGGCACTGCCCGCAGGCGGGGTGTGGTGGGCGAACCGGGCAATCCGCCGCCGCCTCGCCGCGCCTGCGCCCGGCCCACAATAGGCGCGGATCAACGGCCCACCGCGCGCTGCTCCCGCTTGGCCTTGGCCGGCGGAACATGGCGGCGCGCGGGAGGCTAGTCCGGTGGTCATCAACCACAGGAGACCACAATGCAGCGCGTCCTCATCATCGCTACCGACGGTTTCGAACAATCCGAACTGATGGAGCCCAAGCGCCTGCTCGAAGAGGCCGGGGCGGAAGTGACCGTCGCCAGCCTGCGACCGGGCGAAATTCGCGGCTGGGACAAGGAAAACTGGGGTGAAAGCGTCGCGGTCGACCTCTTGGTCGGTAATGTCTCGGCCGAAGATTACGACGCGCTGTTGCTCCCCGGCGGGCAGATCAACCCCGACGTTCTGCGCACCCAGCGCCCGGTGATCGAACTGATCCGCGAATTCGACGCAGCGGGCAAGCCGATCGCGGCGATCTGCCACGCGCCGTGGCTGCTGGCCGAAGCCGATCTGATCGAGGGGCGGTCCGTTACCGCCTGGCCTTCGATCCGCACCGATCTTGCCAATGCGGGCGCCGCTGTGGTGGACGAAGCGGTGGTGGTCGACGGCAACCTCATCACCAGCCGCAAGCCGGACGATATCCCCGCCTTCACCGAAGCACTGATGGCCGCGCTGAACATGGAAGCTGCGGACTGACCGGGGAACGCCGCCGATGGCCGACCGCACCGGACTCGCCGAAGAACGCACCGACTTTGCCGAGAAGCGCACCGATTGGGCCGAAGATCGCACGATCATGGCCAACGAGCGTACCTTTGCCGGGTGGATGCGTACGGGTCTGGCGGCGGTCGGCATCGGGTTGGGTTTCAACGCGCTGTTCGGCAAGCTGGAACCGGCATGGCTGCCCAAGTGGCTGGCGACGGCGTTCATCCTGATCGCCATCGCGATCATCTTCAATGCCCAGCGCCGCGCCGCAGCGGTGGCCGAGCGACTGGAGCAGCACCGCGCCGAGCCGATCCGCGGGCGCACCCTGCAGTTGATTGCCTGGACGATGATGCTGGCGAGCGGCGGTCTGGCAGTAGCGATGTGGTGGGTCGATATCGGCCTCGCAGGCCGGTGACCGTCACATCCGGCGCGCGTCGCTGCTTTCCGATGGCACGCTGACCGTCAATCCGTCCAGCTCGCCTGTTAGCTCAATCTGGCAGGACAGGCGGGAGGTGCGGCGCGCGCCAGCCGCGAAATCGAGCATGTCCTCCTCCTCCTCGGACGCGGGGGGGAGGCGGTCAAACCAGTCGGCGGCGACGATCACGTGGCAGGTCGAACAGGCCATCTGCCCCTCGCAGGTGCCTTCGAGCGGCAAGCCTGCCGCTTGGCCTGCGCGCAGCAGATTGTTGCCCGGTTCGGCAGTCACCGCCACCGGACGCCCGCGCGGGTCAATGAAGGTGATGGTGATGCTCACAAGCCCTGCTCCCTGACGGCGGCGTTGATGATAGCGGCGGCGTCTGCAATGTCCTGAAGACTTGTATAGCGTCCAAATCCAAGGCGAATAGAGGACTTTGCTTCGCGATCACTGAGCCCGATCGCCTTGAGCACATGGCTCGGCCGCCCTGATCCGCTGGCGCAGGCGCTGCCGGCGGAGAACATGACGCTACGGCAGTCGCTCATCAGCCGGGCGACGTCCAAGCCTTCGCGGCGGATGTTGAGATTGCCGTGCCAGCGATCCACCGCGCTGCCGTTCAATTCCCAGTCCGCGAACGCCTCGCGCGCGGCAGCCCAGAGCTGCTGGACGTGGAGCATCTGCTCGCCCAACCCCTCTTGCGCAACCTGCGCCGCCGCGCCGAAGCCCGCGCACAGGGCGGGCGAGAGCGTGCCGGACCTGATGCCCGCCTCTTGCCCACCGCCTAGCATAAGCGCTGCGGGCATCGGCGCTTCGCCTGCGATCCACAGCGCGCCAATCCCCTTGGGGCCGTGGCACTTGTGGGCCGAGATCGCGATGTAATCCGCCGCCACCTCGACCGGCACCCGACCATAGGCCTGCACCGCATCGACCAGCACCCGCGCCCCCACTTGCCGGGCGATGTCGACCACGGCAGCGAGCGGGTTCCTCACCCCAATCTCGTTATTGATCGCCATGACCGCGACGAGGCCGGTCTGCGGCGTGATCGCGGCTTGCAGCGCGGCAAGATCAGCGCGGCCATCGGGGGTTACGGGAAGCACGGTAAAGCGCCGCCCCTGCGCTTCGACCACGCGCGCGCAATCGAGCACGGCGGCGTGTTCGGTCGCGAAGGTGATGACGTCGCCGGGAATGCCTTGGATGACGGTGTTGAGCGCCTCGGTCGCGCCGGAGGTGAAGATCAGCTTGCCGCCTTGAGGCAGCAGCGCCGCGACCCGCTCACGCGCGGTTTCGACGGCGGCGGCGGCCATGCGGCCCATGCGGTGCGGGGAATGGGGGTTGCCGAAAGTGTCGCTGTCCGGCCCGCCCAGCCACCTGAGCATGGCTTCACGCGCTTCGGGGGCGAGCGGGGTGGTGGCCTGGTAGTCGAGGTAGATCATGGGCCTTCCCCCGCCCCGGGCTTGACCCGGGGCCCCGCTCCGTCGGCTACTTGGATCAAGAAAGCTGGGTCCCGGGTCACGCCCGGGACGGGGGGGGAAGTCAGCATAGCGCAGCCCAGGCCTCAGCAAACCGTTCCAGTTCCTCGGGCGTGGTCGACCACCCCAAGCTCACCCGGATCGTCCGCGCCGCCACATCATCGGGCACGCCAAAGGCATCGAGCACCCGGCTTTTCTTGAGCGTGCCCGAAGAACACGCGCTCCCGGCCGAGACGGCAAAACCCATCGCGTCAAGGCGGATCAGCAGGGCTTGGGCGCTCATGGTGGGGTGGGTCAGTGCCGTAATGTAATCAATGTGGGCACCGCGCGCTTGCCAATATCCAGATTCGGCCATGGCAATCTGAAAATTCATACGCTGGCCGGCAGTGGACGCCCAACTTTCCAGCCCACCAGCTTCAAGCGCAGCCGCCATGCCTATTGCTGCCGGGAGGTTTTCGGTCCCTTGGCGATATCCGCGCTCGTGTCCGCCAATCGGCTCCAGCACGGCAAAGTCCCTGACAAGCAATGCGCCAATGCCGATCGGGCCACCGAATTTGTGGCCTGAGACCACGACCATGTCGGCCCACGGCAACGGAAGTTTTCCAGCGGATTGCGAACAGTCAGCCAGAAGCAGGCTGCCGCTCTTAACAAAGGCGTCGCCGATGTCGTTGTCGGCACCGGTGAGATTGATCACGACCGAACCGGTCTCAGAATTGATCGTTTGCAGCGCCACAACAGCAGAGGTCTTCGCCTCAAGCATATCGATCAGCATATCGATGTCGGCCATGCCAGATGCGCGAATGGGCACAACCTCCGCATCCGGCGCGGCGCGAAACACCGCATCATGCTCCACCGCACTGACAATCCGGCGCTTGGCCTTCGCCCGGTTGAGCGCGATCCACAGCGCCTCGCTCGCCCCGCTCGTAAAGATCAGCTCGCCGTCCCACCCCAACGCCCGCTTCACCCGCTCGCGCGCATCCTCCAGCGCGGCGCGGGCCTTGCGGCCCTCGGCGTGCGGGGACGAGGGGTTGGCCCATAGCCGGAAGCCCTCCTCCATCGCCGCCTTTGCCTCGGGGCGCAGGGGTGATGTGGCGGCGTGGTCGAGATAGATCCGGTCCGGGATGGGATAGCCTCACAATAAATTGCGAAAAATGTGTCGCCGCCTATATAAGCCTCGCTTTCGCGGGCGCCAGCCGGTTGCCCCGACCACTCGATCACAAGGTCTATCAATGCCCTCAGTCATCTTTCCCGGCCCGGAAGGCCGTCTCGAAGGCCGTTTCTCGCCCCCGCCGCGCCCGCGTGCGCCGGTGGCGATGATCCTGCATCCGCACCCCGAAGGCGGCGGCACGATGAACGACCGGATCGTGCAGCGGCTCTACAAGACCTTCGCCGACCGCGGCTTTGCCACCCTGCGCTTCAACTTCCGCGGCGTGGGCCGCTCGCAGGGCAGCTTCGATTCCGGGATCGGTGAGCTGTCCGACGCGGCGAGCGCGCTCGACTGGGTGCAATCGATCCATCCCGAGGCCCAGAGCACCTGGATCGCAGGCTACTCGTTCGGTGCGCTGATCGGAATGCAATTGCTGATGCGCCGCCCCGAAGTGCGCGGCTTTATCTCGGTCGCGCCGCCGGCCAACATGTACGACTTCAGCTTCCTCGCCCCTTGCCCGGCTTCGGGCATCTTCGTGCAGGGTGCGGCGGACACGGTGGTGCAGCCCAATGCGGTGCAGAAGCTGGTCGACAAGCTGCGCACCCAGAAGCACATCACGATCCATCACGAGGAAATCCCCCGCGCCAACCACTTCTTCGAGAACGAGCTTGAGGAGTTGATGAAGTCGGTGGACAATTATCTGGACTTCCGGCTCTCGCCCGATTGCCCGATCAAGTGATGACCTCCCCGCCCCGGGCTTGACCCGGGGCCCCGCTTTGCGGGTGAAAAGTGAGCGGGTAAACGGGCCGCCAACGAACGGGTCGCAAGCGCGACCGCGCGCCCGCAGCTGCTCGCGCGAAGCGCAGCGAGGAATGCGCGCGGGAGGGCGTGCAGGAATCAAAGAAAAGTTGGGTCCCGGTTCAACCCCGGGACGGGGGACTCTGTGGCCGCATTCCTATCCGTCAGATGAACGGCTTGATCGAAGGCGCAGCAGAGCGATTGTTTTCCCTCACCTTTCTCTACCAATTCAGTTGCAAAAATTACAGTCCTGAAAAACAACGCGAAAGTTCTTCGTCCCTAGCAAAAAGCATAGTACTCTCGCGAGTGAGCAGGGCCGGAGGGTTTGTGCTCACAGCGTTGGTGTCATTCGCACTCCGGCCACTGCTCCCACGTAGATGGAGAGAGGAGCCCCCTTGCGATGAACTATGCTTCTGCCAATCGCCGTCCCAACCCCGCTGCCCTTGTCGGCGCGCTCGGCATTCCCGGTGCCTTCGGCGCGCTGCTGGTGGTAGGCCTTGCGGTGACGGTGGTGACCAAGCCTGCCGGACCCCGGATCAAAGGCGAGATTATCACCGAAACCATTCTGCCCCCGCCGCCACCCACGCCCGACAAGCCGCAGCCGGATCAGAAAACGACGTCCCCCACCACGACCTCCAAACCCGATACGCCGCGGCCCACCGAATTGCCGACCGACATTAATCTCGGCGAGACCGTGTTCAACTTTCCCGTCACCGGTACGCCTGCGGGAACCGGCACCGGCACCGGCGAGATCGGGTTCCCTGCCCCCGGTCCGAGCGCATCGCCCTTCGATCCCGTCGGCGCCAGGCCGCGCGGCAATCCCGGCAAATGGGTGACGAACAACGACTACCGCTCGCGCTGGATCATGGAGGAGCTGTCGGGCACCGCGCGCTTCACCCTGGCGATCGACGCCAGCGGAAAGGTGACCGGCTGCACCGTCACCCGCTCGACCGGCCATGCCCCGCTCGATGCGGCGACCTGCGACCTCGTGACCAAGCGCGCCCGGTTCGAAGCCGCGCGTGACGGCAATGGCAAGCCGGTCGCGGGCAGCTACAGCGGCACCATTACCTGGCGAATCCCCGAGTAAGCCGAACTTTCCCGCCGGGGAGGGTTTTCCCCTAACCTTCTGCGGCAGCTTTCAATTGTTCGATCGGGGCCTCACCCCCCTCGGTCGGGATCGTCCAGATCAGCACGTTGATCACCGCGATCACAGCCAGCAGCACCATCAGCGCGGGGTTCTTCACCTCGCCCGTCCGCCGCCAAAGGACGAAAGCCCCCGCAACCAGCGCGAGCGCGGCCAGCATTACGATTGAGAGCACGATATCGGTCAAACTTATGTCCTCACGCCGTCCCGTAAGCGGAACATCCTGCACCTACACACGGTAGTACGGCACACAGATCTCGGAGGCTATGATGGGTATTTTTTCGTCAATCAAGAATGCGGTGTTCGGCTCGGACAAGGATGACAAGAAACCCGCAGCTGTCCCTGCTACGCCTGCGCCGCGCCCTGCTGCGGCGCCGGAACCCACAGCCGCACCGGCGCCGGTCGACAACGCCATCTCCGAAGCTGAGATGGCCGCGCGCATCGGTGCCATGCCGGATGCCGACAAATTCAACTGGCAGACATCGATCGTCGATCTGATGAAACTGGTCGGCATTGATCCCAGCTTTGCCAACCGCAAGGAACTGGCGGGTGAGCTGGGCATGACAGATTACGAAGGCACCGCCGAACAGAACATCGCGCTGCATCACGCCGTCATGAACCTGCTGGCGCTGGAAGGCGGCAAGGCGGGAGGAATCCTCACAGACTGATGCGGCCTGGCTGCGATTGACTCATGTCGGCAGGGCACTAATCCTTGCCGACATGAGAGAGATATTTACCCAATTCACCCGCCGCCGGACGCTAGCTGCGCTGGGCGGTGTTTCTACCTTGGCCCTGCTCCCCGCCGCCGCACGCGCGGCGAGCGATGCACCGCCTACCGGCGGCCCGATTGCCGGGTTAGACCCCGATGCCGCGCTCGACCGGATCGCTTACCGGATGCTCGCGCATGAACCGGGCCGCGCGACTGGCGCAGGCGTCGACACCGGTGAGTATGCCGCGTGGCGTTCCACCTTCGGCACGCCGGGTGAAGCCGGGCGGCAGGCCTATGCCGCCAGCCTGAAAGAGATGGTCGCCGAAGTCCGCGCCTTCCCCAAGGACGGCCTCACCAGCGACCAGCAGATCGGGTTCGAAGTGGTCGAGACCGCCTTCTCCCGCGCCATCGAAGGCATGGCCAAGCCTTACGGCGATGTCGCGGTCGGCAGCTGGCGCAATGCGCCTTACGTGGTGATCCAGAATGTCGGCGGCTATATCGACATGCCGCGCTTCTTCTCCTCAACCCAGCCGCTGGCGACTGCGGAGGACGTGGGCCCCTATCTCGACCGGCTGATCGAAGTCCCCGCGATCCTCGATGGTGAGCGTGAGCGGATCACCGCCGCCCGCGCGATGGGCGTCGTCCCGCCCGCCTTCCTGATCGACAAGGCCATCGCCCAGATGGAAGCGAGCATCGCGGGCGCGAAGGATGCCTATGCCGGGCCGCTTGAAGCGTCAGACCTTGCTGCTGCCAAATCGGCAGCGCCCGAGGCAAGCCGCATCGCCGCGCGCGGGATTGTCCCCGCGCTCGAACGCCAGCTTGCCGAACTNNGCCTATGCCGGGCCGCTCGAAGCCACCGAATTGTCGGAGGCCAAAACCGCCGCCGCACAGGCCGCCCGCATCGCCAAGCGCGGGATCGTCCCGGCGCTTGAACGCCAGCTCGCCGAACTCATGACCCAGCGCGCTTCCGCCAAGGATTCCGCCGGGATCTGGGCGCAGCCGATGGGCGAGG
>DLGU01000057.1:12384-12559 GCA_002482865.1 Porphyrobacter sp. UBA7686
TGGGCGCATCGACCACGACCAATCTCAAGCCCGACGAAATCCACCGTCAGGGCCTCGCCGAGCTCGACGAACTCCACGGCAAGATGGACCCGATCCTCAAGAAGATCGGCTACTCCAAGGGCAGCGTCGGTGAACGGATGCGGGCGCTGGCCGATGATCCGCGCTACCAGTTTGC
>DLGU01000216.1 GCA_002482865.1 Porphyrobacter sp. UBA7686
GGGGCGGGGGCGGTAACGGCTCTTCGTCGGGTCCGGTCACGCCACCAGTGCAAACCGCGCCGAACCTGACCTCTCCGCTGACTGTAAGCGTCGCGGAGAACACTTCGGGTGCGTTTTACTCGGCCACAGCAAGCGATCCGCAGAATGATCCAGTCTCGATCACATTGTTCAGCGGCCCTGATGCGGACAAGCTCGTGCTCGACCCGGGAGGCGCGCTGCGGTTCAATCAGACACCCAATTTCGATCTTCCCGCCGACGCCAATGGTGACAATGTATACGAGATCACGCTGCGCGTAACCGCCGGAGGGGAGTTCCGTGATTTCTTGATTCGAATCAATGTCACCAATGATCGCGAGGGCATTGTCGTCAGGCGTGCCGCGTCCGGGATCGTGTCACCAGTGGCGGCCGGTTTGTTCTTCGGACAACCCAAGCTGCTCATCGCAGAACGATCGGGACGAGTCCTGCAGTTCGACATACTTACTGAGGCCCTGACGGAGGACACGTTTGTCCGCGATAATCGCCTACCGGGAGACATTTTGGCGATCGGCTACGGATTTCCCGGCAATCCTTACCAGCGCGGCATTTACATGGTCACGCACAGTCCAGTGACCGGGCTGATGCTGCAAGCATTTGACCAAACGCGGAACGCCGTGTCGTCCGTCAAACTTGCGGACGCTTGGACCCGCCCAACCACAGTGTCCTTCATCCAACTACCGCGCACGATGCTGGCAATCGGAGCACCGAGCGAAGCTAACGCTCAGGATGCGTCGAGCGCCTATGGCAAGCTTGTGGAATTGGAAATGTTCAATCCCAATGCGGTGGCGAGTGTTCCGGACCCCACCACCATTCCGCTTCTCCCGCGGATCATTGGTGACGGTATCCAGCAGCCCGGCGGCCTATCAAATGACGGTGATCTTGCCGTTCTGGCAGACCGCGGAAGCAGTCTTCAGCACGAGCTCACCGCTTTCCGTCCCGAATGGCGCCCGCTGGATTTCGGCTGGCCGTTCTATGAAGGGTCTGCTTCCACCCGCCCCAATACTCCCGCCGCTGTCAACGGGCCGAACGTGACCTACCAGTTCGGCACAGGCCGCAAACAGGGTAGCGGGATTATCGCGGGTCAATTTTTCAAGGCCATCTTCGATCCGGTTTTCCGCGATTCCTACATCTTCTTCGATACCAGCGGATCGGTTTTCCTGATCCCTAGCGCCGCGTTTACGAACGGCTTCATCAATACCGCCGCGACAATCGAGGATAGGACTCAGGACCTCGTGCCAGACCAAGGTCAGATCGGGCCGTTGGTCGCCTATGCACCAAGCGTCAACTCTACAGTCTTCTATCTGCTCGATAGCGACGGAGAGTTGTTTGAAGTGAGTCAGGCGCAGCCCTGAAGCAACGCAAGTAGGCCAGCGGGGCCGTGAGCGCTTGTGATGATCTGACACCGGATAGATTTACCATATTGGTTATTTTTCTTGACATCGTGACGCTCTCCGGTTAGGAAAGGGCATCATCGAGAAATAGCGATTCGCCCAGGCGGCGCTCCCCAGTGGAGTGCCGCCTGTTCGTTTTGGCGACAGGAGAACCCGTCATGGCCAAGCCGCGAGGCAAGCACATCCTCATCCGTCCCGAGCTGCGGGCAGGAGAAACCAAAAGGGTCAATAACCACTGGCGGGTCCTATTCCTCGATCACCTCGCCGAAAGCTCCAACGTCAGCGAATCCGCCGCCAAGGCCGGGATTAGCGTCAGCCGCGCCTACAAGGTTCGGCGCGAGGAACCCGCATTCGCCAATCTGTGGCTCGCCGCTTTGTGGGAGGGCTACACCCATCTCGAAATGGAAGTGGTCCGCCGGTTGCGGCAGGGCGATCATTCCACGCTTGATGCGGGTCGGTATGATTTCGCCAACGCGATCCGCTTGCTCGCCGCGCACCGCGACACCGCCTCGCAGGCTATGGCGCAGCAACGCAATGTCAGCGCCGCAGAAGTACGCGCCTCGATCGATCGCAAGGTCGAAGAAATCCGGCTGCGGCTCAAGCACGAGCGCACCCGCGCGGACGGCGCGCGTTGAGCGCCGATCTCGAGTGGATGGACGAGGACGAGAAGGAAGCCGGCCCGCTCATCGCCAATGCCCTCGACCACAAGGAGAAGGCCGAATTCCAGTTCCACTGGCAGCTGCTCGCGCGCCGCGCGCAATGCGCACCGCAGGGCGATTGGCGCATCTGGATGATCATGGCGGGGCGAGGGTTCGGCAAGACCCGCGCGGGCGCAGAATGGGTGCGCCAGATCGCCGAAGCGGACCCGACCGCCCGGATCGCGCTGGTCGCCGCATCGCTCGCCGAGGCGCGCGCGGTAATGGTGGAGGGCGAATCCGGCCTGATGGCGGTCTGCCCGCCTGACCGAATGCCGCACTTCGAGCCCTCACTCCACCGCGTCCGGTTCGCCAATGGCGCGCAGGTCCAGCTATTCTCGGCCGCCGAGCCGGAAGGCCTGCGCGGCCCACAGCACAGTCACGCCTGGTGCGACGAGATCAGCAAGTGGCCGCTGGCGCATGAACGGGCAACCCGCTGCTGGGACAACCTGCTGATGGGCCTGCGGCTAGGGTCTGACCCGCGCATCATGGTCACCACCACGCCGCGTGCGGTGCCACTCGTGCAGCGATTGGTGCGGCAGGAGCAATCGGGCGGTGTCGTGATTTCACGCGGTTCGACCTTGGCAAACGCAGCCAACCTGCCCGAACGGTTCCTCACCGCGATCGCGAACGAGTTTGGTGGAAGCAATCTCGCCCGGCAGGAGATCGACGGTGAGTTGCTGGAGGATGTCGAAGGCGCGCTGTGGACTCGCTCGCTGCTTGAACAGGCGCGCGAACATGGCTCGGTGCCTGAAGCCGTGCGGGTCGTCGTCGCGGTCGATCCGCCGGCGGGCGCTGGCGGGGACGAATGCGGGATCATCGTCGCCGCACTCGGGCAAGACGGGATCGCGCGGGTGCTGGCCGATTGCTCGGTGAGCGGCGCGGCTCCGGCCGAATGGGCTGAGCGGGTCGCAGATAGCGCACGCGAATGGAACGCAGACCGGGTGGTGGCCGAAGCCAATCAGGGCGGCGCGATGGTTGAAAGCGTGCTGCGTGCCGCCGATCAGGCGCTGCCGGTCAAGCTGGTGCACGCCAGTCGCGGCAAGGTCGCCCGGGCCGAGCCGGTCGCAGCGCTCTATGCTGCCGGGCGGGTGAGACACGTGGGCGTGTTCGCACGGCTGGAGGACCAACTGTGCGGCTTGCTGGCGGGCGGCACCTACGCTGGCCCCGGCAAAAGCCCCGACCGCGGTGATGCGGCCGTCTGGGCGCTCACTGAATTGCTGCTGGGGCGCCAGCTTCACCCCAGCGTGCGGCAGATCTAACCGAAGGAACTGCGATGGCTTTGCTCGACAATATCCTCTCCGCCTTCAAGGGCGGGGAGCGCACCCGCGTGCCGCTTGCGCATGGCGCCATGCAGGGCTGGCCGCCAGCGTTCGATCCTGGCCCGGGGCTACGCGGCTATGATTACACCAAGGGTATCACCGATGGGTTCCTAGCCAACCCCATCGCCCAGCGTTCCGTGCGGCTGCTGGCCGAGGGGGTCGGGCAAGCGCCGCTCCAATGCTCCGACCCGCGTCTGGCTGCGCTGGTAACGGCGACCAGCGCGGGCCAATCGCTGATCGAAACGCTCGCGGCCAACCTGCTGCTGCATGGCAATGGCTATGTGCAGATCCTTAAGGACGCGGCCGGTGTGCCGGTCGAGCTGTTCGCGCTGCGCCCGGACCGGATCAAGGTGGTGCTCGATCATAATGGCTGGCCGTGCGGCTATGATTACACCGTCGGCAGCCACACCAGCCGCCTGCCGATCGAGGATGAGGACGGGTGGCCCGGCGTGATCGCGATCCGCACGATGCACCCGCTTGACGACCACCGCGGGGCAAGCGCGCTTCAGGCGGCATGGCAGGCGGTGCTGATCCACAATGCGGCGACCGTCTGGAACCGTGCGCTGCTGGAGAATGCGGCGCGGCCTTCGGGCGCGCTGGTTCACGAATCGGGGGACGGCGCAGCGCTGACGCTCGAACAGTTCGAC
>DLGU01000022.1:0-320 GCA_002482865.1 Porphyrobacter sp. UBA7686
CCGCTACATCCTCAAGTGGAACGAATACAACGCACCGCTGCGCCGCAATGTCACGATCGAGGATGTCGGCGGGGCGGGGCTCTATCTGCTGTCCGACCTGTCATCGGGCGTCACCGGTGAGACGCATCATGTCGATGCGGGCTATCACGTGGTCGGCATGAAGCAGGAAGACGCGCCGGATATTGCCCTTTCTTAAGACAGGCGCGTTAAGGAGCGCCACCATGCGCACCGTTCTTGTCACCGGGTCGGCCGGATTCATCGGCTTCCACCTCTCGCAATTGCTGCTGGAGGAGGGTTTCCGCGTCGTCGGCTTCGACGGG
>DLGU01000022.1:390-8765 GCA_002482865.1 Porphyrobacter sp. UBA7686
TTGAGGGGATGCTGGAGGATTTCGAAGCGCTCCACGCCCTGGCGCTGGCGGAAAAGCCCGATGTGATCGTGCACCTCGCGGCGCAGGCGGGGGTGCGGTACAGCCTCGAAAATCCGCGTGCCTATATCGATGCGAACCTGATCGGCACCTTCAACGTGATGGAATGCGCCCGCGAACTGGGCGTGGATCATCTGCTGATGGCCTCGACCTCGTCGGTCTATGGCGCCAACACCGATATGCCCTTCGATGAAGGCCAGAAGGTCGATACCCCGCTGACGCTTTACGCCGCGACCAAGAAGGCGAACGAGGCGATGGCGCATTCCTATGCCCATCTGTGGACCCTGCCGACCACAATGTTCCGATTCTTCACGGTCTATGGCCCGTGGGGACGGCCCGACATGGCGCTGTTCAAGTTCACCCGCGGGATCCTCGAAGGCACGCCGATCGACATCTACAATGATGGCGAGATGTATCGCGATTTCACCTACGTCGCCGATCTGGTGCGCGGCATCCGGTTGCTGATCGACGCAGCGCCGGTGCGGCCCGATGCGCCCGGGGACATCGCGGAGGGCGACAGCCTCTCCCCCGTCGCGCCGTTCCGGGTCGTGAATATCGGCAATGGCGACAAGGTGCGCCTGATGGACTTCATCACCGCCATCGAAGCGGAATGCGGGCGTGAGGCGGTGAAGAATTTCATGCCCATGCAGCAGGGCGATGTGCCCGCGACCTGGGCCGATGCGTCGCTGCTCAAATCCCTCACCGGCTACGCCCCGCAGACCCCGTTCCGCGAAGGGGTGGCGCGGTTTGTCGCGTGGTACCGGGATTATTACCGGGTTTGATGCTTACTGCGGCGGCGGGGGCAGCGCGCCTTCGCCCGGCAAATCGCCCTGCCGTTCGCGTTCTAGCCGCTGCATATATTCGCGCTCGATCATCTCGACCCGTTCCTGCTCGGCGGCAGCATCAGCGTCGATGGTAGAGAGGCGTTCGGCCCGTGCCTTTTCGATCAGCTGGCCAAAGCGCACGCCATCCTCCTCGGCCTTGTCCTTGTAGGCGGCTTCGATGAACTTCTGCGTGCAACCGGTGAACCCGCCCGCGCCGGCCGGGCTACAGCTCATCGCGCCGAAATCGCCGACATACTTGATCTGATCGACCTGCCGCGCGAGCGACTGGTTGGCGGGATTGTCGCTGTAGCGCAGGTTGGAGGGGATGCGGTACCGCTCCTCCTCGACCAGAATCTCGCAGACTACCACTTCGCCCGGCTGCGCGACGGGGCATTCGGCCTCGCTATAGGCGATCACCATGTTGATCTTCTCATCCGCGCTCTGCGCAGCGGCGGGGGCCGATGCGGCAGCGAAGGCGGCGAGAACGACGGCGGGGGCGAGCAAATGCTTCATAGCGCGTGATCCTTTGTCGGTGCGCGGGGTATCGAAGGCAAGCAATGCCCGCGACCGGGGCCGCTTGTCTAGTCCGACGGGACTGAACGCGCGGTGAAGCCGCAAAGCCCCGCGTGGTTAGCGAAAAATTGAAATCTCTCGCGCTATGCAGCCGCATGGACTTAAAGATCGCAGTCGTGGGCTTGGGCTATGTCGGCCTGCCAGTCGCCGTGGCGCTGGCCGAGCGGCTGGGCGCGCGCGGGGTTCGAGTCACTGGCTTCGACATCGCCGCCCAGCGCATCGCCCAATTGCGCGCGGGGCATGATGCGACCCGCGAGATTGACGACGCGCGGCTGGCGTCATGCGGTCTTGCCGTCAGCGATGATCCGGCGGTGCTGGAAGGCGCGAGCCTCATCATCGTCACCGTGCCGACTCCGATCACCGAAGAACGCCGCCCCGATCTCACCCCGCTTGAGCGCGCCTGCGAAACCATTGGCCCGCGCCTTTCCAAGGGCGCGCTGGTGGTGTTCGAATCGACCGTCTTCCCCGGCGTGACCGAGGATATCTGCGGCCCTTGGCTCGCCGCGCACTCGGGCCTCAAACAGGGCGAGGACTTCGCGCTCGGCTACAGCCCCGAACGGATCAACCCCGGCGATACCGTCCACCGGTTGGAGACCATCACCAAGATCATCGCCGCCGACAGCCCCGAGGCGCTCGCCCGGATGCGGGCGGTTTACGGCGCGGTGGTCGATGCGGGGCTGCACGAAGCACCGTCGATCAAGGTGGCCGAGGCCGCGAAGGTGATCGAAAACACCCAACGCGATCTCAACATCGCGCTGATGAACGAAATTGCGCTGATCTTCGACCGCATGGGCCTTGCTACGCGCGATGTGCTGGCGGCGGCGGGGACGAAGTGGAACTTCCTGCCCTTCACGCCCGGCCTGGTCGGCGGGCACTGCATCGGGGTCGATCCCTTCTACCTCACGGCAGCGGCGGAAAAGCTCGGCTACCGGCCCGAGGTGATTCTGGCCGGGCGGCGGATCAATGATGCGATGGGGCAAGCGATCGCGCAGAAGGTGGTGAAGCTGCTGATCGCGGGCGGCGTGTCGCCCTGCCGCGCGCGGGTTGGCGTCATGGGGCTGACCTTCAAGCAGGACGTGCCCGATATCCGCAATTCCAAGGTGCCCGACATCCTCACCGAACTGCGCGAATATGGGATCGAAGCGCTGGTGAGCGATCCGCTGGCGGACCCGGCGGCGGCGGCGCGGGAATATGGCATCACGCTCAGCCCGGCGGACGACATGGTGCAGCTGGACGCGCTGGTGCTGGCGGTGAACCACGCGGATTACATCGCCAACCCCGCCGACCTGATTGCCCGGGTGCGCAGCGGCGGCGCGCTGGTGGATGTGAAGAGTGCACTGAATCGCGAAGGCCTGCCCGAAGAGCTGGTTTATTGGAGCCTTTGAATGCGAACGCGCCTCCGCGCGTTCGTCCTCGGCGCTGCTCCTTCGCTGCGCTACGGGCGCCTGCGGGCGGCCGGTCGGCCTTGCGGTCGCTACGCGACCGTTTCAGCGCCCGCCTCAACCCTTCCCCCTAGATCCTCTCACTCACCTTGATCGCAAACCGGCAGCCGAGCCGGATCGCCCCCGCCAGCAACGGATAGGCGGGTGCACGCTCTGCGCCGTTGGCCATCGCCGCGTCGAGGTGATCGCGTTCGTCAGCGCGGAAGGCTTCGATCATTTCAGCCAGTTCCGGGTCAGCCCCGGTGGCTTCGAGCTTTTCAAGCTGTTCGGTGTAATGCTTGTCGATCTCGGTTTCGACCGCCGCCGTGCAAGCCATCGCCGCTTCCGGGCCGAGGAGTGCGGTGAAGGCACCCAGCCCGTAACCTGCCGCCGACCAGAACGGATGCAGCGCCGTCGGGCGGACGCCGCGCCGGGTCAGCAGTGCATCAAACTTGGCGCGATGCTCGGCCTCTTGCGCGGCCATGTGGCGGATTTCAGCCGAATGCGGGCCGCGATCGCCCATCACGGCAAGCTGGCCTTCATAGATCCGGGTCGCGCCGAATTCGCCGGCCTGATCGACCCGGATCATGCGGTGGAGTTCATCGCGCTGCATTGTCGGCTCCTTCGTTTGCATCCCTACTTCCTATACGCCGCGAGCGCCACAATGGCCGCACCGCTGACGCTGGAAATCAGGAAATTGAACCCGGCGAGCGAGATGCCCCCCAGGGTCCACGGGGCCACATCGCAGCGGATCAGCGGTGCGGCATTGAAGTCCAGCACGTCGGCCCCCGCCATCGGCGCGGTGCAGGCGGTGATCCCCTCCCACCAGCCATATTCGACCCCGGCATGAAAGCCGCCGATCAGCCCGGAGGTCAGGATCGCGAGGCCCGCCAGCGCGGTCCACACGTGCGGCGGCTTCATCAGGTAAGCGAGGAGCCCAATGCCGACTGCGGCAAAATGGGGATAGCGCTGCCACCAGCACATCTCGCACGGCGGCAGGCCGAAGCCATATTGCGCCACATAGGCCCCGCCCAGCAACGCCGCCGGGACCAGCACGGCAAGCGCGCGGGCCTTACCCAGATTGTCCATCACCGGTCGCCCTTACGGTTTGGCCGGTCGGGGTGCCGGGCGAAGCGCGACAGTGCTCTTGGTGGTGCGGCGCAGGGTTTCCATCGCATAATGCAGCTGGAAGTCCTTCACGCCCTGCTCTTCGAGCTGCGCTGAGGTGAGCTGGAAGCGCGGATCGGCGATCTTGTCCGCCTCCATCTCCTCGTCCTTCACCGCGAGTTCGTTGATCAGATGGCCGCGCAGATCGCTCTCGCGGGTCTGGTACTTCATCCGCAGCACGTAATCCGGGTCGGAGATCTGGGGCACGGTGATGTCGGGACGGATACCGCCTTCCTGCACCGATTTGCCCGCCGGAGTGAAGTACCGCGCGGTGGTGAGCTTGAGCGCGGCATCGGGGCCGAGCGGGAGGAGCGATTGCACGCTCCCCTTGCCGAAGCTGCGCTCACCCATGACAAGCGCCCGGCGGTGATCCTGCAACGCCCCCGCGACGATCTCGCTCGCCGAAGCAGAACCGGCGTTGATCAGCACGATCATCGGCACGCCTTCGGCCATGTCGCCGCGATAGACGGTTTCGGCATCGTAGAGCATCGTTTCGCCGCGCGCACGGCCACGCTGGCTGACGATCCGACCATCGCTGAGGAACAGGTCGGACAGCGCGACCGATTCATCCAGACTCCCGCCCGGATTGTTGCGCAGGTCAAGCACCAGCCCGCTCACGCGTCCGCCCGGGGCCTTCTTCTTGATGTCCTGCCATGCGGCATAAACGTCCGCGCCGACATTGGCGGAGAATTCATTGACCGTGATGATGCCGATATTGCCGGCCGCGACTTCGTGCGTGACCGGCTCAAGCTCGATCACACCGCGGGTCACGTTGACTTCCAGCGGCTCGGTGCGCCCGGGGCGGAAGATCGTCAGCTGGATCGAAGTCCCCTTCGGCCCGCGCATCTGCGCGACCGCATCGTCGAGCTTGGTATCGACGATCAGCTTCCCATTGAGGTGGGTGATGAAATCGCCTGCCTTGACCCCGGCGGTTTCAGCGGGGCTACCGCGGAACGGCGAGACGACCTTCACCGCGCCGTCTTCCATCACCACCGACAGGCCAAGGCCCGAATATTGCCCATCGATCATCGTCTCCAGCCGCTGGAGATCGCTGCCATCGAGGTACGCCGAATGCGGATCGAGCGCCGCCAGCATCCCGTCAATCGCGCCGCGGATCAGCACGTCATCCTCGACCGGCTCGACATAGCTCGCCTTGACCCGCTGGAACACCGCGAAGAGCTTGGCAAACTCGGGGCCGGCGCGGCCATCGACCTGGGCCATGGTGGCGGTGGTGGCGGGAATCAGTGCGACTGCGGTGACAAGCGCGGCGCTGCGCAGGAGAGCGGCGATTTTCATGGACGTGGCAAGGCTCCTTTGAAGCGGCAAGGTATAGGATTGCCGGTCTGAACGCCAGATGAGAGCGAGTGCGCCGCGGCAAGCGTGCCCGCACGGGACAGGGCCAAGCGGCCATTGTTCGGGATGACGAGAATTATCTCAAGTATTGCAAAGGGTTGACCGGCACGCCTTCGCGCCGCAATTCGATCGTCACCGGCTCCGCCCCGCCGCTCGCCCGGCCCATTGGGCTGCCGCCGATCACCAGATCACCTACCGCGACCTCGACCCGCTCAAGCCCGGTGACGAGGCTGGTCCAGCCGCCGTCATGTTCGATGATGACGATTCGTCCGAACCCGCGATAGGCCCCGGCAAAGGCGATCCGCCCACGGGCAGGGGCCACCACCTGAGCATCTTTGGCCGGCGAGAGGCTCAATCCGGTGCTGGCGATGCCGCTGGCGCGCTTGGCACCGAAGCCGGTCAGGGTGCGGCCCTGCACAGGAAGCTGAAAATCGCGCGGCGGCGGGATGCTTGCACTCGGCGCGGGCGCGGGTGCAGCGGGGAGCGCAGCGGCGAGATCGGCAGGGCGCAGCACCGGGCCGGGCAGCGCGGCGAGTTCCTGGCGGAGCGCCGCCACCTCGCCGAGCTTGTCCACCAACCCATCGAGATCGCGCGCCTCCTCGGCCAGTGCGAGCGCACGCTCGCCTTCGCGCAAGGCTGCCCCGCGCGCATTGCGGGAGGCGAGGCGCTGCTGGTTTTCGAGCGCGGCCAGTTCAGTGCGGCGCTGGCGCAAGGCGCTTTCGCCGCTGCGCATCTGATCGAGCGCGCGTGCCGCCTGCGCTTCGAGCGCGCGGCCGCGATCAAGCTCGCTGCGCAGCGCGGTGGTGCGGGCGCGGATTTGCGGCACGGCGCTATCGAGCACCGCACGGACATGGACCACATCCTTGAGCGATCCCGGCTGCAACGCCGCGAGCGCCAGCGGGCGGCGGGCCGCGGTCTGGAGCGCGGCAGCGAGGCGGGCGGTCGGCTCCTGCTTCTTGGCCAACCGCGCGGTCAACGTAGCGCGGGCTTGCCGCGCGATGGTGAGCCGCGCGCGGGCGACTTCGATGTCAGCTTCCGCCTGCTGGATGCGGGCGGCAAGCGCGGCCGCCTCGCTCGCGGTCCGGGTGGCGGCTTCGGTCGCGGCTTCAGCCTCGCGGGTCAGGCGCGCGGCGCGGCCCTCGGCAAGCCGGCTTTCGCGAGTCGCGCGGGCGAGCGCGGCTTCGGCCTCGTCGGGCGCGAGTAGGGCGATCGACGGAGCGGCCTGTGTTTCAGGCAATGCCAGCGCCAGCGCTCCGCCGACGCCAAGCATGGCAAGCAGGGTGAGGGTGATCGGCCGCGGCATGGCGGTGTCATGCCCGATGATAGGGATGGCCTGCAAGGATCGTGGTGGCGCGGTAGAGCTGTTCGATCAGCATCGCCCGGGCGAGCATATGCGGCCAGGTCGCCGGGCCAAAGGCAAGAAGCAGGTCGGCCGAAGCACGCTCGGCGTCAGAATGCCCATCCGCTGCCCCAAGCAAGAAGCGGGTTTCCCGAACGCCCTCGTCCCGCCAGCGGCCAAGAAGATGGGCGAAATCCTCGGACGTCATCGCCTTCCCGCGCTCATCCAGCAGCACGGTACGGGAGGGGTTGAGCGCATCAGCCACCTTGCCCGCGCCGGTATCGGGCCACTCGGTGAGCTTGAACGGCCAGGTCATACGCTTGGCATAGCGATCCACCAGCTCACCCTCAGGCGAGCGGCCGATTTTGCCACGAGCGATGATGTGAAGGAGGATAAGAGAAACCCTCTCAATAGCAGAGCCCAACGGTCGCGCAGCGACCGCAAGGGCGACCGCCCGCCCGCAGGTGCTCCGTCGCAAAGCGACGGAGACGCACCGAGGACGCTCGCCCGGAGGGGCGAGCGAAAAACAGATTACGCTCTTCCCTGCGTCGGCTCACCACCCTCGAACGACCACATGCGTTCAAGGTTGTAGAAGGTGCGCACTTCGGGGCGGAACAGGTGAACGACCACATCGCCCGCGTCGATCAGCACCCAGTCGGCAGCCGGCAGGCCTTCGACACGCGCATGGCCGAAACCGGCTTTCTTGATCTCTTCGGCCAGCTTCTGCGCCATCGACGCCACCTGCCGGGTCGAGCGGCCGCTGGCAATCACCATGTGATCGGCGATCGAGCTTTTGCCCTCAAGCGGAATGGTGACAATCTCCTGCGCCTGATCATCGTCAAGCTGCGCGAGCACCAGCTGGTGCAGGGCATCGGTAGCCATTTCAGGCTTGTCCAGCGACGTGGCTGTGGTGGCGGCGGCTTGCACCGCGCCAAGCGGAAGGGAAGCGACAAAGGCCTCGGTCATCGGCAATCGGGTATCTCCAGAGTTTGAGGTCAATGCAGGCCACATGACGCAAGCGGGCAGAACACCGGGCCGAAACGCCGCCGCGCCTCATGCCTTGTCCTCTTGCCTGAGCTTACGGAATGTCAGCCGGTCACGCACCTTTGCCCCTCGATCCTGACTGTCCGATCCCTTGCCAAGCAAAGCATCGGCCCAACCGGCATGGGCACGGCGAATGGCCGTGGCCGAGCGGTAGTCCGGATCGAAACGCAATAACACCAGGGCTGGTGCGCTCCATTGCCCCCGTTTCCGAATGCTGGCGGCGGGCACACGATAGCGCCTGAGCCAGGCCATGGCGGGGCTCGTCATGGCATCTGCATCATAGCCCGGACGGGCGATCACCGCAATCGGCATTGTCCGGGCGATCCGGCGCCAGTCTTTCCAGCGGTGCAACTGGGCGAGATTATCGCTCCCCATCAGCCAGATGAACCGGCGTTTGGGGTAACGCCGGGTGAGCTTGGCGAGCGTATCGACCGTGTAGCGCGTGCCGAGTCTCTGCTCGATTGCGGTCGGCACGATGGGCGCGCGCCGCGACTGATTCCGCGCCGATTTCAGCCGCGCGGCCAGTGGCGCCATGCCCGCCTGCGGCTTCAGCGGGTTGCCGGGGGAGACCAGCCACCAGGTCTCGTCCAGACCCAG
>DLGU01000078.1:0-1499 GCA_002482865.1 Porphyrobacter sp. UBA7686
GGCCGGGCGTGCGGCGCGGCAGGGACCGGGGGTGGCGTACCGGCTATGGGAGGAGGCGGGCCATGCGGGTCGCCACGAATTCGCGCCGGCCGAGATCATGCAGGCTGATCTCGCTCCGCTGCTGCTACGGCTGGCGAAGTGGGGGACGGCCAACCCGCAGGCGCTGCCGTGGCTCGATCCACCGCCCGAAGCCTCAGTCGCAGCCGCGAGGGGGGCACTGGAAGCGCTCGGCGCGCTCGATGCCAGTGGGCGGATCACGCCTTTGGGTGAAGCAATTGCCAGTTTACCGATGGCGCCCGATCAGGCGGCGGCCGTGCTCCACGGGGCGAGCGCGGGCTGCGGCGAGGATGCCGCGCGCCTCATCATGCTCTTGCAGGAACGCGGGCTGGGCGGGCGGGGCGAAGACTTGGCGCAACGCCTCACGCGCTGGCGCGGCGACCGCGCAACGCGCAGCGTGGCGGCGGCGCGGATTGCGGAGGGATGGGCGCGGCAGGCGACGAAGCTGGTGCGCGTAATCGGGGATAGTCCCGCAGCTGATGCTGCCGAAGCACTCGCGCTCGCGCGCCCCGATTTCGTGGCGCGGCGGCGCGATCCCTCGGGCGAAAACTGGCTGAGTGCCGGGGGGCGGGGCTACCAGCTCGACCCCGCCTCGCCGCTCGCCCGCGCCGAGTGGATCGTGATCGGTGATGCGCAAGGGCAGGCCAAGGGCGCGCGGATCACTGCCGGAGCGGAAATCGCACCCGAACGGATTGCTGTTCTGTTTAGCAAAGAACTACAAGAACGTATCACAACTCGCTGGAATAATGACAAAGACCGTGTTGAAGCGCGGCGCGAACGGCGTCTTGGAGCCATCGTCCTAGCGAGCGTCCCCGAACCCGCGCCCGATCCGGCACTGCTTGTGGATATCCTTGTGGGCAAGGCTGTTGAGCGGCTCCCGGAGGTGCTGCCCCAAGGCTTCCTCGCCCGCGCGCGGTTTGCCGGGGTCGAAGCGCTATCGGCCGAGGCCCTGCGCGACCGGGCGGGCGAATGGCTGGCGCCGCTGCTCACCGGGCGGCGCGACCTTGAACTGGCCCCCCACCGCTTTGCTGAGGCCGCGCTGGGCCTGCTCGACTGGAATACGCGCCAGCTGCTCGAAAGCGCCGCACCGACCCACTTCACCTCACCCGCCGATACGCGCCACGCCATCGACTATGCGGGCGATGATGCGCCGAGTGTCGAGGTGCGGGTGCAGGCATTGTTCGGGTTGGATGTGCAGCCGATGATTGGTCGCACGCCTTTGCTGCTGAAGCTAACCAGTCCCGGTGGGCGTCCCGTCCAGTCGACCCGCGATCTGCCCGGCTTCTGGCGTGGCAGTTGGCGCGATGTGGTCAAGGATATGAAGGGCCGCTATCCCAAGCACCGCTGGCCGGACGAGCCATGGCTGGAAAAGCCGAGCCTCAAGACCAAAAACGCCTTCAACCGCCAATAGGATTGCGCTATCGGCATGGCACAATCCGGGG
>DLGU01000078.1:1561-6538 GCA_002482865.1 Porphyrobacter sp. UBA7686
CGCCCGCAGCGACGCGACCTTTAGGTCGCATGAGCGAGGATCGAAAACAGAAATGCCCGCACGTATCTATCAGAAGACCAAGCACGCGATGCAGTCCGGCAAGGCACACACCGATGAGTGGGTGCTGGAGTTCGAACAGTCCGAAGCGCGGTTCGCCGATCCCCTGATGGGTTGGACCGGTAGCGCCGACACGCAGTCGCAGGTGAACCTGACCTTCCCCTCGAAGGATGCGGCCAAGGCCTATGCCGAAAAGTACGGCATCGCCGCCCGCGTCCATGCGACCCCGCCGAAGCGACTCAAGCTACAGGCCTACGCTGATAATTTTCGTTAGGCCCTCAAGCGCCGGGCGGCTGGCGTTTGCCCTTGCGGCCCTGCGGGCCGATTTTTTCGCCGAGTTGATTTTCTCTTCGACCCGCGCCATATGCTCGCGTGGGAGTCGGGTGGACGTTTGCGTCCGCTCACCGAGTCAGGTCCGGAAGGAAGCAGCTCAGGTGGATTGCGGCGGGTCGCTCGGCTCCTTTTTCACCCCGATCGCGGCGATGCGCACCATGACAAAGCGGGTTTGAACGCCTAGCTTGTCCGCATGACCGATTCCGACCCCGATCTGCCCGAGGACACTGACACCGGCCCCACCGCAGCGGAGTTGGAGGCGGCTGGGCAGAACGCGCTGTTCGGTGACCTTATGCCGTCGGCACCAGCGCAAGCGTCGACTACTTCCGCGCCAGAACCGGTCCTGGCTGCTTCAGCCCCTGCCTCAGCGCCCGCTCCCGCCGCGCAGCCCTACCGCGTGCTGGCGCGCAAATACCGGCCGCAGACCTTTTCCGAACTGATCGGACAGGAAGCGATGGTGCGCACTTTGGCCAATGCCATTGCGCGCGACCGCTTGGCCCATGCCTTCCTGATGACTGGGGTGCGAGGGGTCGGCAAGACGTCGACAGCGCGGTTGATCGCCAAGGCTTTGAACTGCGTCGGGCCGGACGGGCAGGGCGGGCCGACGATCGATCCTTGCGGGGTGTGCGAGGCTTGCACGGCTATCGCGGAAGGGCGCCACATCGACGTGATTGAGATGGACGCGGCTTCCAACACTGGCGTCGATGACGTGCGCGAGATCATCGAGCAGGTGCGTTATGCGGCAGTATCGGCGCGCTACAAGATCTACATCATCGACGAAGTCCACATGCTGTCGCGCAATGCTTTCAACGCCTTGCTGAAGACACTTGAGGAACCGCCTCCGCATGTGAAGTTCCTGTTTGCCACCACCGAGGTCGACAAGCTGCCGGTCACGGTGCTGAGCCGCACGCAGCGGTTCGATCTGCGCCGGATCCCCGCGCCCATGTTGGCGGAACACTTCGCGAAGGTGTGCCGGTTGGAAGGTGTCGAGGCCGAAGCCGAGGCGCTCAGCATCATTGCCGCCGCCGCCGAAGGATCGGTGCGCGACGGGCTTTCGATCCTCGATCAGGCGATTGCTCACGCGGACCTGGATGGCGAGGGCCAAGTCAGCGGCAGCCGGGTGCGCGACATGCTCGGGCTGGCGGACAAGAGCGCGCAGCGCCGCTTGCTAGGCCATATTTTATCAGGCGATGCCAAGAGTTTGCTTGCGGCAGTTGATGAGCAATACTCGCTCGGGGTCGAACCGCTGGCGTTGATGCGCGCCTTGATGGACCTCACCCACCGCGTGACGCTCGCGCAGGTTTCGGGTGGTGAACCCGATGCGCCTGCTGAAGAGGAGCGCGCCGCGCTTGCCGATTTTGCGGCAAGGCTGGGGGCGGGCGAATTGCACCGGCTGTGGCAGTTGCTGCTCAAGGGCCATGACGAAGTGCGCACCGCGCCTGATCCGCTCGCCTCGCTCCAGATGGCGCTTCTACGCATCCTCCATGCGGCGCAAATGCCTGATCCCGGCAAGCTCGCTCGGCGGATCGAGGAGATTGCGGCAAGCGGGTTTACCGCCGCTCCCCCTGCCGCTGCTGAGGGTGCCGCGCCCGCAGCGACGCCTGTCGCGGCCTCGCCGGTGCAGGATTGGGCTGCGCTGGTCGAGGCGGTTGATGCCGCAGGGCAGCTGCGCGTGGCTCAGATGATGCGAGACCGGGTGAGAGTGATCGAACTCGCTGGCGAAAGGCTTGTCTATCAGCAGGCCGACAATTTCCCCGACGATCCCGCGCCCGACATCCGTGAGGCCCTGTTCAAGATCACCGGCAAGCGCTGGCTGATCGAACGCGGCACAGGTGCCGCGCAGCCCAGCTTGCGCGAAGTCGCCGAAGCCGAGGCTGCCGCTGAGGATGCGCGCATCCGTTCCGACCCGTTGGTCAAGGCCGCGTTCGAGGCCTTTCCCGATGCCGAATTGATCACAACCCCCAGCCGCGCGGCCAGTGGCGGCGCTGGCAATCCCCCCTGGAATTGAGGAGTCCCCCGCAATGAAATCGATGGAAGAGATGATGGCCGCCGCCCAGCAGGCCGCCGAAACCATTCAGAAGCAGATGAACGAGATGCAGGTAAAGCTGGACTCGATTGAGGTCGAAGGCACGGCAGGCGGTGGCCTCGTGAAGGTTCGTGCCAGCGCCAAAGGCCGCATTCTCGGCGTCAGCATCGACGACAGCCTTATGGTGCCAGACGACAAGCAGATTCTCGAAGACCTGGTCACCGCTGCCTTCAACGACGCGCGTGACCGGGCGGACCGGGTGTCAGACCAGCAGATGCGCGAAATGCAGGGCTCGATGGGCCTGCCGCCGGGGTTCAACCTGCCCGGCTTGGGGTGAGGGATGTTCCGGCGCGACTTCGCGATGAAGTCCCGGATCGTGAGGCTGCATGATGGGGGACGACATCCTCGCCCGGATCGCCTTCACCGGCGTCATCGTTGAATGGCGCGGCCCGGCGCCGTTCCTGTTCGTGCCGGTGCCAGACGAGCACGTTGCCGAACTGCGCTATGCTGCGCGCGAGGCGAGCTATGGCTGGGGTTGTCTCCCCGCCACCGCGCGGATCGGCGATACCGAATTCACCACCTCGTTGTTTCCGCGCGGTGAGACCTATTTTCTGCCCGTGAAGGTCGCAGTGCAACGCGCCGAAGGGGTGGGCCTTGGCGACCGGGTCACAGCCACCATCGCAATCCGCCAGCGCTGATCCTAAACAATCCGACGACCAAAGTCGGGCCGCGCCGGGGCCTGAGCCTTGGCTGGTCGTACAGCAGACGAAGGTACCGCAGACCGTCGGGCGGGCAGCGGTTGGGTTTCTTCGGTCGGTTCGACGGCCTGCCGACTTTCGAGATAACGCGCGAATACGGCGTCAGCATCAAAATCGCTGTCTCTGTCGACCTCGTCAGAACGCTGAGCGGGCCGCGCGTTGGACGAGGATTTACCCTGTCGCCGGTCGAATGCTCCCGACCACACCGCAGCAATCCCGCTGCGAAAACCGCGGTAGATGCAATATTGTCCCGCCGCCAAAACCAGCAGCGCGGGGATATACAGCGGCAGGCGTTCGGATGCCTGGGCTGATAGATCGCCCATGCCCTCAACCACCTTGGCCAGCCATGACAAGGCAAGGCCAGCGGCAATCCAAGCAATCGGTTTCATCGCCCGCCTCTTTCGCTCTGCCGTGCAAGATAGCAGTAGGCGGTTAACGCCATGCTTCATGTTCCACAGCTCATGCGCAAAAGGGATTGCGGCCCGCCTGACCGCTACCCATATTCGCCCAGAAGGCAGGTCCAAACGGCCGCCGCGGAAATAGACAAATGACCCAGACTTTCCCTCTCCTCCCCTTGCGCGACATCGTCGTTTTCCCCGGCATGGTCGTCCCCCTGTTCGTCGGGCGGGACAAGTCGGTGGCGGCGCTCGAAGCGGCCATGGAGGCGTCAAAGGACATTGTCCTCCTCGCGCAGCTCGATCCGGGCTGTGACGATCCCGAGGGTGATGATCTGTACGATGTCGGCGTGATTGCGCAGGTGCTTCAGCTCCTCAAGCTGCCCGATGGCACGGTTCGCGTGCTAGTCGAAGGCAAGGCCCGCGCGCGGCTCTCGGCGCTTGAAAACGTCGGCACGTATCTCTTGGCCGAAGTCGATGAACTTGGGCCCGAGACTGTTTCGGGCAGCGAAGTCACGGCGCTGATGCGGCAGGTGACCGAGCAGTTCGGCGAGTATGTGAAGCTCAACAAGAAGCTCGGTGATGATGCCGCGATTGACCTTTCGGAGGTCGACGATGCCGGGCAGTTGGCCGACACCATCGCCGCTGCAATCAGCGCCAAGGTTTCGGACAAGCAGGCGCTGCTGACCGAGGGCAATCCCCTGAAGCGGCTCGAACTCGTCATGGCCTTCATGGAAGGCGAGCTGTCGGTGTTACAGGTCGAACGCCGCATCCGTGGGCGCGTGAAGCGTCAGATGGAAAAGACCCAGCGCGAATATTACCTCAACGAACAGTTGAAGGCGATCCAGAGCGAGCTTGGCGGCGGCGATGATGGCGAAGGCAACGAAATCGCCGAACTGACCGAGAAGATCGAAAAGACCAAGCTTTCCAAGGAAGCCAAGGCCAAGGCGCTCAGCGAGCTGAAGAAGCTGCGCGGAATGCAGCCGATGAGCGCCGAGGCGACGGTGATCCGCAACTATCTCGACGTGCTGCTCGGCCTGCCGTGGGGCAAGAAGTCGAAGCTGAAAAAGGACATTGCGCAGGCGCAGGCGGTGCTCGATGCCGATCATTACGCGCTGGAGAAGGTCAAGGACCGGATCGTCGAATATCTGGCAGTGCAGGCCCGCACTAACAAGCTGAAGGGGCCGATCCTGTGCCTTGTCGGCCCTCCGGGCGTGGGCAAGACCAGCCTCGGCAAGTCGATCGCCAAGGCGACGGGCCGCGAATTCGTGCGCCAATCACTCGGCGGCGTGCGAGACGAGGCAGAGATCCGCGGCCACCGGCGTACCTATATCGGCTCAATGCCGGGCAAGATCGTTGCCAACCTCAAGAAGGCTGGCACGTCGAACCCGCTGTTCCTGCTCGACGA
>DLGU01000078.1:6610-21972 GCA_002482865.1 Porphyrobacter sp. UBA7686
GGCGCTGCTCGAAGTGCTCGATCCCGAACAGAACGCCAAGTTCCAGGACCACTATCTGGAGCTCGATCTCGACCTCAGCGACATCATGTTCGTGTGCACCGCGAACAGTCTGAATCTGCCGCAGCCGCTGCTTGACCGGATGGAGATCATCCGGCTGGAAGGCTATACCGAGGACGAAAAGGTTGAAATCGCGCAGCGCCATCTGGTCCAAAAGCAGGTCGAAGCGCACGGGCTGAAGAAGGGTGAATTCACCCTTGAAGAAGAGGCCCTGCGCGATCTGATCCGCTATTACACCCGCGAGGCCGGGGTCCGCACGCTGGAGCGGGAGATCGCCAAGCTGTGCCGCAAGTCTTTGCGTCAGATCCTCGAAAAGAAGGCCACCAGCGTCACCATCACGCCCGAAAACCTCGGCGACTTCTCTGGCGTGCGCAAGTTCAAGCATGGCGTTTCGGAGGAAGAAGCGCAGGTCGGCGCTGTGACAGGTCTGGCATGGACTTCGGTGGGGGGCGAATTGCTCACCATCGAAAGCGTCACCACCCCGGGCAAAGGCGAGGTCAAGACCACCGGCAAGCTCGGCCAGGTGATGAACGAAAGCGTCTCGGCCGCCTTCAGCTTCGTGAAGGCGCGCGCGCCCGCCTACGGTATCAAGCCGAGCCTGATCAACCGCAAGAACATCCACATCCATCTGCCCGAAGGCGCAGTGCCCAAGGACGGGCCGAGTGCCGGGATTGGCATGGTCACCTCGATCGTCTCGACGCTCACCGGTATCCCGGTGCGCCCTGATGTAGCGATGACGGGCGAGGTCACACTTCGCGGCCGGGTGCTGCCGATCGGCGGGCTGAAGGAAAAGCTGCTCGCGGCGCTGCGCGGCGGGATCACGACCGTCCTCATCCCAGAGGAGAACGTCAAGGACCTCGCCGAAATCCCGGCTAACGCCAAGGCGGGGCTGGAAATCGTGCCGGTGTCCCATGTTGACGAGGTGCTGGCCCGCGCCCTGACAGAGCCGCTGGTGGCGATCGAATGGACCGAAGCGGATGATCTGGCCAGTCAGCCAGCCAATCCGGCTTCGGGGGCAGGCCCGGCTACTTCAGAGGTGCCAACCGCGCATTGAGTCGATGGGATTTGCACCTGCCGTGATTCGCGGCAGGCTTGCTTTATTCCTGAGACGGTATTTGTCAGGCTAACGAGCGGCCAACCTATGTTGGGCGCATAAACTGCTTTGGCTTTTCGCCTGGTGGCGGTGATCGGGCTATTTGCCTTTGACAGCCTATCAAAAAACGTCTCAGTCTCGCCGTTTCTTATGTGTGCGATTCACACCGATAATCGATATCCAGCAGCTAGGGGGTTCCCATATGAACAAGAACGACCTGATCGGCGAAGTTGCCAACGCGAGCGGTCTGTGCAAGAGCGATGCCTCGAACGCCGTCGAAAGCGTGTTCGACGCAATTACCAAGGCGCTTTCGGGCGGGGACGAAGTGCGGTTGGTGGGCTTCGGCACCTTCTCGGTCGCCAAGCGTAAGGCATCCACCGGGCGCAACCCGCGCACCGGTGAGCCGATGAAGATCAAGGCATCCAATCAGCCCAAGTTCAAGGCGGGCAAGGGGCTTAAGGACGCAGTTAACTGACCGACAGCCAGCCCGCTTGATCCACTTTCAAGGGCAAGAAAAACCCCGTCAGCCTCGCGGCCGGCGGGGTTTTTCTTTGCCGAGTGCGTCAGTCAGCGTGCAGCGGCGATCAGTGCGGTCGGGGCCTGCGCGGTGCGCTGGTTGATACTCCAGATCAGCGCCTCACCGCCGGCCTCAGTCACAGGGCCTTCGTCGGTGTTGTTGGCGAGAATTCGCATGCCTGCAGCGGCGCGCACCGTGAAGGTGCCGTCCATCACTGGCACACCGGGCATGGTCGCCGGGTTCTGTCCGGCTTCACGCGACTGCTCGGCAGCGCCCATGGCTGCCAACCCGGCGAAGGAGCCTGCACCCAGAACCGTGCCGAGCCCGGCGCTATCCGTGCTCTGCGCGGCAAAGCCCGGCGCGTTGATCCGCACCTGACCACCTTTGCGCAGGAACACCTGCACGAAGGGATTGGTCTGCGGAAAGCCTTCGATCATCGGGAAGGTAAAATCGTGGCCCATCGTGCCCGAGACGCGGTAGCTGACGTCGAATACCCCGTCGCCCTTGTGAACCACCCGCTCCCAGCCCTTCTGGCGCTGGAGCAGCTTGACGAGTTCGTCGGCGGCCTTGGGGTCGGACGGATCAATCCCGCCCATGATCGCGGCCATCTGCTGGGCCTGCTTCTTGGCCTGCTCCGCCCGCTCGGCTGCGCCCGCTTCCCACTCTTCGCGCTGGACCGCCTCTTCTTCTACGGTGCAATCGCGGCTCTCGTAAGTTTCATCGTCAAAGCAATTGGCCGTGAAACTGTCGGCATTCGCCGCGTCTAACTGCGCCAGCTTGGAAAGGCCGAGGAAGAAGATTTCGCCCTCATAGCTGAAGGTGAAGCTGTCCGGCCCGGTGATCGCGAGTTCTGACGTGAACTTGCCCGGTGTCATGAAGCAGCCGCTCAGCGCCAGCGCAGCGCCAGTCAGCACCGCAGCGGCGCGCAGTCGGATGGTCGAAAACATGGTCATGGCAATTCCCTCCCTGATCCTGCTTCTAGCTGCGCGTTGCCACCGCATAAAGCGCAATCGCCGCCGCGTTCGAGACGTTGAGGCTCTCGATGGCCGAAGTGATCGGCAACTTCGCCAGCACGTCGCAATGAGCGGCGATATTCTGGCGCAGGCCTTCGCCCTCCGCGCCGAGCACGATCGCCAGCGGCCCGGTGGGCATGACATCGGCGAGCACCGCGTCCGCTTCGCCTGCCAGCCCGATGCGCCAATACCCGGCCTCGGCAAGCTCTTCCAAGGCGCGGGCGAGGTTGACCACCCGGACCCACGGCACAGTCTCAAGCGCGCCCGAAGCAGCTTTGGCCAGCACGCCGCCTTCGGACGGTGCATGGCGGTCCTGCGTCACGATTGCCGCCGCCCCGAAAGCCGCCGCCGAGCGCAGGATTGCGCCGACATTGTGCGGATCGGTCACCTGATCGAGCACCACGATGGGCCGGGCCGCTTCACCGTCGGCCACCTCGTCGAGGAACACGTCTTCCAATGCGGCACATTCCAGCACCAGCCCCTGATGCGGGGCATCCTTGGCGACCAAGCGAGCGAGATCGGCCGCTTGGGCATGTTCGACCGGGAAACCTGCGGGCAATTCGCCGTCGAGGCTTTCGAGCCCCTCTGGCGTGGCCCACAGCTTGCGGTGCTGGCGTTCAGGGTTCTTGAGCGCGGCCTCGACCGCATGGCGACCCCATAGGCGCACCTGCCCCGCACTGCCACGACCCGAGCCGCGCCCGCCCTTCATGCGTCCTGCACGACCCCGCAGGGCGCGCTTCTTTTCACCTTTGGTCATGTTGTTTCCCGCCTGAGGCTTTTCAAAGGCACCCCCTGCCAGCAGGGGCATTGACAGGCAAGCAGTGCTTCGCCAAAGGGGCGCCTCTCGGCGGCGGGTCCGGCAACGGACTCGCGCAATTTCAGAGCGTGACACGCTCAGGATCGCCCCCCTCATGGCAGGGGACTGTGTGGACAGGTGGCCGAGTGGTTAAAGGCAGCAGACTGTAAATCTGCCCGCGCAAGCGTACGCTGGTTCGAATCCAGCCCTGTCCACCACTTTCCTTCCCTCGTTTCACGTGAAGCACTTCATGGCAGGCGTCTGGGTGTGTCCTGAGGCGGTCTACCCCCTAAGTGGACACAGCTGTCTCCCAAAAAGGGCCGTCACCCGCTCGCCCTGCCGATGGTTCGACAGGTTGCGACCCTTGAGCGGGCGACGCCAGTTGCGACCTTGATCGCCTGCGCTCAGGCGGCGAGCATTTCCGGTTGTTGATCGGCCCACTTGAAGCCCGGCAGATAGCGCGCATCAACCTTGCCATCTTTCAGGGCGAAGAGGTGCAGCCAGCCATTATCGAACAGCGCCCGGACGTTCGCGTGCTTTTCGAGGATCTTGAGCATCTCTTCACGCGGGGCCTCAATCATGACCGATAGGCGCAGGGGTTCATGCGCGAGGTGCTCGCCGTCATGTACCGCTTGCCACGGGAGGCCGGCGCGAAGCTTGCCTCCATTGCCCTCGATCACCCCGATCCCGCCGACGACGTTATGGATCAACTTGTTGCCGCCGCCGAAGATTTCGGGTGCGACACTGGAGCCGTAATACTGGAGGCTGATCCAGCTCGCCACCACGACTGGGGCGGTGATGATCAGTTCCAGCGTGCCGAAGCCTGCATCCGCCTGCCAGTCGTAGGAATGCAGGAACGCGCGCCCGCCAAGGTCGCGGCCAGCGGTTGCCTCGCGCGGGGCGGCGATAAAGGCGGCGCAGCCGGCAAGGCCCCATTCCGGGCGGATTTCGGCCCAGTTCTGAGCGCGGGCGGCGATGGTGTTCCAGCGCGCACCAGGCAGCCGTACTGCGCGTTCGGCACACGCAACTTTGGCGGCCTGCGCCAGCCACTTGCGGACCGTGGCAAGATCGCCGCTGCGCGCGGCGGGAAGGCCATCATCGTAGATGGTGATAGCGTCGGTGGTGGTGTCGTGCAGGCCGGCCACGAACAGCGTATCCGCCGGAACATCCACGCCCCGTTCGGCCAAACCGGCGCGGGTTTCGGGATCGTTGAGCAGGATTGCGAGCAGCCGCGCGGAGACTTCGCCAGTGTACCCGCCGCAGGCCCCGCAGTGGTAAGCACTTTCATGCGGGTTGTTGGTGGTGTTGCCACCGTGGCCGAGCAGCAGCACGACCTCGCCGTGGCCTTGCGTCAGGCTCATCGCCTTGAGCACAGCTGCGCCGGTATCGGCCTTGGCTGCGGCGCTCATGCCGCCAATCACTTCGGGGGCAGGCTCTGCTTTCGCCGTGCTGCCGAGGCCGAGCGCCGACTTCACCAGCTTCACCGCATAGACCGGCCCCATCGCCTCGACAAAGGCGAAGGAGGACACCGCTGCTTGCCGGAACCGGCCCCAGGCGCGCTTGCTGCGGGCGTTGATGCGGGCAGCCTGATCCTTGGCCGGATCGCCCGCGCTGGTGGTGTTGACCACCGGGTTGAGCAGCACCGGCAGGCGCGCCTCGAGAATGTCCGAACCATGGGCATGGTGCGCCAGCGGCAGACCGAAAAACCCTGCAAAACCGATGGTTGCAATGGAATGATCGACAGATTCGAGTGCGCGGCGGAACACCTCGGAGCGCACGTCGATGCAGAAGGCGGCTTGCAGGAAGGGCCGCTCGCCTTGCGGGGCCGCGCCATCGAGTGCCGCGGCAAGGCGGCGCTGGTGGCCGCGATCGGCCGCGTCTTGCAGGATTGCCAACGCCACGTCCTCGGCGGCCGCGCTGATCGGCACCGCATGAGCCGCGACGGTTGCAGCCCAGCGGTCGGCGATCTGCGGCGTGCGTAGCAGCAGCGCCTCGTCCCAGATCAGGCGGATTGCGAGCAGGTCCATCAACGTGCGGTCGGTATCGCCGACAAGTTCAGCCTGCCACAGCAGCCAGCGTGCGTGCTGCGCCCATCCGCCAAGGCTCATGGCTAAGCGGTGGAATGCGGTCGATGCTGCGGCGTCAGACAGGCCGAGGGTTTCGGCGGCGGAGAGGATCGCGCGTTCGGTGGTGTCGGGCGCGCAGGCGACATGAGCGCAGAAGCCTTCGAGGCCGGCGATTTCCGGCGTGAGGTCATGGAGCGCCCAGCCGCGCCATGCGGTGAAGGCCTCTGCACCGGGAGCGGGCGACCACAGGGCTTGGCCGCGGTCGAAGTGGCCTGCGGCCCACAGGCCGATGCACTTGTCGATCAGCGCGGGCCAATCGATCCCAGTCGCCTCGGCAGCGAGATCGGCAACGGTCGGCAAAGCGCGGGGGGCAGGGCCATCACCCAGCGTCTCGGCCATTTCGCGCAGAGCGGTGGCGGTCGCAGGCTTCAAAGGCGAGGGCGAGGCGGCGAGCGCTTCGGCGAGGTCATCGGCGCTGATCCGGCCATCCTTGATGGCGGCGGCATATTCGGTGCCGGTACGCGTGACGCGGACCCCGGCGACGCGGGCAAGTCGGGCCGCTGTGCTGCCGAGATCATCTCCGGTTTGCCCAAGGAAGGGGTTCACCGCCACGGTCGCATCCAGCGGGAAGGCAGGCGGAATGGCGCGGCCGGCAGCCTCAGCGGCTTCGAGCACCGCGGAAAAGCGGGCCGGGGCGATGTCAGCGTGGTTCATCAGCATGGCATTGTCTCCGTTGGTGCGTTCATCAGCGGGTCGTTGTGGTGCGGAAGCCGCCGATGGCGCGGTCCAGCAGGGCGTTGAGGTAGAGACCGTTGGCCAGGTGGACGCGCAGACCAGCGGTGGCCGGATGGTGGGCCCAGAGGGGGAACAGAGCCTGGGCAAAAGCGACAAGGCCGAAGCTCGCCACCGCAATCACCAGCATCGCCCATTCGAGATCGGTCGGCATCGGCGCAGGCGGCAGGATCGGGCCCCAGATGGCTTGGGCGAGGGTCTGGAAGCTGAAGTAACCGATCGCAGCCGCGAGAGCGGCACCAGCGGTGCGCTTGGTCAGGGCGACGGGCGCACGGTCAGCAAGGCCCTGCGCGACAAGGTAAGCCACCCCGAAGATCAGGATCGCGCCCAGCGCCAGCGCCTGCGGGGACTTTGGTCCGAAAGCAGCGGAGAAGGCTCCGGCAATCGCAGCGAAGATGGCGAGCGCGAGGGCGAAGCTCTTGAGCACCGCTGCGACGCTCGGCACGGCGACCGGGCCGGGGCGGCGGATATTGGCGACCTCGGCCACCGCGCCGCCCGAGGACAGGAAGGCGTGCGCCTTGTAGAGCGAGTGGGCGATGATGTGCAGCAGCGCCAGCGTCCACAGGCCGAGCCCGCATTGCAGCAGCATGAAGCCCATCTGCGAGATGGTTGACCAGGCGAGCGCGGTCTTGATCGCGCTCTGGGTGAGCATCACGGCTGCGCCGAACAGCGCGGTGAGCCCGCCGATCAGGACGAGGGCAGCCATCGCGCCGGTGCTCGCCTGGACCAGTGGAGCAGCGGTGATCAGCAGCACGCCACCCGAGTTGATGATCCCGGCGTGGAGCAACGCGGAAACGGGGGTGGGGGCCTCCATCACCTCGGTCAGCCAACCGTGGACCGGGAAGGCGGCGGTTTTGAGCGCGGCGGCGACGACGATGGCGGCGACGCCGAGCGTTCCGGCGAGCCCAAGCCCGGTGGCATCGGCAGCGGCGGGCAGTGCGGTCACGTCAAGCGTGCCGAAGCGGGCGAAGAGCAACCCTGCGGCGATCACCAGCATCACGTCACCCGTGTGCCAGACCGCGGCAAACTTGGTCGCGGCGCGCTGGGCTTCGGGTCGGTCGGGGTAGAACAGCAGCAAGCGCTTGAGGGTCAGCCCGACCGCGATGGCGGCGAGGATCATGGTAGGCAGCGTGCCCGCCTGCACGAACACCAGCACCGCCGCGAGCGTGGTCAGCATCAGGGCATGGAACGCGCCCTCGCGCGCTTCGCCGTCGAGATAGGTGCGGCTGTAGCGCATCACGATCCAGCCGATGAAGCCGACCAGCGTGGCGACGCTCGCGCTGACAAGATCGCTGCGCAGCGCAAGGGCGAAGGGACCATTCAGCAGTGCAAGGCCCGGGGAAGAGAAAAGGGCGGTCTGGACAAGGCCTGCGAGCGCGAGCGCAAAGGCGATAAGCGCCGCGCCTTCTGACCAGCGCGGCAGGCCGCCGGGACGCTTGCCGGGGCGGGCGAGCGCAAACAGGATCACCGGCACAAGCGCCAGCGGGGCAATCAGCGTGAGGGCGATGGTGTCAGGCATGGCAGCGCTCCGGCAAGAAGAGAGGGCTTCAGGAACGCTTTGCCGGATAGGGTGTGGACTAAATTAAAGAAAATACATATTTTGCGGACAAACGTTCGTCTCAATCGAACGATTAAGCGGAAATGGCACCATGGCGACCCTCAACCTGCACCACCTGCGACTGTTCCGAGCGACCGCACGCGAAGGCACGCTGACTGCGGCAGCACGCGCGCTCAATATTTCGCAAAGTGCGGTCTCGACCCAGATCAAGGCACTCGAAGCCGATCTCGGCCATGATCTGTTCGAGCGGCGAGGGCGCAATCTGGTTTTGACCGAGGCGGGGCGGATCGCGCTGGATTATGCCGAGCAGATCTTCCGCGCCTCCGAACAGCTCACCGCCACGTTCCGCGCGGTCGGCGAGCAGCGCAAGGTGCTCAGGATCGGCGCGCTGGCGACCTTGTCGCGCAACTTCCAGATGGGTTTTTTGGAGCCGTTGATCGGTCGCGATGATGTCGAGGTTGTGCTGCGTTCTGGCACGCAGGCGAGCCTGCTGCGCGCACTCGACGCGCTGACGATTGACGTGCTGCTTACTAACCAGGTGCCCGCCCGCGATGCGGCGAGCCCCTATCTGGTGCGGCGCTTGGCGGAACAGCCGGTCAGCCTCGTTGGTACACGGTCGCGCTTGGCCATGGCGGCGCAGGGCCTCACCCGGCTGCTCACCACCGCGCCGTTGATCCTGCCCACGCCCGAGACTGCGCTGCGGGCCGGTTTCGATGCGATGATCGAAGGGCTGGGCATCGTCCCGCGCGTCGCTGCCGAGGCGGACGACATGGCGATGATTCGCCTTCTGGCCCGCAATGATGTCGGCGTGGCGGTGATTCCGCCAATCGTGGTGCGTGATGAATTGGCCGCTGGCACGCTATATGAGCTGTTCCAGCTGCCCGAGATCACCGAGGAATTCTACGCCGTCACCATCGCACGTACCTTCCCCAATCCGCTGCTGCGCGATGTGCTCGAACCAGAGGCGCAGGCGGCAGGGCTTGCGGCAGGAGAGGGGGGGCAGTAAGGCGTGCGCCCCATGCAAGAGAGTCCCATGCAGGAAATGCAAGCCCCCCTCACCGGCCACCCGGTCATCTCCGCTACCGGCCTGTTCACCCCCGCCGACAGCATCTCCAACGAAGAACTGGTCGCCAGCTTCAACGCCTTTGTGGATCGCCACAACGCGGCGAACCCCGATGTCGAGCCGCTGGCCTATTCCTCCGTCGAGTTCATCGAGAAGGCGAGCGGGATTAAATCACGCCATGTGATGAGCAAGGCGCCGATCCTTGATCCTGCGATCATGTGCCCGCGTCTGCCCGAACGCGGCAATGACGAGCTGTCGGTCATGGCCGAAATCGGCGTGGCCGCCGCTCGGCAGGCGCTGGAGCGCGCAGGCCGCAAGCCTGAAGATGTCGATGCGGTACTGTGCGCGGCTTCGAATATGCAGCGCGCCTATCCCGCGATGGCGATCGAGATTCAACAGGCGCTGGGCATTGATGGGTTCGGCTTCGACATGAATGTCGCCTGCTCTTCGGCGACCTTCGGCATTCAGACCGCCGCTGATTACATCCGCGCAGGCAATGCGCGGTCTGTGCTGGTGGTCAGCCCGGAAATCACCTCCGGCCACCTCAACTGGCGCGACCGGGATAGCCACTTCATCTTCGGCGATGTCGCCACCGCTGTGCTGGTCGAGGATGCTGCCATTGCGCCGCCGGAGCATTGGGCGATCCTCGGCACCAAGCTGAAGACGGTATTCTCCAACAACATCCGCAACAATTTCGGCTTCCTCAACCGCGCGGCGCCCGAGACGGCGGACACCGCTGACAAGCTGTTCGTGCAGGAAGGTCGCAAGGTGTTCCGGGAGGTCGTGCCGATGGTGGCGCAGATGATCCTTGATGAAGCCGAGCGGCTCGGGATCGATCCCGAAGGCTTGCGCCGCTTGTGGCTGCATCAGGCCAATGCGGGCATGAACCGTCTGATCTCCACCAAGGTACTGGGCCACGAGGCGAACGAGGACGAGAGCCCGACAGTGCTCGATACCTATGGCAACACCTCGAGTGCGGGTTCGATCATCGCATTCCACCAGCATAGCGACGATCTTTTGGCTGGCGATACCGGCCTCATTTGCAGCTTCGGTGCGGGCTATTCTGCGGGCACGGTGTTCGTACGCAAGGTGAGCTGAGGGCCGAGTTGCTTGCGGCCACGCGCCGCACTCCCTAGAAGCCCTCCGATGGCAGGCGAAATTCTCGATAACAAAGGTCGCGGCGAGGCGGGCTGGGATTGGCCCGCGATCCATCCGGAAGGTCGCAAGTTCGGGCTGATCGCGTTGGCGGTGAGCCTGTTCTTCTTGCTCGCGCTCGATTGGGAGCTGATCGGCTGGCCGTTGCTACTGCTCAGTTTTGGGGTGTTCGCGTTCTTCCGCGATCCCGAACGTGTGGTGCCGCAGAGTGAGGGCGCGATCATCGCGCCGGCTGACGGGATCGTCACGCTGATCGAGGAGGTTGAACCGCCGCTCGAATTGCAGATCGACGATGGCTCGGGCTTTGCGGGGTTGCCCAACGGCACCGTGACGCGGGTGTCGATTTTCATGAGCGTGTTCGATGTTCACATAAACCGTACGCCGGTGGGCGGGACAGTGCGGCGGGTTGTCTACATCCCCGGCAAATTCATGAACGCCGAACTCGACAAGGCGAGCGAGGAAAACGAACGTCAGCATATTCTGATCGAACGAAGCGACGGGCTGAAGATCGGCTTCACTCAGATTGCCGGGCTGGTTGCGCGGCGGATCGTGCCCTTCGTCAAGCCGGGTGACATGGTCGCCAAGGGGCAGCGCGTCGGCCTGATCCGGTTCGGCAGCCGCGTCGATATCTATCTTCCGGCTGGAACCGATCCCAAAGTGATGATCGGGCAGACCACCATTGCCGGCGAAACCGTTATCGCCGACATCGGCCAGCGCGGATTGATCGAGGGAATTTCGCAGTGAGCCAACCGCCCCGCAAGCGCGGCCCGCGCAAGATTCCGGGCGCGCGGTTTTTCCCGGCACGGCTCGGCCCGAAGGCCGCTGAGGATGAGGACGAAGGTGTGCGCAGTCCGGGTGCAGGCGGGCTGACCTTGCGGGCCATGCTGCCCAACGCGATCACGGCGGCGGCGCTGTGTTCGGGGCTGACCGGCATCCGTTTCGCCATTGATGCGCAGTGGACTTACGCGATCGGCCTCGTGGTATTGGCCGGTGTGCTCGACGGGATCGACGGGCGCATCGCGCGGCTGCTCAACGCCCAGTCGCGCTTCGGTGCGGAGCTCGACAGCTTGGCGGATTCGATTTCCTTCGGCGTCGCGCCAGCGCTGATCCTGTTTCTGTGGTCCTTGCAGGACTGGCCGCGCTTTGGCTGGTTTGCCGCGCTCGCCTTTGCGATCTGCTGCGCGCTGAGACTTGCGCGCTTCAACGCCCGGATTGATCTGGACGATCAGCCGCACAAATCTGCCGGGTTCCTGACCGGCGTGCCTGCTCCGGTCGGGGCTGGTCTGGCCTTCACACCGTTCTACCTGTGGCACGAGACGGGCATCGCCCTGTTTCGCGATCCCGTGCTGATGACGCTTTGGCTGGCGGTGATCGCGATCCTGATGATCTCAAACATGGCGACCTTGAGCTGGGCCTCAATCCGGCCGCGCCGTTCGATCCGTCTGCCGCTTATCGCCTTTACGGGGTTGGCTTTTGCCGCACTGCTGCTGGAGCCGTGGTGGACACTAGCGGCGATCTGCATCGCCTACCTGGCGCTCATGCCTTACGGCCTTGTGAAGTACGGGCGGATCAAGCAGCGGCGCAAATTTGATGCGGCAGCCTCCGCAGCGGAGCCGAGCGCCGACGCGGCGTGACGTCCTGACGACGGACGGTGCGCAGTTGCATGTCAACTGCGGCAGCCTGAAGCGCAAACCCCGCCCGCATCACTTCACCGTCTCGCATAAGCTGCGCATAGGCAGCGCGCGCGCCCATCAGGCTGTGTGCGATGGTGGCCACAGCAACGATACCGGTCAGCGTGAACAGGGCGGAAATGGCAAGAGCAAGCATGGCGGGTTCCCCTGAATTGTTCATTCTTTGTTCCTACGTCTTGTTCCCTACCTGTTCCAACCTGTCAAGCGCCTTTCGCACCGGGCTTGGAGCGATTTTTCGTAAATGCGTGCATTCATGTCTGGATTTCCGCCCGCGACGCGGTTAAGGGTGCGCTCGCTTGAGGCAAGGCGTTCGGTCTTCGCTCCAAGCAAATTCACATGGAAGGCGCACATACCGGTGCCGTTTGCGGGAGCTCCGCATCACGGTTCCAGCCTTCCAGAGGAACAACCGGAAAGGAATTACCTATGGCGGCACCTGTCGTCACGATGCAGCAATTGATTGAGGCCGGCGCTCACTTCGGCCACCAGACCCACCGCTGGAACCCGCGCATGAAGCCGTACATTTTCGGCGCGCGCAACGGTGTTCACATCATCGACCTGTCGCAGTCCGTGCCGCTGTTTGCGCGCGCGCTCGATTTCGTCGAATCGACCGTGCGTTCGGGCGGCAAGGTACTGTTCGTTGGCACCAAGCGTCAGGCGCAGGAGCCGATCGCTGAAGCCGCGCGCATGTCGGGCCAGCACTTCGTCAACCACCGCTGGCTGGGCGGGATGCTCACCAACTGGAAGACGATCAGTGGCTCGATCCGCCGCCTGAAGGCGCTGGAAGAGATGCTGAACGGCGATGTCTCGGGCTTCACCAAGAAGGAAGTCCTGCAGCTCACCCGTGAGCGTGAGAAGCTTGAAGCCTCGCTGGGCGGCATCCGCGATATGGGCGGCATTCCGGACGTGATGTTCGTGATCGACGCCAACAAGGAAGATCTCGCGATCAAGGAAGCCAACGTTCTCGGCATTCCGGTGATCGGCATTCTCGACACCAACGTCGATCCGTCGGGCATCGCTTTCCCGGTTCCGGGCAACGACGATGCAAGCCGCGCAGTGCGCCTGTACTGCCAGGCGATCGGTGAAGCGGCGCTCGCCGGCAAGGGCAAGTTCCAGCAGGACGTGTCGAGCGATTTCGGCGCGATGGCTGAACCCCCGGCTGAAGCACCCGCGCAGGTCGTGGTCGCTGACGAGTCGGCTGCGGAAGAAACCGAAGCCTGATTTTCTTCACGCGGCAGCGGCGACATACACCGTCGCTTCCGCGTCACATTACCCCTCTAGCGCGCCCGGCATTGCCCTCCATCTGGAGACGGCAGGGCCGGGCGCCCGAACAACACACGAAAAGGAATTTCTCATGGCTGATTTTTCCGTCGCTGACGTGAAGAAGCTGCGCGAGCGCACGGGCGCTGGCATGATGGACGCCAAGAAGGCGCTGACCGAAGCCGGCGGCGACATCGAAGCCGCGGTTGACGCACTGCGCGCCAAGGGCCTCGCCACTGCCCAGAAGAAGTCGAGCCGCACCGCGGCAGAAGGTCTCGTCGGCGTTGCCGTTTCGGGCACCAAGGGCGTGGCTGTCGAAGTGAACTCGGAAACCGACTTCGTCGCCAAGAACGACCAGTTCCAGAGCTTTGTCCGCAACGTGACGGCTGTCGCGCTCGAACTCGGCAATGATGATGTCGAAGCGCTCAAGGCCGCTGCCTACCCCGAAGGCGGCACCGTCTCCGACAAGCTGACCGACAACGTCGCCACCATCGGTGAAAACCAGCAGATCCGCCGCATCAAGACCGTCGCGGTCGAGAAGGGCGCGGTCATTTCGTACATGCACACCGCCGCTGCCGAAGGCCTTGGCAAGATTGGCGTGCTGATCGGTCTGGAGAGCGAAGCGGGCGCCGACGTGCTCGAACCGCTCGGCAAGCAGCTGGCCATGCATGCGGCCGCCGCCTTCCCGATGGCGCTCGACGCTGACGGGCTCGATGCTGAAGTGATCGAGCGTGAGCGCAAGATCGCCGCCGAAAAGGCTGCCGAAACCGGCAAGCCCGAAGACGTGCAGGCCAAGATGGTCGATGGCGCGGTGAAGAAGTTCGCCAAGGAAAATGCGCTGCTCAGCCAGATCTTCGTGATGGACAACAAGACCGTCATCGCTGATCTCGTCGCGCAGGCTGGCAAGGCCGCGGGCACCCCGATCGTGCTCAAGGACTATGCACGCTTCCAGCTCGGTGAAGGCATCGAGAAGGAAGAAGTCGATTTCGCAGCAGAAGTGGCAGCCACGCTCAAGGGCTGATCCTCCTCCCGATTATCGGAAAAACGGCACGGGCCGGGTGGTATCGACCATCCGGCCCGTTGATTTTGCGCAAGGATCGGGGGCACCTGCCGCCAGTCATCGGGTCGGGGCCTTTCATGCGATTCTTCAGGTGCGCGTTCGTCGCCGCAGCCATGCTGTCTGCCTGCTCGGCGGCACCGGCCTATACCGCCAGCGAGGACAAGGGGAGCGGCGTTCCGGCACAGCGGGGTGGGGGGCAGCCTTACGAGCTGCTCGGATCGCAGGTGTTCGACGTGCCCGATCCGGCGAGCGGCATTGTTTATCAAGCCTATGTCAGCCTCCCCCCGAGCTATGCCGCCGAGCCGGAGCGCACCTATCCGGTGGTCTATGTCACCGACGCCGATTACGCCTTTCCGGTGCTGCGCGCGATCGCTCGGCGGATGAACGGTGCGGGGCCGCGCCTCGAAGAATTCATCCTCGTCGGCCTGTCCTACGGCAAGGGCGAAGATCCCATGGCGAGCCGTCGGCGCGACTATACGCCGACCGCGAGGGGCGCCTCGGATGCACCTGCCGGCGCGGTGCACGGCCAGTCGCTGCGCTATCGCGATTACCTGCGCGATGCCGTGCTGCCCTTCGTCGAAAGCCGCTTCCGCGCTGCACCAGGCCGCCGCGTCTTTGTCGGCCACTCCTATGGCGGCCTCTTGGGCGCGCAGATCCTGATGACGCAACCGGCCATGTTCAGCGGCTACGTGCTGGGCAGCCCATCCTTCTGGTTCGACCGCAAGCACTTGCTGCAGCGGGCTCCGGCCCTGCTGGACAGGCTCGAGACGATCGACGCGGATGTCTACATCTATGTCGGCGAATACGAGGCGCAGCGGGTCGGCGATCGGCGTTACCAGCAGGAGGTCGACATGGTGGCCGACAACGCCGCCTTCGATGCGATGCTGCGCGCGCGTGGATTTGCCGGGCTCCGGCTGCAATCGGAGGTGCTTGCCGACGAGGATCACCTTTCGGTCGCACCACGTGGCTTCACTCGGGGTCTGCTGCACACGCTTGCCGCCGCGCCGCGCGGGGATTAGCCCGGCCTTTCCCTTTGCGAATTGCCCGATTGCCCGTTAAGTGCGCGGCATCTTTTCCTTTGGCCCAAGATTCAGCCCGGAGCCCCGCATTCCCATGTCTCTTCCCCCGATCAAGCGCGTCCTCCTGAAACTGTCAGGCGAAGTGCTGATGGGCAGCCAACAGTTCGGGATCGACCCGGCCTTCGTCGCTGAACTGGCGGCAGAGGTGAAGGCGGCCAAGGAAAC
>DLGU01000078.1:22072-24651 GCA_002482865.1 Porphyrobacter sp. UBA7686
ATGCTCGCGACGGTCATGAATGCGCTGGCGATGCAGAACGCGCTCGAACAGCTCGGCGTCCAGACTCGCGTGCAATCCGCGATCGAGATGGACAAGGTGTGCGAGCCGGTGATCCGCCGCCGCGCCGAGCGCCATCTGGAAAAAGGCCGGGTCGTGATCTTTGCTGCCGGTGTCGGCGCGCCCTATTTCACCACCGATAGCGGCGCGGCTTTGCGCGCGGCGGAGATGAAGTGCGACGCGCTGCTCAAGGGCACCAGCGTCGATGGCGTTTACGACAGCGATCCCAAGCACAACCCCGATGCCGTGCGGTTCGATACCGTAACGTACGACCGCGTACTGGCCGATAACCTCAAGGTAATGGACGCCTCGGCGGTGGCCTTGTGCCGTGACAACAAGATCCCGATTGTGGTTTTCTCGATCCGCGAGAAAGGCAATCTTGCCCGCGTGCTCGCGGGTGAGGGCGTGCAGACCATTGTTCAAGACAGCTAAGACAACCGAAGGAAACCCCAGCCATGCCGCAATATGACAAGGCCGATGTTGAGCGCCGGATGAAAGGCGCTGTGGAAGCGTTGAAGAGCGATCTGCAAGGCTTACGCACAGGCCGCGCCAACACCAGCTTGCTCGATCCGGTCGTGGTCGAAGTCTATGGCTCGATGATGCCGCTGTCGCAGGTTGCGACCGTTTCGGCGCCCGAGCCGCGGATGCTGAGCGTACAGGTGTGGGACAAGTCGAACATGACCCCCGTCGAAAAGGGCATTGCCCACGCAAACCTCGGCCTCAACCCGATCATCGACGGCCAGACCCTGCGCTTGCCGATCCCCGATCTGACTCAGGATCGCCGCAAGGAACTTGCCAAGCTAGCGGGCCAATATGCTGAGAAGGCGAAGATCGCGATCCGCAACGTGCGCCGTGACGCGATGGAAAGCCTCAAGACCGACGAGAAGAAGAAGGAAATCTCCGAGGACGATCGCAAGCGGTCCGAAGAGCAGGTCCAGAAGTTGACCGATCAATACGTCAAGGAAACCGACGAGGCTGCGGCCAAGAAGGAACAGGAAATCCTGACGCAGTGATTGCGGCTTCGGGATCGTAGGGAACAGGCTTGGACCAATCGCGCGCCAGACATGTCGCCATCATCATGGATGGCAATGGCCGCTGGGCCAAGAAACGGGGCTTGCCTCGCGCGGTCGGCCATCAGCGCGGTGTAGAGGCAGTGCGCCGGTTGGTGCGCGCGCTTGAGCCGACCGAGCTGGAGTGCCTGACGCTGTACGCGTTCTCGTCCGAAAACTGGAAACGCTCGGAGGACGAAGTTGACGATCTGATGAACCTGATGCGCCGGTTCATCAAATCCGACCTGCCCGAATTCATCGCCAATAATGTGAAGCTCAAGATCATCGGCGACTGGCAATCGCTCGCGCCCGATATCGTCGCGATGCTGGAAGACGCACTGGCCCAGACGGCGAACGGCAAGCAAACGCTGGCGGTGGCGCTCAATTATGGCGGGCAGCACGAAATCGCGCGCGCTGCGGCCAAGGCAGCGGCGGTAGGCGAGGTGACAATCGAGACCATCGCCGCGCACCTCGACACCGCTGATCTCCCACCGCTGGATTTGTTGATCCGAACCAGCGGGGAGATCCGCCTGTCGAATTTCCTGCTGTGGCAGGCGGCCTATGCCGAGATGCTGTTTGTGGATACGCTGTGGCCCGATTTCGAACCGGCGCATCTCACCACGGCGCTCGACGATTTTGCCCGAAGGGAGCGGCGCTATGGCGGACGGTGAAGCGCGGGTGCGCGACACAAAAGCTGGCGTGACCGATCTGCCGGTGCGGCTGGCCTCCGCCATCGTCATGCTGGTGATGGCGGGCGGGGCGCTGTGGCTGGGCGGCTGGTTCTGGACTGCCTTCGTGGCGCTCGTCGCTTGCGGCGTGCTGTGGGAGTGGAACAAGCTGATCGGCCGCTTCCGGCTGACCGGGTTGAGCGAGACAGTGTGGTTCTTTGGCGGGGTGGTCTATGTCGGCGGCGCGGCGCTCGCGATGGAGATCGTACGGAACGGCCTCACCCATGCGTTCCCCGACTCGCCCATCAGAGGCTACGGCCCGCTCGAGGTGTTGTTGGTGTTCCTGCTGCCGATCGTCGCGGTTGACGTGGGGGCCTATTTCGCCGGGCGCGCCATTGGCGGGCCGAAGATCGCACCGCGGATCAGCCCGGCAAAGACCTGGGCCGGCCTTTTTGGCGGGGCGCTGTTGGCAGGGCTGGTGGGCATCGCGGTTGAGCTTGCCGATATTGGGCCAGCGGCAGAGCCGGGCTTCACTTGGATCAGCATTGCCGGAGCGGTGTTCGGCGGCTTGTTGATCGCAGTGATCGCGCAGAGCGGCGATTTCTTCGAAAGCTGGATGAAGCGGCGCGCGGGCGTGAAGGATTCAGGCAGCCTCATTCCGGGACATGGCGGATTGTTTGACCGGCTCGATGGGTTTGTCGCGGTGTTCTTCGTGCTGTTTGTGATTGCCACGGCCACTACTTTGCTGGGATGATAGGGAGATGACGCGTGTCCTCACCCTGCTAGGCGCCACTGGCTCGATCGG